>DASYZA010000138.1:0-16873 GCA_035946775.1 Candidatus Sulfotelmatobacter sp. | reverse complement strand
GTGTTCCCGGTCATTGGATTCGACTTCTGGGAGTGGGTGGATAAAATCGCAGAGAAAAATAATTACGGCTTGGTCACTTTTGACGGCGACAATGCTTACGACGGCGTCGAGGATATCATCGCTCCCGGCACCGACCCTTGGCGCTACGCCACCGGGAGAGAAAAACAAAATTACGGCAATTTTCTGGGCTGCGTGGCGAAAGCCAATCGTTCTTGGCAGCAGTTAACCTTGCAACCGCCAGAGGCTCACAAGTGAGCCTCTGGTTTAACAGGGACGGCGACTAGGTCGAACTATTGGAAAATTGAGCGCGCCTTGAGCGCCGGTTGGATTAGACTTGGATGTTCTTCGATAAAGCGGAAAAATCGGTAGAGCGAGCTTCGGTGCGCGAGATCGAAGTAACCAGCTGAATAAAGTAGCTCAGCACCAAACCCTTTCTTGTAATTGTACAGCCCGTAACCTCGGTTGCCCTCTTTTGGAGGATGTGGTGTCGCACTTCCCAAAAGATCGTAATACTTGCAGCCTTTACTTTTTGCCCATTGAATCGCCTTCCAATGAAGGATCTCCGTCGCTCCCGGCGCTCGCAGGCCCACATCGAAACCCCCGTGGAAATAGTGGCAGGTTGTGCCAAAACAACCGCAGAAAATCGCCGCTACTGCGCGCCCATCCTGCCGGCACAGAAAGAACAAAGCGTCCCCGAGGATGCAAAACTGTTTTCGAAGGTTCAAGAAATGCTCCATTCCATGAAGCGCAAACCCTTGCCTTTTACTACTTTTGAGTACAAGCGAGTAAAAGTCACGAAGGTGATCCATGCCCGTTCCGGCTTCGACCTCTAAACCATCTCGCACGGCTCTTTGAATAAGTTGTCGGTGGGTTCTGCGCATGTTCCGCAGTAAGTCTTCCTCGCTTCCGGATATGTCCAGTACCATTGTCGCGCGAGGAAGATTCCACAGTGACCATTCGTCGGGCAGAGCGCGAAATCCGTTTGAAACAAGTAGTGCTCTTCGTGTTTGATCAGAATCGAGGAAGGAAGGATCCATTCGAAGAAGGATGGGTCGACGGTCGAGGACAAACATTTTCAGCCATGCGGCCATCCTAGCAACAGTCGGGGGATGGTTGTTGGCACCGGCGATGCCTCGGGGGATATATAGAATGGAAGACTTAAGCATCGGTAATCGGCGTTCTAGAATTTGGACCGCGGCGACGGGCTTGCCACCAGTTTTTAGGAGCGCGCGCGTAGCCAGCCACCCCTCCGCTCGCCGGATTTCGCCCCATTCCCATGAGTGGTACAAGGTCCCGCTAAGTTCGAGAATCGCGCGATTCCAAGCGGCCTCATTATCGGAGAGGTCAATGTTCATCGGCTGCAACTCTGAGTGATTTCTCGCACTCAGGGCAAGAGCGGGCTCATCTCCGGTACCCTGATTCCGTCGAATTGTCGTTGGATTCGGCTGCGTACACTCGGGCTTAAATTTCGGGCCGAAAAGAGCGCGCCTCTTTAATGCGGCTACGCGCCTGAACCCAACAGCCATGAAGGCGCGCTTGGACGCCTCGTTTTCCGAATGGATCACGGCGAAGACGCGCTCAACGCCCCCTTTCCGGTGGTCGGTGCACGCTAGAGAAATGAGCATTTTCGCGATACCTTTCCCGCGAAATTTCGCCAGGCAGTACACGTCCCTTACCTCAGCATCACCCGGACGCATTTGGACGAAGTGCCCAGGGCGCGCATGATCGTATGCCCACAGCACGCCGGCTAGCTGGCCCTCGTATACCGCGACCAAGCAACTACGATACGCGTCACTCAGCTGATCGCGATAAAAATCAACCGGCAAGGAACCACCAGCCCGACGGAGGATGCGCAACCGCTGAAGGGCGGGCTCCCCTTCTAAAATCTCCACGGATGGCAGATTGGGGCTTGCGCTCGGCTCGGCGAAGCAGGGAGAGCTATCTAGTTGGAAGACATAAAAGGTTTGGCAAACCAATGCGTCGCTAAACTGGCGGACACTTTCCCGGAAGCCGCGAGTTTTGATCTGCAACCAGGGTCTTCCCAGCATGATCTTTAAGTTGTGGAACGCCCGAAAGAATCTCCTGCGGCTGTTCGAGGAATCATCCAGTATTTCCATTTTTGGCATCCTGAGTCACAGCAATTTCGCTTCGGCGGGTTCCTTCGCCTAGCTACTCTCTTGCAATCCAAACCACAGCCATCTGGCGACCGACGGTTCGCCTTAGAGATAACGCCAACTGCGCTTGACGACCTTGCGCCACCAGAGATACGCTTCCGCAACTTCTACTACCCCGCGTCGCGCTCCAGGACCAGCGATGTGAAGACCTTATCCAATGCTCTGGCAAGCGCGTCACGGTCCCGAAAAGGTTTCACAGCCTCGGGTGCCGCCGCGGACAAGGACGAGCGCAACCCCTCAGTCTTGCAAAGCTCTAAGATTGCCTGCGCCAAACTATCGACATCAGAAGCTAGCACGAGCAATCCGTTCTCGTGATCCTTTATCAGTTCGGGCATAAATCCTACCGGAGTCGTCACGATCGGCTTCCCAAGCTGCATCGCCTCGAGCGCAGTCAAAGGTCCGCCTTCCCAAATGGAAGAAACAATAAATATATCCAAGGCCTCGATGAAATTCCCCACGTCACTGCGGAAATTCAAGACCAGGAAATTTTTCTCGATTCCTAGCGCCCGAATCAGAGCCTCCAGATTACCGCGTTCGCTGCCATCTCCTGCGATGGCAAACTTTACATCTGGCATCTGGTCGATTACATTGCGGGCGGCCTTAACCAGGAAGGCAAATCCCTTCTGAGGTTCCAATCGGCCCAGAGATCCGACCAGCAAGCTCTCCCGGGCCGCGAGAGACTGGCGCAGTACGCGACTTGCTTCGACGTCGAATGTAATTTCCTCGACGGCGTCCCGACACGTAACAACCGCTAAACCCGTTTCCCAGCCCACGAGACTCTGCCGGAGCACGTCATTCACGCACACCAAACGGTCAGTCATTCGAAGCAGCCAGCGCGCGAGGCTTCCTTTATCCACGGGATTGCGAACATGGGCAACCACCGGTGTTCCCGCCCAGCGCGCGCCTATCAGAGTCGCCGCTTGATACGTGAAGGTGTTGTTCACATGAACGACGTCATACTTTCTGTCCAGAATCACCTGGCGCACGCGGAATGCAGTTGGGAGACCAAGGGCCAGCGTAGCCAATTTTTTTAGATCCGCAATCCACGGAGACGAAACGGATTTGTGTTGTACGCTCGTTCCTGCAACCTGTCTCGATCTCGGCGAATGCTCGGGATAGAGAACTTGCACCCTGTTAACATGCGCGAGCAGGTTCTCAGAATGCGGTGTCGGAAAATAGAAAAGTACGTCGTGTTCCAAATTAGCGTCGTGGCTATGCGCTAAGTAAAGTTCAAGAGCCCGAAGCGAGCCACCGTAGGAGCCGCCAACCTCGACGTGGAGAACCCTCATGTCAATGGGTTAGAAGGCTCCGGGGCATTTTCGAAGACATCCTGGAGCACCTGTTCCATAACCTTAAAGCGATTTGACCAGTTCGCGCTGCGAACGAATTCCGCGATTTGGATCTTCAACGCTTCATTCGGGGCCTCTCGAAGCGCATGGTCGAGCGCGGCGAGAAACTTCTCCTTCGTTCCGGCAAACGAAACACCTGGCGGCTCACTTCCGAAAGTGCTCAACGGCGTGGAGACTACCGGAATGCCAGCGGCTAGATATTGATACAGCTTCAGAGGATCGCGCCCACGATTGAAATCTCGATCCTTAAAGGGAATTATCCCTGCGTCAAATGCCTTGACGTAGGACGGCAGCTCATTCGTTCGCTTCATCCCAAGCCAATGTATATTTCCGTGCGACTTCAGTTCTCCTATGAGCGCCCTATCGCGCTCATCCGGGCCGCTCGGCCCCCTGAACACGGGCCCGATCAATACGAATGAAACCTCACTTCGTGTCCGGGCGAGGTAAAGCAGGAGTTCATAATCCACATAATGCGTGAAGGTCGCTGTCAAACCCGCTCTCGGATGGGGAATTCGTGCCATGTCGTCGGGCTCGATTTGTGCGGTCGCTCCCCCGTAGCTGAGGACATCAACTCCGGTGGGCAGCCAATACGTATGGGGGTTAAGACGCCGCTTTTCCTCCGCAATGAGCCTGTTTACGGCCAGGACGACTTGGGCGCGACGAGTCAATTCCGTCTCTTCCGGCTGTATGAAACGGTCAATGCAGTAGTAAAGAACTGGACATCCTCTCAAGTGATTCAGTTGTTCCAGGCAGCCATCGAAAAAGGAAACGCAAATCAAGGAGTTCTTAAAACCCAGCGCGGTCAGGCAAGCCGTGGTACCGCGGGCAAAGAGTTGCTTGTTTAGAGTTGCGATCGGCCCAATCCGGCCCAGCGGCAGCCGTTTTGGCGTGTAGACAAATAATTGTGAGCTGACTTGCCGCATTGGCCGTGGCCCATACGCAGACAACATTTCCGCCACTGAGAAGTTGCGGTCTTTGGGATGCCAAGCAGGAATTGGATTCACATATAACACAGGCAACTTAGCTGAAAAGTAACTTGCCATGAAATGAGTATTCAACAAAAGACCGTGCCATACAAACGGTGAAAGAATCACTAGGGAATCGAACTTGTCTGATATCATCTCCCGCCGCCCCAATCGCGCCGTACCGAATCCCGAACTCTTGAAATCATACCGGCACCGGCGCGCCAGCTCGTGAAGGCAAAACCAAGCGCGCCAGTCCGCGAATCTCACGCCAAGTGTACCCTGCGCCCAAGAAAAAGCCGCCAACCAACGCAACCCAGGTCAGCAACGTGGCAACTAGCCGGTGCTCGCCCAAAAGTTTCGCTGATACAGCGGAAAGGCACACCACCGCCAAATAAGCAGCATATGTCGGAACAAAGGAAAACCTAAACGGCATCTTCCGCAGAAGGAAACAGATTCCCAGTACTTGATAAGACACCTCGGCAATGCCCCAGGCCCAGATCGCTCCTTGGAGGTGGAACCGCGGCCAGAAGGACCAGAAAGCCAGGCAAAATATTACGGTTCTGACTGCTTTTACAATGGCGTCGCGATGAGGCAGGCCAATCGCCGTGAACATCGTTCCAACAAACCAATTCAACACCTGCAGTGTGGCGATCGGAAAAGCCAGCAGCCCCAGTCCTACAAGATCCATATAACGCGAGCCCAAAATCTTGAACAGTGGATGCACGAACAAGATGGCCAGCGTCGCAGCGATCAGCCCGCACGGAAGCATGAATCGCAAGTACACCTCCGTGATTCGTCGCGCCGTGCGGTAATCGCGCAACGCAAGGGTATGCGTCAGTGACGGCAGCAAGCTATCGAGGACAAACGTCGCGAAAGTCGGAATCACAGACGTCAACGTGATCAGTGTAACGTATTTACCAAATTCCACCAGGCCACCCGCGTTCAGGATGAAAATATAGTCGAGCCGCGTGCTTAAGAAATTGAGGACGCTGCTGGCTTGCAAGCCCCACGCGTAAGTCCAAAAACCCGGCGGCAGAAAAAACCTCAAGGATTTCCCGTCCCGAGGCCACGGGATGCGGCTCAGAAGACGGCGGATGGCGAGAGCTGTGACAATAAGCGTGAGAAACCCAAAGGCGCTCCAAATAATTAGTTTGTATCGAGCCGCCAGCAGCGGTCGACCGCCGAAATACAGAGCCACATACAGCGCGAACGTTCCCATTGTTATCACGCGGTTGTACACCTGCGACCATTTGATTTCGAGCAGTCCTTTCAACACCGCAAGAGCCAGCGACGAGAAAATAGCTATCGGAGCCACCCATATCAGCAGCAGTCCGAACCAATTGCTCACTTCGTTCCCAAAGACGTACTTCAATCCTCCCGGCCAAATCGATGCGGCGATCTGGTACGGCAGCGTCGCGGCCAGAATCACCAAACAATAGGAGAGAAGAAACGAAAGGCGCTTTTCTTGTGGCAGTTCGGGGACAAACTTTATCGCAACTCCATTACCCCCAAAAAACAAAAAGACAGACGTAAGGCCGATGTAGAGAGTTAAAATCCCGTACGTTCCAACTACCTGAGGCCCGATCCGCGCCAACAGCACCGTAGTGATGTAACCGCAGGGAGCCAAGAAGACGGACAGCCACAGGGTCCAGCGCATTCCCGCGACCATCTGCTCGCGATGGTGTTCCGTCACAACGCCTGGCGATTCGAAACCAACGTCGGATCGTTGATTCAACGAAGTTGTCCAAACTCGCGCCAGTCGAGGGCAGTCCGTATATCGGACTTTGCTCAGCTAGCGCGTTTAGGGTTTTCACACTCTAGCGGCTGCAGAAAGGAGCGCCGTCAATCAGAAGGAATGCTCGATATCACGGCGGCCGCGAAACTACATTCAAACAGATCTCATACTCGGTCAGTCAAACAGCATCCCCGCTGCGACGGGCGCTTCCTCGTTCGGTAAAACGGCGACGGGCGCTTCCGTTTTGGCTGCCTTCGCGGAACGCGCAAGCGGCACCAAACAGGCCGCTAAAGCAAAACCCATCCATGTTGTTTTCTGGTACTCGGAGGAAACAAACGAACCCGCTACGGCAATGCCCAAGACCCCAGCCTGGAGCGCCCCGGCGGCTTCGCGGACAATCATCGGCGCTGAAACTCGTCTGCGAAGTTTGCCAAGCAATCGGAAACTCCCCACGAAGATGCCAACGAAAAGCACCAGGGCGGGCAGGCCAAGCTCCGCGGCGACTTCAATGAACATGTTATGCGCGATGCTGTCCTCTTTAGTTCCGGGCGGTGCGTACAGGGGCATCATGGGCTTGAAATTGCCCAGGCCGATGCCAGTCAGCGGATGAGCTTCGATCATCTTCCAACCCGCTTGCCAAGCCACCAGGTGATTCTCCTCGGAACCGATCTCCGATCCACTCGGGTGTAGCCATCGATGAATCGGCGACGCAGGCAATATGAGAGTCAACGGAACCACCAGCACAGCAAGCAGCGCAAAATTCCGGATGCGATTTGGCGTACGCCAAAGGAGAAACGAAACGGCAACACCCAGTCCAAGAAAACCCCCTCGCGAACCGCACAACATCAATGCTATCAGTGTGCCGATCATGCACCCCAGGCAATAGAACTTCTCCCAACCCGGCCGTTTCCCCTGCATGAAGCAAAAGGCCAGGCTGATCGAAAAAATAGCCGCTGCACTGAAGAAATTCGGATCTCCCACGATCCATCCAGGCCGGAAATCTCCCCAGATGTGATGGCCAACTTGCCACTCTCGCATCATGTACAACGATGCGAATGCGTAGGATCCTACTAGGGCGAGGATCGTCCAGCGCAGCCGCGGCAAGGAATCGACAACAGAGATCGTGATAACAAACAGGAACATCGAAGACGTGTAGATGATTAAACTGCTGTTCGACAACCGGACTCCCTGACCGGCGACGAAAGCCGACACGACCGCAACCAGGTACAATAGGAAGAACAACCGCACCGGCCATGTACGGAAGATACGGGGAAACCGACCTCTTGAAAAACTGTGGAAGACCGTGTAAAGCAGCGAGACAATTCCCAGATACTCAAATACAGTTAAGGGACCAATCTTCCTCCCCCAAAAGGGGTGGTTCACCAGCGGCAAGACCCAAACCAATAGGTAGAAAATAATCACGTCTGTGTCTCCACGCAATCAATACTACTCTTCCCACTCACGTTTCATCCCCTGGGTGCCGAAAGGCAGTCCTAATTGGTAATTACTTGTTTTTGATTTTGGCAGTCATCGCCCATACCCCTCATCGCAAGACGAAGCGCTTGCCGCAGGGCCGGGTAGCTGTATTGTCTCTCGACGCGTGCGCGTGCCGCATCGCCGAGTTCTCTGCGACGTTGCTGGCTCCCTAGCAACGCAGCCACGGCACGGGCAAACCGCTTCGGCTCGTCTTCGAGGATGATTTCCTGGCCATCAACAAAGTCCAATCCTTCGGCGCCCAGGCGCGTCGAAACGATGGGTTTCGCCATGGCCGCAGCTTCCAGGATTTTCAGTCGCGTACCGCTGCCGATCCGCAGCGGCACCACAGAGATCGCGGAACAGGCGATTTCGGCGCTCATGTCCGGTACGGTTCCTGTGAATTTGACGTTGGAAATCTTGCAGAAGCGCTGAATGAACTCCCCAGACGGGTTGCGCCCCGCCACCCAAAGTTGCGCGTCCGGAACCTCCTGCCGTACAAGTGGCAAAATCGACGTGATGAAAAATTCCACGGCATCTCGGTTCGGGTACCAGTCCATCCCGCCCTGGAAAATTATCCTGAGCGGCACCTCCCCACCGCGTGGCTCGTAGCAGTTTACATCGACAACGTTGGGAACCACAAAAATAGGCGTCGCCGGGCACATCCGTGCCAGAATCTCGCCATCGTAGGCGGAACACACCAGTGTGGCGGCAGTCGATTGGCAGACTTTGCGTTCCCAGTTGCGTACCCTTCCGATCTCCGCCCGCGCATATAGCCGCTTTAGAGGATTTCTCTCGAGCTCGAGATACCTCTCCAAAATCAGGTAATCGACGTTGTGGAAATCTGCGATCAAGGGCACCGGGACGGGTGACGGAAGGTTGATCGCCAAATCGGTTTGCTCGCACAGCACAGCGTCAACTTCGCCACTTCGCAAAATATTCTTAACGTGCTCAGCCATCTCCGGAGATCGCGATGCTTCCACTCCATACGGAATCCCTGACCGAAGCTGCACCATCCTGCGGATGTAATCCTTGCTCGAGGATAGGCTTCTCAAGTTACTCGGGATGAAAATCACTTTGCGGCAAATTCGCGAGAGCTCTTGAGACTTTCCATTCGATTCGTTCCGGTTTGCGAACGCGAGGAAGGTCACGTCGTGTCCTTCATCGACGAGCGCGCGAAGGACTGACCATGTCCGCATGTTCACACCATTATTAGCTGGCAACGGACTCGTTCTTGAGAGCAGCAGTACGCGCATGTGGGCTACAAGTCTCCCCACTCCGGCGCGAGCGTGAAACCCGACACTCGGAGGTTCTTGCCGGAGTCGTAAGCCGCCGGCAAGCATGTCTTCGGTTTGAATCGGCACGCCATACTAGGATCGAGACCTCACTAGGAATCGTTGATAATTCCACGTCGCATCAGAAGCAAGATCTTCCCAGCGGACCGACGCGCGCGCTTCCGCGTCGGGTTTCCGCATGGGCAAGAAATCCATCAATGCCGTTACATCCTTCCGCCAGTCCGTTTCGTGCGAGCGCGTTCTTTCCCCGAGAAATTTGAAGAGGATGCTGCTCGCAACAAAATAGACGCAACCGCGTGGTGATGCCTCTCGGCAGAGCTTCAACCATCGAGGCCAGTATCCAATGCTCTTGTGCCATCCGCACGCAGACAACACCACCAGCCATCCGCGGACTCTTTGTTGAAATGGCGCGCCGTGCATCCACCGTTCGATCAGGTCGCAATCGGCAAGCGCCTCCTCAGTTCCCGTCAGCCGTTCCAACTCCCACCGCCAAAGGCTATGGGCCGTGCGAATCGCTTCCCCCGGGTCAAGCGACACAGCACCCTCATCCCCGTCTATACACGACAGCTTTCTTTCGGTGCAAACGGCAACCAGCGCCGCAAATTCCCGGAGATCAAACGGGTATTCGTCCCCACACGGCTTTTCTTCCGCCAGCCGAGAAAGGATTTCCTGCCTCCTCTGATATCCGGGTGCATATGCCCGCACGAAAACCAAAAACGAGGTAGCCATGTCCAAATACAGCTTCTGGATATGGTATCGAAACTTCGCGGACGAAAGGCTGCCATCGGAAGCAAGTTCGGCCGGGAAAGCAAGCAATTCAATTAATCGATTGCACAGCAACTGCCAGGCATCTTCCAGAGCCAACCGTTGCACCGGGAACCGAGGAATCAAATTGAGGACGCTGCTGTCTCCCCAGATCACCTTCCCGCATTCGCGAAGCTCATAACTAAAAATGTGCAGGGGCAAATTCCGCAGATAATTCACATAGGCCGCGGCCAGATCGACTTTGCAGCTAATCTTCCGCAGTAGCAAACGGTTGTTAATCTGTCGCCGGACTTCGCCGATCTCCTCGGCCGATGGCAGGGATGTTTTGCACGACGCTATGATGAGGAACTCGGCATCACCAGGAGACGTCCACATGTCGCCTCGCTGCGAGAACGTTCCCTCGTCCCGCGCCAGGCTGCCTGTCAGGATGATGGCACGGATTCGCGGACCAAAAAAGTGCGCGCACACGGCTCTCACTTCTTCGCAGATCACTTCCCGCAGGACGAACACTCCGGCGTTCGCGTCGTTCTCGCCAATATCGGCCCGAATCGGCTGGGGAAACCCGCTCATTTTCTTTCTGCCATCTGCGAATTCTGGTTAGCCGACAGAGATTGCGATTCGTCGACAATCGCTGCCGATCGCGCCGAACTCACGCTAGCCTTCGTCGATTTCGGTCGCTGCTGTGCTTGCAGGTAGAGCTCTTCGGTTTTCCGAATCTGCTGCTCCTCGCTGAAATTTTCGAGTACTAACTTCCGGCCCGCCTCGCCAAACGTGCGGCGCAGTTCCGGTTCGCGCAGCAATCGCAGAATCGCTTCCGATAGGCGCGCGGGTTCCGCGGGCGGAACTGTGAATCCCGTCTTGCCGTCGAGGACAATCTCAACCGTTCCGTCAACCGCGGACGCAACTACCGGGCGTACGGCCGCAAGTGATTCCAGTGCCACCAAGGGAAGACCCTCATAGAGGGATGGCAAAACGCTGACATCTGCGAGCGCCAGCCAATCGCTGACGTTTGATTGGAATCCTACAAAACGAATGGCATCCGCGATGCCCAGACCACGCGACATTTCTTCCAACTCGCTCCGCAAGCACCCTTCGCCCAAACACACCAGCTTGACCTTCGGAAATTCGCGCAGGATTGTCGGAAGCGCCTCCAGTAGGTACCGATGGCCCTTCTGGGGTTCAAGACGCCCAAGAACAAGCAGGACTGGATCGGCCTCTCCAAAACCCAAACTCTGTTTCAATCCTCGTGGCGCTTGATGCTCGGGATTGAAGTGTCGAATGTCGCATCCGTTTCGAATCAGCCGAATCTTCTGTTCGGGCAGTTTCTTTTCTTCGATCAAGTAACGTGCATTCGCCCGCGACACGGCAATGTATTGGTCGACAAAGTGTCCGGCGAATCGGTCCACAAAAAAACGGGATTTCAGTCCACGTCGCCATTGCTCGCGCACGTGAGGCGTTTCGATGGTCACCGGGACTCGCGAAAATTTGCCGACAGGAGAAGCGAATAGGCTGCTATAAAAAAGATGCGAATGCAGGATATCAATTCGAGTTTCCTGGAGCAGTCGTGCCAGACGCACGGCTCCGCCTACGTGATATGGTTTGCGAAAACGAAGCGGAAATACGGGAACATCCGCTGGCACATCGCTCCCCAGCAGCTCAGCCACCTCCGGACTGCAGACCAAATAGAGACGGAAACGGTTTCGATCCAATCCTCGAAGCAGCGTGAGGATGTGCCCCTCGACGCCGCCTCGCGCAACCGTGTTCGAAAAATGCACTATGGAGATTGGTTCGTGATTCATGGATGTCTGGATGATGGTCGAATTCTTTCTTCTGCTCCAGCGCGATTTCGCCGGTGGTTTCTATTCAGACAGTGACCGAAGTCGCGTCTCGCAAATCTCCGTAGATCATCTCCATGCGATGGCTGACCGGTTGTAGCCAACGCATACTTGCAGCCTCGCGATGCACTAACCCATCTGCCTCATACCCCAAAGCCAGCGGATATTCAGCCAGATAGCTTCTATCTTGGCCGGAGAGTCGGGTAATCAGTGCTTTCTTCATCGAGATGTCGACTCCTCGGGAGTACCTGTAATTCCTACCAGATGCTGCATAAAGTCATGAACTTCGGCAATTTCCTGCATCGGATATCGCGGCTTCGCACTGGTCAGAAAGATCGCGTCGGAATAAGGGTCATCCGGGTGATAGCCGTGCATTCCACGGGGCGCCCATCCCTTGCCGTTAAAATCACTCGCAGACAAAATCCACCCCGGCTGCAGAAGAAAGACCAGTTCGCCGAAGTGCCGATCTGCAAAAAACACGCCCAAGCGTTTCAATTCCTCGTCCGGGACAATACGCCCGCATTTCAATTCCCGAAGACACCCCGTAACGCTCTGGCGAACGCCCTCATTGAAAAACCAGAAACGCGCCATTGTAGAGTCATATACAGCCAGATAATCCTCGGGCATTTGAAACCCAAGCTCGTCAATCCTTTTCACCAGATCAAAATGATCTCGCACCGGGGTCATTCCGTGATCCGAAATCACTGTGAAGATTGTTTCAGAATCAACCTGGCGCGCCGCCTGAAAAACTTTGCGCAAAGCCTGGTCATACCAGTCGAGACGCTCCTCGATTCGCTCTGGTTCCTGACAGTGCATGTGGAGGAACATATCCATTTCGCTCAGGTAGAGAAAATAGAACTGTGCTTCCTTGTTTCGAATGTCCTGCTCTGCCTGCCGCAGAATTTCAACGTCCGTCGAATGATGATAGGAGTAGACGCGGTAGGGAACGCCGTGTTCGGCCATTTGGTCGAAGATCGAAGGTGCTCCGCTAATGCCTCTTCGATCGTAAATGTTCCGTTTTTCGACCCAGTTGAAATTAGCGAGCAGACGTGGGCTGACGCAACATTCGAACAGCGGTCCCATACCCAGCACGCGTCGCCCCAGCTCCTTCATCACCTTGCGGGTAATTCGATGATCAAGAACCGCGTCCGGCAAAAACTGAAAGTGTCTCAGCCACCGGAACGGTGAGCCGGCTGGGTCGTAGTAAAAAAGATTCCAGTGGCCCGTACCCGCCGGAGGCACGCCGGTCAGAATTGTGGGAATCGCTCCTGAGCTAAAGCCAAGAACCGTTCGGAGCGGCGACCGGTAAGGCAGGATATCGTTCAGGAATTTCCTGTACTCCAGATATTTCCACCCGAGCGCGTCAATCAAGACGAAGATTCGGATTCCCTTGAGCCGATTCACAGATTCCTTCTCATCCGCACATTCATGTGCGAAGGATCGATTCGAACATGCACTTTCCGGAAATTTCTTCCGTAAAATCCTCCTGGGCGGGCCACCAAGAATGGAGCTCCGTCAGGCGTTAGAACATCCCTGGCGTGCGGGAATATTCTTCGCGAAATCGGCGGACAACAATGGTTGCATCGCTGCTTTCCTTGCGACTCCCAGTACCGCCGCTCCATGTGCATGCTGCATGACCACGTCGAGCCAGCCCAGCAGCCTAATGACGGGATACATTGTGCAGAAGATGACAGGATTTGGCTTCGCGTCTCCGATCGAAAAAAATAAATCAAACGCCAATGTTCCCGGTCGTCCGAACGTGTATCGCACAGCCGAATGCTCCATGCCTTCCCGCGCGAGAAGTCTTTGCATGTCTCCGGAAGAATAGCCTTGCCGGACATGTTCGTAGCTCTCGAGAGGATCAATGCCGTTGTGCCGCTCACGCCACTTTACCAGCGGCAGATGCCAAGGCTGCGGCGACGACGGGGTAGTCACAACCAAATGCCCGCCCGGCTTTAACGCTCGTGCGAGGCCAACTATGGCCGCTTCGTCATCCTCCACATGCTCCAGCACATCCGAACACACGACGAAGTCAAAATTGTTTTCAAATGGCAATTGGCAGATATTCGCCTGAAAGTATTGGACGTTCTCCAATCCCAGACTCCGCCGAATCTTGTCCGCCTTCGCGATACGTTTCGCGTCCAGTTCCACAGCGCAAAACGTCCAGCCCGGGTGCCGTTCCGCGAGATACGTAACTAAGTCGCCGCGATTGCAGCCCGCATCCAACAACCGGATCGAGTCACGGCCTGCCGCTAGCCGCTCCACTTCCCGCAGCACGTGCTGAAGGCGGATCCACCCGGGAACATGCGGTTCCCCGAACAGCGTGTAAGCTGCTCGTTTCTTCCAGTCTTTCTCGACATATTTCTTACCTTCACCTAATCGCATGGCTGGGTTTTTCCTTCGGGGGGCCACGCCTCGCGGCGAAACGAATTCGCCGCCCGAGCTCGTTGCCTCCTGGCTGGGGGATTTGAAAAGCTGCGACTCCGCCGTAAGTCGGCGGGGGACACCGTGAGAATCCATATACGCGGCAAACGTGCCGCACGAAAATTCCTCCAGGATGCGGCGTACCTTCCTCTCCGTGCTGTCTAAATTCACATACGACTTGAATCGACGATAGGCGTTCATCTGCAATCGCGGATGCCGCGGGTCGATTTCCCGCGGATGAATGTAAAAAATCACCGGGCGTCCGGTCGATTCGATTCGCGCTGCCATCTGCGAAATCATCCAGTACGGAAACAGCCGCAGATATCCCCCGCCCGAAAAGCACATACGCTTGCCGAGAACACTGGCCACGGAAATCGGGAATTCGGCAATCTCCCCCGTATTTGCCACGATCGTGTAGGGTCCCATCGGCGATGCGTCCCAACCTCCGTGTCCCCGTTTCGCGGGGAATATGGACGAGTCGTACGCATAACCGGCGGCAATCAACTCGTCGAAAAACCACGGTGCAGTTTCGGTCGTCGAAAATCCGGCGGCTCGATATCCACGTACAGCCACTCCGCTCAAGTCTTCCAGAAGCTTCCGCGACATCAGCGCATCTTGGCGAAACTCTTCGGGCGTCATTTGAAATACCAAACGGTGCGCAAACCCGTGCGACGCGATTTCGTGTCCTCGGCGAACCGCTTCACGCACGAGTTGCGGATATCGGTCGGCAATCCATCCCAGGAAAAAACAGGTGACCTTCGAGCTGCTCTCATCGAAAATATCCAGCAATGTTAGGAAGGTTTTCTCCACGCAACTAGGCAGGCCTTGCCACGCCCCCATGGGTGGCGCGGACGGTACATCGAGGATGTGGTACCAATCCTCCACGTCTACCGTGAAAACATTCTGGACCGGTTGGCTGGGCTTTATTTGCATTTCCGACGTTCCCAAAATCCCTACGGAATCGCTCGAACAATCCTGGGTCCCAAGAAGTTTGCCACGCCCAACGGCAGGCGTTTCCACGCCGCTATCGCTAACCGGAAGCGCGGGTTGTCGGGCCGCAGTTGAGGTGCAGGCTTCCCTTGCTGCGTCCAGTAATTCCACGGCAACGAAATCTCTTCGCAGGGCCACTGCGCTTTGAACCGCTGTGTGCCGCTGCCGGGCGTGCAACGGCCCAGGTCCACGCAACGAAACCCGTTCTGACTCGCCCACTCCAGGGCTTTCCAATAGAGAAGCACGGTGGAATTTTTCCCGCGCGCCTCGGGCGTGGAAGCAATCCACGGCAGCTCCACTTGATCCCGATATGTCGTGATCCATGTCGCCGCGACAGGTTCTCGCCCGTCGCGCACCACCAGAATCTGTGTTGTGCTTCCCGCGCACTTCAAAAAATTCTCGAACCAGCGCCTCGGATATACCGGCGTGCCTAAATTCCGCATGTTGCAGGAAAAAACGGAATAAAACTCATCGAGAAGCTCTTCCTTTCCCCACACCGGTTGGAGTCCCTGCCTTTCCGCGCCGCGAACCTTGTTGCGAAGACGCGAGCTCAATTTCCCAAATAGCAACTCCGGCGAAGCGGGCAAAGGTACTTTCATGCAGACCTTCGCGGTGCTGCTTTGCCAGCGATTCGTGAGCACGTCGCCTTGGCGAAGTTCAATATAATCCGCGCCGGATTCCTTTGCGATCTCCTCCGCCGTCCTTAACAGCGTCTCCCGCGCGATCGTGTCGCTGGCCAACACTCCTCCGTAAGAGCAAAAGGGCATCGAAACCAGAAATCGTCCCCACAGCCAACTTTTCATCTCCACCAAAGGCAGGACGCCTCGGATCTCTCTCTGCTCCCGAGCTTCCAGATAGAAAGTGCTGTGTCCGTAAGTCTCTTCAATCAACCGTTTCCACAACCAACGGTGATAGTTCGAGGCTTGCGGGTGCCCGTCGACGTAGGCATCCCATTCAGCAGCGTTCTCACACGGGCCCGCGTTCATGCTTTTTCGACCTCCGCCTGTCGCTCGGGTCCCCGTGACTGGGACGCAACCTCCCAGACCGCGAACCTTCGGCCCAAGCACGCTTGCGCAATCCCAAGCAGCGCGGCCGTGTGCACCAGCACAAAATAATAGCAAATAGAAATCAGCTTCCCGGCCCGCAACCCCAGAGTTTCCAAAACGGCAGCCAGGGCTGCGGCGGCGTATGCCGCCATTTGCAAAACCAGACACACGAGGAAAAACGTGTTATGCGCCAACAACGCGCTGGCGAGCAATAGTACCGTCAGCGGCACCGGAACCAGCCATCGCAACAGCTTCCGCGAAAGGAATTGCCATGCCCGGATTCCTCTGACCTCTTTCCGCAAACGCCAAAATCCTAAAATGCCTTGTCCTGCTATGCGTTGCTTTCGCGAGAATTCTTCTCGCGGCGAAGCGGTCGACTTCTCGAATGCCCGGGCGCTGGACTCAAAGAGAAGCGCGTAGCCCGCTCCGCCAATGCGGAGCGGCAACTCCATGTCGTTTGCAAGATCGGGCTGCAATGTGCCGAACAGATTGCGGCGAATGCAAAAAATCGCCCCATCACACACCAGCACAGATCCTATGCGGCTCTCCAGCCGTGCTACGGAAGATTCATACCCAAGGTAGGCGTGTGTTCCAGAGACGACGGCTTGCCCTTCGTCGTGAATCGTTTGTTCCACACCGGTGACGCACCCCACCCGCGGATCCGCAAAGTGGCGTACCATTTTTCGCAGGCAATCGGCGCCAATATGCGAGTTGGCATCCGTAAAAAAAAGTACATCGCCAACTGCCTGTTGCGCCAATCGATTGAGCGCCTCGTTCTTCCCAACGCGCCGTTCCATGCGCAGCACCGTCAACCGCGAATCG
>DASYZA010000137.1:0-3360 GCA_035946775.1 Candidatus Sulfotelmatobacter sp. | reverse complement strand
TGACATCGAATGAAGAGAGGCGCATCGGCGATCCCCTGCGCCGGCGCAGTTTTTACCTTCGGGTTGAACACCCCACCGCGGAGCGAGAAGCAGAGATTGTTGCGCTGAGAACGCCTGATTCCACACACGAATTCCATGCCGGTATGGCGGGACTCGCCAAGGCTTTGCGCGGCTGGAGCCTGGAAAAGCCACCATCCGTCTCAGAGATTCTCGACCTCGCGCAGGCACTCAAAGTTCTGGGAAGCGAACGAATTACGCCGGAGATGAGAGACATTCTCCTGCCGTTGCTGGCCAAAACCGAGGCCGACCGACGCAAGCTGCTCTTGCGGGATGGGTTTGCCAGCTTGATTTTTGACGCGCAGCAGTACAGCGCCGAGGCTCTGCGAGGTAAAGCCGCATGAAGCTGGTACTTATTTTGGCCCAAGCCCTCTGTGCAATCTCGATCTGCTGGGCGCAATCGCCCAAACCACAGGCACGGCTCGAAGCCGAATACTACGTCGTAGCCTACGCCCAACATTATCGGGTGCCCGTCGCCTTGGTACGCTCCATTGTCGTGCGCGAGTCGAATTGGCAGCCCTGCCTAATCTCTCCAAAAGGCGCTGTGGGGCTAATGCAGTTGATGCCCGCCACAGCCAAGCGGCTGGGCGTGACCGACCGCTGCAATCTCGACCAAAACGTCTCCGGTGGCGTTCGCTATCTCGCCTGGTTGATGCGAAGGTTTCATAACGATCTCAGGCTCGTGGCTGGCGCTTATTACGCCGGCGAAGACATGATCAACAGACGAGGCTTCGCTTACCGAAATTCCGACGTCGTCGGATATGTCTCAACGATTAGAACAACTTATCTTCGAGAAGCGGGGATTGAATCAGAAAGCATGAACACCGCCAGGAAAAGAGATGTGAGATGAACAAATGTTTGAGTTTGGTGCATCTGATAACGATCTGTTTGCTGCCTTTCCACATGGCCTCGGCGCAAACCGAGTTGCCGCAAGCACGAATCGTGAACTTGAGTGTTGACCCAGAACAGGTCGTGGTCTTGCACGTGCGGCCGGGTTACGTTAGCTCGGTGCGAGTGCTGGAGGAGGTGAGTTCGGTCGTTTTGGGTGATCCGGGAGCCTTCAAGGCAGAACACTCCGAAGCCGAGTCGCAGCTCGTGTTTTTCAAAGCAACGAGTGCCAAGCCCGCAAAAACCAACGCTCTGATCACGACTCGAGGCGGCCATGAGATCTCACTTAGCTTGGTGAGCCAAGGAAAATCAGACCATAGCGAAGTGGTCGATTATGTCCTCAACTGTGAGCGTCCGCACAGTTTTCTGATCACTGCAGCTCATCCCAGTTTTGTAGTCGGCGAAACAAAGAACGTTGCGCCTGAAGACCCGCCAGCCGCCGCTCCCCAAGAGAAACCCAGCAGCCAAGAGCAACAACTGCTGAAGGCGCAACAGCTTGAAAACCCCCATTGGGCAGGCAAAGCATTGCGGGTTGCAGTGGGACAGACGACGGAGAAAGCGGAGCAGATGGCTGTGTCTTTCGCGGTTCTTAACGCTTCTGCACGGACCATGGAAGTGCTGCCACCGCAGATCGAGCTCGCCGGGACATCGAGAGACAAACATCGGAAGGCGATCAAAGCCGAGCCGGTGGCGATCAAAGATTACTGGATGACCGCGCGCCGACTCTCACCTGGCGCCAGGGCCGATGGGGTGGTCGTGTTCGAACGGCCGAGTTTCAAGGAATCAAGCGAAAGGTTGTTACTGGCAGTCGCCCAAGCGGAGGAGGTTGATCATCCAGTCTTGGCGCCTATCGCGTTTGTGGCCCCGGTAGTGGGAGGTGCGAAGTGACCCGGCCCAATGGACACAGTGACAACGGCAACGCCGGATTAGTGCAGGAGCTAGACGATAGTGAAATTCTCAACAGCGTGTCCATCCCCCCGCTTGCCCCTGCCCACTTGCCGGAGGTTGCGACCAGAGCCAAGCAGAGAGCCGGGCAGCAGATCCAACAGAACCGATTCGTAATCATTGGCGCGGGATCCATCGTGACAGCGCTCTTGATCTTCGTTGCTATCTCTATGCCACATCGAGGCGGGCCACAGAAGGCAAAGAGTCGTGGTGAAATCACAAGCGACGGATCGACGGGACAAACCATCGACGAAAGTGACGACAAGAGCCTGTTCCCTATTACCGATTCAGGGCGCCCTGCAACCAAGGAAACGCACCAAGGTTTTCTGAACGAGCGAGACTTGCAGCGAACAGTAATTCGTTCCGCATCGAATGCTTCGCAGACAGGACAGACGACTGGAGCGGAAACGCTGGGTTCGATGCCACCTTTTGGAGAACAGGCATGGCAAGCGCCGTCCTACCAGCGGGGCTCGAGTGCTGAGACTTCCGATGTGAGTAAGGCAGAGCGCGAGGCCATGGAGAAGCCCTCGTTAATGTACGTGCGTAAGGTCTCGGCAAGCCCTGCCGGTTTTCAGACCGTCAATGACCGAGCGCCGCAACTGGGATTGGGGTTGGCGACGGGTACACGCTTACGTGCCCGCTTGGAATCGGCCGCTAGCACGGCTGTACGGGCGCCAGTTCTGGCGGTGATCGAGTACAACTACGAACGTGATGGAGAAATTATTGTTCCCGCGGGTGCAAAGGCAGTTGGTCATATACGGGAAGCGAACCGTTCAGGGTACGTTGACCTTCAATTCGATTCTGTACTGATGCCGGATGGCTCTTCCGTTCCTATCGAAGCTGCTGCGACAGGTTTGGACCTGGGGCCGCTAAAAGGAAAAGTTGAAGGCAAGAACACAGGAAAGAAGGTCCTTGTTAGATCGTTATCTGGAATCGGTCAGGCTGGTTCCTTGTTCCTAGGGCAGGGCAGCTTGAACCAACCGCTCAGCGAATCGGATCTTATGCGAGAGCGTGCCGCCAGTAACATCGGCGAAACCGGAGACGAAGAGGTCTCACGATTGGCAGTGAATCAGCAGATCGTGGTGACGGTGTCGGCTGGCGTACCTATCTACGTTGTGCTTCAACAAACGTCCAAGTCGAATCAACCCTTGGTCCAGGCGGGACCGCGGAATCCATCGACGTCCAGTTCGTCCAATGTTGATCAGCTTCGCCAATTGCTCCAGTTGCAGCAGGAGCTGAACCAATCATTAACAACAAGCAACCCCTCCGCTCAGTAAACGAGGGCCGATAAACCAGATGTGTCTGCCCAAGGGGTTCGGCCCAAATGAATTCTGAGACTGTTTGTGAGATGCACCAAAATCAAACATTTGTTCATCTCACTAATTCGCTTCTCAAGGGTTAAGAGCGGATTCCCTTGAATTCCTTACTATTGCTGTTCCAGCTCATGAGTTCCCGGATGGAATCGCCGTG
>DASYZA010000136.1:0-1982 GCA_035946775.1 Candidatus Sulfotelmatobacter sp. | reverse complement strand
CGCTGTGGATCGCCGATTCTCGGGGAAAGGGCTCGGACACGCTCTTATTTCAGAAGCCTTCAAGATCGCACTTCGCGTGGCAGACGATGTCGGGTGCCGTTGCATCATCACGGACGCCTACAGAGAGCGCACCGATTGGTATGCCCGCTACGGTTTTATTCCATTGGAAGGTGCCGCTGAGACTGGTCCGCAGCGGATGTTTCTCGATATACGAACTCTCCGCCTCGCACTGAAGCAAGCTCAATAGTCGGACTGGGTTCAATCGACGAACGCCAAGCGGGAGATTTTTTCGCTGAAGTGCAGTCACGCTCGATTCAACGGCACGGCCAAGGACGCGTGCTTTCCTTCCAGTGATGTGCCCTTGCAGTTCTTGACGTGCCGGAAGAAGATATTGCCTCGCATCGGCCTTCTGCATCCCGGGCATCGCCGCGTGACCAGCGCGTGCTTCTGGTTGCCCGGAATGCTTGATGCATCGGCATCCGCATCAACGGGCAGCGAGTAGCCCTCGACGAGCCAATTGCGAACCTCGTTGCCGAGAAGTGCGCTATTCAACTCCGATCCACGTTTCTTGCAAAAGTCTTGAAATGCCCGCTCGGTGACGAATCCATCTACGATCTTCAGCTCTCCTTCCACGATCCATTCCCGCACTTGCACTAGGTCGACGCCAAGGAGTTTCGCTGCGCTTCCCCAGGAGTAGGCAGTGGCGTTCTTCCGGGGTTTTGGGGCGACTTGTTCCACTGCTTCAGTTGGTACACTCCCGGCTGCAGCTCGATCGTCACGAAGGGCAAATAAAGACTCTGCCGTTATCCTTGGATCTCGTACTCTCAGGGATCCGTCAGCAATGAATCGTCGAAGCTTGGCAGGGCCAACATGCAGCATCTCCTGCAGAGCCCGGAATGACCAACCATCTTTCACTTTGACGCTGAGGCTTAGCGATTTGAGGCGAAAGCGAACGGCTCCCTCGGACCGTCCCAGGCGCTCGGCAATCCTGGCCGCAGTCTCATACCCAGCCAACTCCCATAGTTTTCTCTCCTCGTGTTCGGTCCACGGACGTCGGCTGCGAGCTTGGGTTGTCTTCGGGATCCAGCCTTGCCGGCGGGCAAATCTTGAAGGGGCATTGCTTGGCAAACCAGGATAGAGCGTCCGCACAGCTTTGATGGCTTGGCGTTTCTTCTCGCCTCCTTGCTGGTAGCCCTCCCGCAGCAATTCCTTTATTTCTACCGGCCAGTTCCGCGGGGAAGGATGGCTGTGGTTTCCCGATGCACGTAAAGACCGCAGCCGTTTCCAGCAATCGGCGCGTGTGAGGCCGGCGCGGAGTGCGAGCACTTTGTTTGTCGCTTCGCGGATTCCCTGTGGGCCATGCTTCATTCCCACGATCAGGATTCGGTCTATCTCCGGCAGCCAAGCGCCAGCTCGCCTGTGACTGCCGACATGCTGATCGCGTGCGCCTTCCATTAGCAGACCCCACATCTGCCTTGATCACGTCCATACCGAGCGTGCACCCCAAGTCACCGCTCGCAGACGTCAGGACGATCAATGTGCTGTCGTCATTCGCTTTCCCCAGTTCCATGATTGGCGGGGCAATATCTCGCAACGCAAGACACACGAACACCCTCAAGCGATGAATGCTTCAGAAAAACTCCAGATGCGCGAACTAGTGATTCAACGAATCAGTAGTCCACAACCCGAGAAGAACGACGACGAAGGCACACTACGAGGGAATCCAGCGGCAAGCCGCCCTAGATCCACTACGCTGATTTCCGAGATCCGGACCATCTCATCCGTCCTCCCGATCCACCAGTGACATTACCACCCCGGTGACGCGGCCCACGATTTCCGCATCGAGCGGGTAACGAACTCTACGCAATTGCTGGCTGGAGAGCGGACCCGGAATCAGAAAAAGCTGACTCCCATCGAGATCGCACCAGCTAACAATGCAGCTCTCGCGTGTCTCGACAAAATAGATCGGCCTTTCGTATTCA
>DASYZA010000135.1:0-12778 GCA_035946775.1 Candidatus Sulfotelmatobacter sp. | reverse complement strand
ATCAGAAATCCGAAGTCGCCAATCCGGTTAACAATGAAAGCCTTTTTCCCCGCTGATGCCGCCGAATCTTTCTGAAACCAGAACCCGATCAGCAGGTACGAGGCCAGCCCCACACCCTCCCACCCGATAAACATCAGCAGGGAGTTGTTCGCCAGCACCAGCGTCAGCATGAAAAACATGAACAGGTTCAGGTAGGTGAAAAAGCGCGAGTAGCTGGGATCTTCCGCCATGTAGCCGACGGAATAAATGTGAATCAGAAATCCCACCCCCGTGACCACCAGCAACATCACCAGCGAAAGCTGATCGAGGTAAAAGGCAAAGTCGGCCGAGAAAGTTCCCGAGCGGATCCAGTGAGCTAATTGGAATCCGTATGGCGCCGCTGCCGAAGAGAAGCTAAAAGCAATCCACAGGGCCAGTGCAAACGCCAAGCCCGGAAAAACCAATGCGATCGTGGTGACCGCTGTTTTCGATGACTTGCGGCCGAGAAATCCATTGATCGCGGCGCCCGCCAGCGGCAGCACCGGAATCAGCCAGAGATAAGGATTCTGCGTCATAGTTTCAGCAAATTCACCTGGTCGACATTCAACGTTTCCCGCGTACGGTAGACCGCGATAATGATCGCCAGTCCCACAGCGGCCTCAGCCGCGGCCACGACCATCACAAAGAACACGAACACCTGTCCGCTAAGCTGGTGCCAACGCGCGGCGAACGCCACGAACGACAGGTTCACGCCGTTGAGCATCAACTCAATCGACATGAAGATCGTGATGATGTTGCGCTTGATCAGAAATCCCGTCACGCCACACGCGAACAGGATTCCGCTGAGCACTAGATAGTACGAAAGAGGAACCATTAGTCGTGCACCTTCTTCGCCGGACCGCCGCCCGGCACTGTCGGCTTGCTCGCCAGCACCACTGCTCCCATGATGGCGATCAGAATCAGAATTGACGTGATCTCAAACGGCAGCAAGAACTCGTGAAACAACAATTCCGCGATCGTCTTTGGAGCGCCGGGCAGCGCCCCCGCCGGAACCGATCCCGTCCCGGAATGTTTCAGGACAACCCACGCCACTAGCAAACTTCCCAGCAGCATTCCCGGAATGCCAAATAACAATGCCACGCGGCTGCCCTTCGTCTGCTCCTCAACGCCCGCGTTCAGCAGCATGATGACGAACACGAACAGCACCATAATCGCGCCCGCGTAAACGATCACCTGCACCGCCGCGACGAACTCGGCGCCCAGCAGCATGTACTCGCCCGCCAGCGCCGCCATCACCGCGATCAGCGACAGCGCGCTATTAATCGGATGTCGCTGCACCAGCAGGTTCACCGCCCCCGCCACCGCGATCACTCCGAACAGCACAAACAGAATTAAATGAATACTGATCATGAAATCAGTTCTCGGTTCTCAGTTGTCAGTTCTCAGCGAAACCGCATCTGCTTGCAGCTTCTCAATCGGTCGAACCAACTGAGAACTGGGAACTGGGAACTGAGACCTACCACGCTACTGCAATCGCCGTCGCAATCAGATTCGCCAGCGCGAGCGGCAACAGGAACTTCCAACCGAATGCCATCAGTTGGTCATAACGGAAGCGCGGCAGCGTGCCGCGCACCCATATGTACAGAAAGAGAAACACAAAGACTTTCAAGCCGAACCAGATCACCGGAAGAATTGCCCGCAGGATCGCCGGCCCAAACAGCGGCCCATTCCAACCGCCAAAGAACAGCAGCGTCGCCAGGCAAGCCACCGTGATCATGTTCGCGTACTCCGCCATGAAGAACATGGCAAACTTCATCGCGCTGTACTCGGTGTGATACCCGGCCACCAGTTCCGTTTCCGCCTCCGGCAAGTCGAATGGAATGCGGTTGGTCTCCGCATATGCCGCAATCAAGTAGCAGAAGAACCCGATAATCTGTCCGCTGAAAATATTCCAGCGCGGAATGAAGTGCCAGAATCGTCCATGCTGCGCCGCGACGATGTCATTCAGGTTGAAACTCCCGGCCATAATCAGCACGCCCACCAGCGATAGCCCCAGCGAAATCTCGTAGCTGACCATCTGCGCGCTGGCCCGCAATCCGCCCAGCAGGGAATATTTGTTATTCGACGACCATCCTGCCAGCGCCACTCCGTAAACGCCAATAGAAGTCACGCCCAAGATCAGCAACAGCCCGGTGTTGACGTTGGTCGTAATCTGCAGCGGAAAGGTGTAACCAAACAGGGTGACCGGATTGCCGAACGGGATCACGCTGATGGAAGTGAGCGCGAAAACGACCGCAATCAATGGCGCAGCCAAGAACAGCGGCTTATCGACATGAGGCGGCGTCAGATCTTCTTTGAACAGAAACTTCAATCCATCGGCCGCAGGCTGCAGCAGCCCGAACGGTCCCACCCGCGTGGGTCCCCACCGATTCTGCATGTGCCCGACAACTTTGCGTTCCAGCCAAACGGTGTAGGCGACCGCAGTCAGCAGAACCAGCAGCACGATCGCCGACTTGATCACCGACGCTACGATGTAGACCCAGATTGGCAACGCCCGTTTCCTCTCTTACTTCTTGTTTCCCATGATGCAAGAGCCGCGTAGACTTCGCTCGCAGCTCACGACTCAAAGCTCGCAGCTAAAATCAGTCTGCCGCAACTTCCGCCGGTTTGATTTCATGCGCTTCGATCACAGATTTGAGAGCGCGCGAGTAACTTCCCAGCGTTCCTGAACTGAAAAGACTGTCGTTCGCCGGAGAAATCAGCGCCGGCCCGCCCGCCTTCTGTTGCGGGACCGCGCCACCGCTCTTCGCCAGCGATGTGTGCTCGCTATTTCCCGCCAGCAGATTCATGCGCGAAACGTCGTATCCCGGCACCAGTCGCTGGATCTCGTCCAGAATCGCCATCGGATCGAGCGGGCTCAACTTCGGCTCCAGTCCTTGCTCCTCAAGCCATACCGCATGCCGATCTACTTCCCCGGACTGCGCCCCTCGCGATTGACCCATATCCGCGCGAACTCCGCCGCCAAACGGCACCAACTTGTGGACGTCGTGTCCCATCGCGTCCGCGATGCGCACAATCATTTCGAAATCCGGCTTCGTCCCCGAAACATCGCCCGCCTTCTTCACGAGCTGAATGTCGCCGCACGTGTTCGTCATCGTGCCAGCCTTTTCATAAGCATTCGCCGCAGGCAACACCACATCGGCAATAATGGCCGTCTCCGTCAGGAACATGTCCTGCACAACCACAAAGCTGTTCGAGAACGCGAACGGATCAATCTGCAACCGCCCAATCGGATTCGATCCCACGACGTACAGCGCTTTCAGTTTGCCGGCCTTCGCCGCATCGACCATCTCAAACGTATTGAGCCCGGTCGCCTGCGGAATCTCCCACTCCTGATGGAACAAACTGCCGTCCTTCATCGGATGATATCCAGGCAGCAGATCCGGATAGAGCCCCATATCGGACGCGCCTCGAGAGTTCGCGTAATCTCCCAGGCAGATGAATCGCCCATTCGGCAGCGCGGAAACCAGCTGTTGAATCGCGCCACCTTGAATCTCGGCGCCGAAGATAACGATCAGATTCTGCTCAGCCCGCAGCGCATCGCGGAGTTTGCCAAGAGCATCCGCAGTAGTGTTCCCCACGCCCAGAGAGGCCGCCGCAGGATTGCTGTTCGCAAGGAATTCGACGAACGAAGCCTCCGAGCCAACCTGCGCAAACACGGTTGCCTGCCGGCGCAGCTTGATCGACTCGTGATTCACCAAGTACAGCTTCGCCCGATGCAGCCGGACATTATTCCTGATCTGCCACGCCAGCAGCGGATGCTGCTCCGTCGGATCATTCCCAATCAGCAGCATCGCCGGAGCCGTAAAGACGTCCGCCATGCTGGCAGTCTTGTCCGTTCCACGCATCGCCGCCGCGAAAGCAGGGAAGTCTGCCGTCCGGTGATGATCCACGTTATTCGTCTTCAGCACCGTCCGTGCGAACTTCGACAGCACATACGCTTCTTCATTCGTCGTGCGATTCGATCCAATCACGCCAATCGCGGCGCCACCGTCTTTATCGCGGACTTCCGCGAACTTCTTCCCGACAAGCTCAAATGCCTCTTCCCACGTCGATGGAGTCAGCTTTCCATTCTTCCGGATCAGCGGCTGCGTCAGCCGTTCATCATTGCTGGCAAAATCGAACGCGTACCGCCCCTTAATGCACAGGAAGTCGCCATTCGTCCCACTCTTATCGCGGTTATCGCCGCGGACAATCTCCATCCCCGTATCCGAACGCCGCACGCCCAACGTCGTCTTGCACCCGTCGCCGCAGTGCGTGCACACGGTGCCGACGTGCTTCATCTCCCACGGACGCGTCTTATACCGGTACGCTCCCGACGTCAGCGCGCCGACCGGGCATATGTCGATGCACATCCCGCACTCTTCGCACTCCAGATGATCTTCTTTATTAGGCGCGATAATCGAACTCACGCCGCGGTTCTGCACGCCGAGTGCCCAAACATCCATGCCCTCGCCGCACACCCTCACACACCGGTAGCACAGAATGCATCGCGGCCGGTCGAAGTACACCACCGGAGACCATTGCTGCTCCTCCCGGTGGTTCTTCGCTTCCATGAACTTCGACTCGGCGGCCCCGTACGAGAACGTCATGTCCTGCAGTTCGCACTCGCCGCCCGCATCGCACACCGGGCAATCCAGCGGATGGTTCCCCAGCAGCAACTCCAGCATCGACTTGCGCGCCTGCTTGATCTCGTCGCTCTCGGTCGTGACCGTCATGCCTTCGCTGATCACGGTCGTGCACGCGGTCTGCAGCTTGGGCATCTTCTCGATCTTCACCAGACACATCCGGCAAGCGCCCTGCAGCGACAGATTGGGGTAATAGCAAAACGAGGGCACTTCAATGCCCACGTTCTTGCAAGCATCAATCAACAGCGTCCCCGCAGGAACCGTGATCTTCTTGCCGTCAACTGTGAGATTTACATCAGGCATTTTGTAATTTTGTAATCGGGCAATTTCGTAATCTGCTTACCTATGCTGCCGAGCCGTTCTTTGCGACGCGGTGAAGAGCGCGCTCAACTCATGCGCCTCTCTCAGAAGCATCTCCAGTTTCTCCAGAGGCACGATTTCGCAATCTGAAAGCATTTCCAGCCAAAACACTGATTCATCCGCTTCTTCTACAACGATGCCGATCTTCGCCACCCATTCGGCCTTCGAACGAGAACGGCAGGCGGCACGATAATTTGCAGCGACAGCAGTCCCGGATCTCAGCAACTGCTTCCCAAGAACCTGCGCATCCGACCTATATGGCAGTGTGCGGTACATCTTCACAACTCGCACCGCAAACGCCTTCGTTCGATTCCGTAAATCCTCAGGTTGCGACGGCATCGGTTCTCTAAATTACAAAATTACCCGATTACCAAATTACAAAATCAATGCGATAAAGCTGCCAACTCCTCAGTGCCCACCTTCTCGTACGGGCACGGCTTCCCATCCAAATGGTCTTCAAATTCCTTCCTGAACTTCTTCACGAACCCGATCGTCGGCATTGCCGCCGCATCCCCCAGCGGACAGAACGTGCGTCCCAGCATGTTCTCCGCCAGGTATTGCATGTTGTCGATGTCTTTCTTCATGCCGCCGCCGTTGTGAAACCGGATCAGGGTCTTCTTCAGCCAGTCCGTTCCCTCACGGCAGGGAATGCACCAGCCGCAGCTCTCATGCTGGTAAAACTTCATCGTCCGCAGCGCGAATTTCACAATGCACTGCGCATCGTCGATGACCACCACGCCACCCGATCCCAGCATCGATCCGGCCTTCTGCACCGAATCAAAATCCATCGCAACGTCGATCTCATCCGCCTTCAATACCGGGCACGATGATCCGCCTGGAACAACAGCCTTCAACTCGCGCCCATTCGGAATCCCGCCGCCAACCTCATAAATCATCTTCCGCAGGTTGTAACCCATCGGGAGTTCATAAACGCCTGGCTTGGCAATATTCCCGCTCAGGCAGAACAGCCGCGTGCCGCCATTCTTCGGAGTGCCCAGCTTCGCGTACCACTCCGCTCCGCCCAGAATGATGTGAGGAACGTTCGCCAAAGTCTCCGCATTATTAATGATGGTCGGCCCGCCCCACAGCCCAACCACGGCAGGGAACGGAGGCCGGATCCGCGGCACTCCGCGCTTACCTTCCAGCGATTCCATCAACGCCGATTCTTCGCCAACCTCATACGCGCCGGCGCCGCCATGCCAGTACACATCGAAATCTTTCCCGCTGCCGAAGATGTTCTTCCCCAGGAATCCCCTGGCATAGGCGTCTTTGATCGCCTTCTGCATGATGTTCGAGAGATACCGGTACTCCCCGCGGATATATATGTATCCACTCTTCGACCCAATCGACAGTCCAGCGATCATCACGCCCTCAATCACCGAGTGCGGATCATGCTCAAAAATCAGCCGGTCCTTGCAGGTCCCGGGCTCGCTCTCATCCCCGTTGCACAGGACATACTTGGGCTTGGCCGCCTGCTTAGGAACGAACGACCACTTCATCCCGGTTGAGAATCCGGCGCCCCCGCGACCGCGTAGCCCGGAACTCTTCACCTCACTAATAATGGCGTCCGGCTCCATCGCGAGAGCCTTCTGCACGGCCTTGTAGCCGTCGAGCTCGAGGTAGCGATTGACGTCAGTCGCACCCATCCCAAATCGTCGGGATACGACCTTCACCTCGTCGGGATGTGATACCAAGTCTGCCATTTGTAATTCTGTAATCGGGTAATTTGGTAATTGGAAAACCTGTCGCTCAGCCGTGGTTCTAAATTACAAAATTACTAAATTACCCAATTACCAAATGCTTTTATTGCGTGCCTTTCTTCTTGTACCGCTCCAAGACTTCATCCATCTTCTCCGGCGTCAGGTTCTCGTGAAAGTCATAATTGACCTGCGCCGCCGGAGCCCAGCTGCATGCCCCGATGCATTCCACCTCTTCCAGGCTGAACATTCCGTCTGGCGTGGTCTGCTTGTGGCCGATGCCCAGTTTCTTCGCGCAGTGATGCAGAATCTCTTCTCCACCACGCACCATGCAGCTGATATTCGTGCACACCTGCACGTTGTACTTCCCGCGCGGCTTGGTGGTCAGCATCGAGTAGTAGCTGATTACGTTGCGCACTTCCAGTTCGGTCAGATCCAGCCGTCCAGAAATCTCAGAGATGACCTCATCCGACAGGAATCCGACTTCATCCTGAGCATAAAGCAGCGTCGGCACCAGCGCCGACCGCTTCGTCGGATAATGCGTCACCATCTCCGCAAACCGCGTCTCGAATTCGTCTGAGAACTTCATTTTGTAATTTTGTAATCGGGTAATTTGGCAATTGAAAATCTAAGGGAGCGATTTTGATTTCAAATTACAAAATTACCCAATTACCAAATTACAAAATCCACTACCGGTCGATTTCTCCAAGCACAATATCAATGCTGCCGATGGCCGCTACCACGTCCGCGAGCAGGTGCCCTTCGCACATCTTCGCCAAGGTCTGCAAATTCGCGAAGCATGCCGAGCGCATGTGCACCCGATACGGCTTCGCCGTCCCGTCGCTCACGATGTAATAGCCCATCTCGCCGCGCGGTGACTCAACGGCCTGATAGACCTCACCTGCAGGAACCGCAAAGCCTTCCGTAATAATCTTGAAGTGATAGATGAGCGACTCCATCTGCGTCTTCATCTTCTCCCGGTCCGGCAGAACCACATGCGGTGCGTTCGCCTTGATCGGTCCTTCCGGCATGCCATCCAGAGCCTGCCGCACAATCCCGATCGACTCTCGCAGTTCCTGAACTCGGCACATATACCGCGCAAAAACATCGCCTTCCTGCGAAACCGGCACCTTGAACTGAAACTTTTCGTAGCTCGAGTACGGCATGTCCCGCCGCAGATCGATATCGACTCCGCTCCCTCGCAGTGTCGGCCCGGTGGCTCCCAACGCAATCGCATCTTCGGCCGTCATCCTGCCGACGCCTTTGGTCCGCATCCCCCAGATCGGATTCCCCGTCAGCAGGTTCTCATACTCATCCACTTTCTCAGGGAAGTAGCCGGCAAAGTCGCGAATTCGGTCGAACAATCCCAGCGGCGGCTCCAGCGCCACTCCGCCCACGCGGAAGTATGACGTCATCATTCGCTGGCCGCTGACCGCCTCAAAGAACTTCAGAACCTCTTCACGCTCCCGGAAGCAATATAAAAAGACCGTCAGTGCTCCGATGTCCATGGCGTGCGTACCCAGCCACACCAAGTGGGAGTTGATTCGCGTCAGTTCGTTGAACAGTACCCGCAGCCACTGCGCCTTCGGCGGGATCTCCAGCCCCAGCAACTTCTCCACTGCCAGTACGTAGCAGAGATTGTTGGTCATCGGGCAGAGGTAATCGATTCTGTCGGTTAGCGGTACAACCTGCTGGTAAAACTTTGCCTCGCAGGTCTTCTCAATCCCGGTGTGCAAGTACCCGATATCCGGCATTAACCGCACGACGGTCTCGCCGTCGATTTCCAGCAGCACGCGGAGCACGCCATGTGTCGACGGATGCTGCGGCCCCATGTTCAGGATCATCGTCCGGTCCTGACCGGGTTCCAGCACGGGAGTGGGCGTCATGTGGGCCATCAGCGGTATCCCTCCACGGGATAGTCCTTACGTAATGGATGACCTTCCCAATCCTCAGGCATCATGATTCGCCTTAAATAAGGATGCCCCGCAAAACGCACACCAAACAAATCGTAAACTTCGCGCTCAAAATAATTCGCCCCTGGCCACAGTGGCGTCAAAGAATCAACGGTGGGGCTTGAACTGTTCAAGCGAACCTTTAACCGCACTCGTTCCTTCTTGGGGATGGACAAAAGGTGATAAACAACTTCAAATCGTGGCTCCGCTGGATACCAGTCCACGCAGGTGACGTCGGAAAGAAAATTAAACGGGCAGGCCGGATCTTCTCTCAGGAGAGCGCAGGCCTCGCGGATCGCCGACCGATCCACCACGATCGTCATCTCGTCGCGGTCGAACTTCACGGCCTGAATCGCTTCGGGATTCCAGCCATGAATCCGCGCCACCGCCGGATGGCCCTTCAACTGTTCGATGTCAGTGATCACAGCAGGCAGCGCCATTTAGCTTCTCTCCCGTCCGGCGCCGGTCTCACCCCAGTCCAGCACTCCCTTTTTCCAGACGTAGAAGAAGCCAACCAGAAAGATTCCGATGTACACCAGCATTTCCCACAACCCGAAGCGCTTCAAGTCCCGCAGGATGATCGCCCATGGATAGATGAAAACTGCCTCAACATCGAACAGTATAAAAAGCATCGCGACCAGATAAAATTTCACCGAAAAGCGCTGCCGGGCGTCGCCAACCGGGGTCATCCCCGATTCATACGGCATCAGTTTGGCGCGGGTAGGTTTACGCTGTCCGATCAGCCAGGAAAGGGTGATGATTGCTGCTGCAATCCCCCCCGCCATGATCATATGGATCAGGAAAGGGAGGTAGCGAGCGAAGTAATTGTCTGGCATACGATGAGATATATATAATTCGCGCCAAGCGTTGCTTAAACGTTCTAGATTATGGGCTTACACGCTGGAGTGTCAAGGGAACGCGGGAGCAAATTTCGGTGGATGGGCAAAAGCATTTTGTAATTTTGTAATCGGGTAATTTTGCAATTGAAAATCCGAGAGCACGAAACGTCACGACGGTGCTAAAGGTGTTCAAATTACCCAATTGCAAAATTACCAAATTACAAAATCCCTATGATTTTCGGCTTCAATACCGACGTCAAACACGGTGACACCATTTATCACGTGCAGAGCGAAGCGCGTGAAGGAGAACTTCTCCTCCAAACCCAGGTCTTCGTCCGCGGACGCTGCGTCGGAAAGAAGGCCACGTCCTATGCCAGCAAGGCCGCCGAGGCGCAGTTCGGCGACGCGCAGAAAGAGCAGCAACTGCGCGAGCAGCACCGCCTCGTGCTCGACGCCATCCGCGAAGGCAAGCTCGACGATGCCCTCGACCATCCCGAACCAGAAACGCTCGCCGCGGTCAAGGAATTGGAAGTCGAGTGGCTCAACGCCGACTCCGTTCACCGGCAGCAAAATCTGACCATGCAGCTGAAGGTGACCGAAGGCGGATCAGCCGCCGCAGGCGCGCGCCTCACCTTCCGCTTTGCACGTCCCGGCGCAGCTCCGTTCTACACGCAGGCCGTTGCCGACTCCGGCGGCGCCGCCGAAATTAAGATCGACGTCGAAGAATCTGGCCTCGAGGAATCCTCCTTGCTAGTGCAGGCAAACTTCGAAGGCCGCACCACAACGAAAAAGTTCGTTCTCCGCAAAGCCGACTAGCCCATCGATTCCGTCATGAAACTCAGGATCAACGGCGAAGACAAAACTTTCGAATCGCCGCAGCCCTTCACGCTAGCCGCGCTGGCCGAGCAGCTTGGCATGAAAGCAGATCGTGTGGCCATCGAGCTCAACCGCGAAATCGCCCCGCGCGATCGCTGGGCCGAGATGGCCTTAAAAGAGGGCGACCAGTTGGAAATCGTCCACTTCGTAGGCGGAGGCAGGAATTGAGCCATTGAGCGATCGAGCCATTTGGTCATTGCGCGATTGGAAATTTCGGGTCAAAGTCAATCGCCCGATCACCCAATCGCTCAATCACCCAATGACTCAATCACCCAATCGCTCAATTCCCCAATGACTCAATCGCTCAATTCCCCAATGACTCAATCACCCAATTCCCCGGGGAACTCCCTTAGTCACTAACTCCTTCCTTTTCTTTGCTTGATCCACAGGCACTCATGCCTAGAATGATCGAAACCTGTTGCACTGCATCTGGTGCATCAGGGTTTCATCGAAACAAACCGCGGATACTTCGGTAACGTCGCGGGATTACTGGAAGCATGCTAAAAAAGTTTCGTAGGAACTCTTAGGTTCGAGCGTCACACGGAGGAACACATGGTTGGTGAACTGGACATCCTCAATGAGTGGATTCCGGAACAGATGCAGCCTGGTACCGTCTTTGTGCTCGAAAATGCCGGCGAGATCGGCGAGAAAGAAGATCCCTACTGGGCCGTGCTGTCCTGCCCCAACTGCGGCATGTTAGGCCTGATCACCCGCAAGCAGATCAACGGATTGCTGCCAGTCATCTGCGGCTCCGAAAGCTGCTCAGCACAATTCTTCATCCGCGACCAGGAAGTGGTCGTGCGCAAACCGTTCTAGACAGTTTCCAAGCTCCGACATACTTGTCATCCTGAGGCGCATTTTGCCGCAGAAGGATCACTGCACTTCTTTCGACCTCCACATCACTGCCGCTCGCGAAAACTGCATAGGTCCTTCGCTATGCTCAGGATGACAGACCATTTTGGTCGACAGAATCAAAGCCGCGTCTTTACTTCCTCTAGCTTCACCGGCACCTGCTCCACAATCTCGATCCCGAAGCCTTCGAGCGCCGCGACTTTCTTCGGACGATTCGTCAGCAACCGGATCCGTCGCAGATTCAGATCCGACAAGATCTGCGCGCCAATGCCAATCTCCCGTTGGACGTGCTTCTCCGCGTCGTAGAGCGAAGGCAGAGTGCGTCCACCGTGAAATTTGAGAGCACTCCGCTCGCCGACTTTTTCAATCGCGAATCCCTGCGACGTCTGGTGCAGATAGATCAGCGCTCCCAATCCTTCGCGGGCAATCCGCCGCATCGAGCCTTCCAACGTCGCGTGACATTCGCATCCAGTCGCGCCAAAGACGTCGCCCATGAGGCAGTGCGCGTGCATGCGCACCAGCACCGGTGCATCGCTGTTCTCGATATCGCCTCGCACCAGCGCGACGTGCGATTCGCCGCCATCGACTTCGCTCGAATACGCGATCAGCCGGAACTCGCCGAACCGCGTATCGATCAGCGCTTCGCCGACGCGATTGATGTAGCGCTCGTGCGCCATCCGGTAGCGGATGAGTTCCGCGACGGTCAGCATCTTCATATTGTGCTCGCGGCAGAACTCGATCAGGTCGGGCACGCGCGCCATACTGCCATCGTCTTTCATGATTTCGCAGATGATCCCCGCAGGGATCATGCCGGCGAGACGCGCGAGATCGACTGATGCTTCGGTTTGTCCGGCTCGTACCAGCACTCCGCCTTTGCGGGCGCGCAGCGGGAACATGTGTCCCGGACGCGCCAGGTCCGACGGTTTCGTTGCCGGATCGATGGCCACCTGAATGGTGCGGGCGCGGTCGTGCGCCGAGATGCCCGTCGTCACGCCCTGCCGCGCATCAATCGCCTCGCAGAATGCGGTTCCGTATTGCGACGTGTTCTCCGCCGTCATCGGACCGATATTCAGATGCTCGAGCCGCTCCTCGGTCATCGCGAGACAGACGAGGCCGCGACCGTGCTTGGCCATGAAGTTGATGGCCTCGGGGGTCACCTTCTCGGCGGCCAGCGTAAGGTCGCCTTCGTTCTCGCGGTCCTCGTCGTCAACGACGACAATCATGCGTCCCGCGCGGATCTCTTCAATCGCGTCGGGAACATCGGTAAACGGAGCTTGCGCAGTCATAGTGCAGATTTTAGCAAGACGGGCAAGCGTCCGCCTCGGTTGCATCTATGCGATTGCGGTTCGGATTGCGTTTGGTAGTGGGCTTACTCTTCCTCCTTGCGAGCGGCCTGGGCCAAGGTTCTTTGAATGGCGGGCAGGTTTTTGTGGATTTGGTTGACGACGGCGGCGCGGGCTTGTTCGACGGTCACGCTGACGGGCGGCTTGCGGGGGCGGACTGCGAGGCATCCCTCTTCGTCGATGTATTGCTCG
>DASYZA010000134.1:0-13028 GCA_035946775.1 Candidatus Sulfotelmatobacter sp. | reverse complement strand
TCACATCCTGTACTTTCATCGCCCGCTCCATCGCGGCCCTCGGATAAGCTTCCATGCTCCGCATGGTCGCTTATCCTCGCCGTCCGCAAAGCGGACATTTCATCTGCTATCTCAACCGGACATATCATGTGCTACCGACATCGCTGGTTCAGCATCGCGGCGTACTCCTCCTCGCGTGCTAGAATCAACGGTTTCTGAGACCCCCTTAGATCGGATGACCCTCAGTCCACGGCATGCCTGAATTCCTGACCTCCGAAGAACTCGATACGCTGCCCAAGACGCAGATGAATCCGCGTCCAGAGATGCGGGCCGACGTGCTAGTAATTGGCGCCGGGCCGACCGGTCTCGCGTGTGCAATTGAGGCCCAAAGGCTCGGGCTGAAAGTAGTAGTGGTCGATAAGGGATGCCTGGTCAATTCCTTATTTCACTATCCGGCGAACATGACGTTTTTTACCACGCCGGAGCTGCTGGAGATTGGCGACATTCCCTTCACGACGGCACAGCAAAAGCCCACGCGTGAAGAGGCCCTCGAGTATTACCGCAAGGTATCCGAGCACTATCAACTCGACGTCCGGCAATACGAGTGGGTGAAGACCGTGATGGGAGAAGACGGGAACTTCATCATTACGGCAACTGATCGTGCCGGAAGACCGCACGATTACGTTGCGAAGAAGGTGATCGTTTCAACGGGCTACTACGATCTAGCGAACAAGCTCAATATTCCTGGAGAAGATCTGCCGAAGGTCTCGCATTATTATGGCGAGCCGCATCCGTACTACGACACCGATGTAATGGTGATTGGAGGAAAGAACTCCGCAGCGATTGCTGCCCTGGATCTATGGCGGCATGGAGCGCGCGTCACGCTGGTACATCGCGAGGCGCAGCTGCATCATCATGTGAAGTATTGGATTAAGCCTGACCTGGAAAACCGTATAAAAGCTGGAGAAATAGAGGCTTATTTCGACAGTTGGGTGCAGGAGATTGGCATTGACCACGTCGTAGTCGTGACGCGTCGCGGTCCGATTCGTCTGAAGAACGATTTCGTTCTCGCCCTGATCGGCTATCACCCGGATTACGATTTCCTGCGCAGCATGGGGATTGAACTTTCCGAGCAGCAGTGTCGGCCAGTGTGCGATCCGGTGTCGCTGGAGAGCAATGTCCGCGGAATCTACGTAGCTGGAGTGATCGTGGCCGGGTCGCGCACCAACGAGATTTTCATCGAGAATGGCCGGTTTCACGGAAAGCAGATTGCGGACGATCTGAAGCGGAAGTTGCATAGATAGGCGGGATCGAATCTTAGAGGGCACAAAAAGACCCGGAGCGAGCTCCGGGTCTTCCCTGTTAGGGCTTGTCTAAACCTTCTTGCGGCGCTTGAAGCCGACCAGTGTAGCGAGGCCAGTTCCCATCAGGGTCAGGGACGCGGGTTCGGGGGTCACCATCGGTCCGCCCTTCAGGAGACCCGCTTCCGAATTCGGGGTGATGTAGAGGACTTTGCCTGTTTGAGGGTTTACCACCTCGGCGTAGAGGATGGTGTTAGCACCGATGCCGGACGCGGTTATCGATACAGACGAACTGCCAATCGTGCCTACATTTGCATAGCCGAAGGAAGGCGAACTGAAGATGACGCCCATGCCGTTCCATGTGCTTTGAATGGCGCCCATCGCGGCTCCTTCGGGGAAACTGGACAGGGAACTGAAGGCAACTCCGTTGACTGTGCCGGTCAACTTATTCGGGGCGGCAGCGAGGATCAGCAGGTCATCGCCAGCAAAAGACTTGTTCCCCTCGAAACTCACGCTGAAGGTATTGCTACCCAACAGAATTCCAACGGATTGGCCGGTTGTGCCCGTTCCATTGACATGAACGATGTCAGGGGTCGATTTGGAGCAGGTATAGGAGGCAAAGGCGTTGCAGGTGTTAGCCGCCGCGGGAAGCGTTCCGAGCGCAGTTAGTAGAAGCAGGAACGTCAGGTTCTTGAGGTTTGTCATAGGGTGTCTCACCGAGAGGCAGTCTCTCCACCCTCATCAAGCATGTGGGATGCCATCGGGGCTGCCGGATTATGGTTGTTAAAGGCAATAGATGCAAGAAGATGAATATCGTTCCAAGGTGTTTCCTTAGGTTTGATGTGCAACAGTTTGCTCACAATTTTGCAAACTTCCGCAGCTTCGGCGCACAGCGCTGCCTGCTTTTGCCCCGGCACGAATACAACGGTTACCCTATCCACTCGCATGGAACCCGAGCCGGAGCACGGAACATCAACGATTTCGCTTGCCTCCTATATGCGCCTGGTGCGCAGCAACCGGAATTTCAGGCGGCTGTGGCTCGCCCAGATCGTTAGCGAGATCGGGGATTGGTTCTACACGCTTTCGATTTACACGCTGCTGCTGCAGTTGACGGGGCACGCAGGTTCTGTGGCCCTAGCGCTGGTCCTGCAGGTTATTCCGCAAACATTCGCCGGGCCGACGGCTGGAGTTGTAAATGACCGCATCAAGCGCAAGCACGTGATGATCGCAGCGGATCTGATCCGATGCGTTGTCGTGTTGATGATGCTGTTCGTGCGATCGCCTTCCATCGTGTGGCTGGTGTATCCATTGCTGCTGGCGGAAACGACTATGGCTGCGTTCTTTGAGCCGGCGCGGAACGCGGTGATTCCGAATATTGCGGAGGCGGGAGAAGTGCTTGCCGCCAATACGCTGTCGTCTGCGACCTGGTCGGTGAACCTTGTCATAGGAGCGTCTGTTGGCGGGGTGGTGGCAGCGTTTCTGGGAAGAGATGCAGCTTTCGTTCTGAATGCGCTGTCGTTCCTGGTTTCGGCAATCTTGATCGCCGGAATGAGATTTCGAGAGCCACATGCGGAATCGGCCTTGCCACTGAAGATGAAGGATCTTGTCGATTTTTCTCCGGTGTGGGAAGGGATCACGTATATCCGCACGCATCGCGCGCTGTTGCCGGCAGTCTTTGCGAAGGCTGGGGAACTGATGGTCGGCCCGAGTTGGGTGATTTTCACAGTCATGGGCGCGCGGGAGTTCGCTGTGCATGGGCGAAACATCAGTCCTGCCGGCGGAGCGATGCTGGGCATGAGCATCCTGCTGGGCGGGCGCGGCCTCGGAGCGCTCGTGGGGCCCCTGATCTCCGCGCGATGGGCAGGGCACAATGACCAGCGTTTGCGTCTGGGAATTCTCTTCGGCTACATTACGATTGCCTTCGGTTACGGTTCGATCGGAATCTGCCGTAGTGTGTGGACGGCCGCTGGCTGCGCCGCGCTTGCCCATGCAGGAGGTTCCACGGTGTGGGTATTCTCGACGACGCTCTTGCAACTACGGACCGACGATCGTTTTCGAGGACGAGTTTTTTCGGCGGACCTCGGCTTGGCAAGCTTCACTTTTGCGACTACCGCTTATGCCTGCGGACGATTTCTGGATTCCGGGGTTTCTGCGCGCACCATGGCGACCGGGACGGGGCTGTTTATGTTTATACCGGCGGCTGTGCTCGGGTGGGTTTTGCTGACCAGATTCGCCGATGACGAGCCGCAGATGTCGTGATTGGCTGGGAGTTTTTCCGCTACGCTGCTCTCACGTTTCCCCAATTCATCCGGAGCACTCGCGCTGGACCGATCACCCCGTTAGATCATGTTTGAGCGAGACGATCAATTTTCGCCGCCAGGATGAAGTCACTTTCGGTCAAGCCATCAATTTTGTGGGTCCAGAGAGTGATTTCCACTTTGCCCCAGGCGAGCAGAAGGTCTGGATGATGGCCTTCCTGCTCGGCGATGTCTCCGACCTGGTTGACGAACGCCAGCGCCTTTTTGAAATCGGGAAAACGCAATTCGCGTTGGAGGTGATGTTCGTTGACGACGGTCCAGCGCGGGAGTTTCTGATGCAGAGCCTCGAGTTCGCGGCCTTTTAGTGGAGGAATCCCGCCGCGGCAGGGGACACAGTTTTTGTCAGCTAATTGTTCAGACATAGAGAACATCGTAACGCCTCCTGTAAAATGAGTGTCACCCTCCCTGTTAGGATCAAGCTGACATTGGAAAGGAAACTACATTGGTCGTTCTGGTAATTGGTGGCGCGGGATACATCGGAAGCCATGCCGCACGGGCGCTAAGGAGCGCCGCGCACGAAGTCATCATTTATGACAACCTGAGTACCGGCTACGAGTTCTTGGCCAAGGGTTTTGAACTGGTGAAGGCTGATGTTCTCGATGAGGTGGCGCTGGAGCGAGTGCTGCCTCGGGCGGATGCGATCATGCATTTCGCGGCGCGCGCCTACGTGGGTGAATCGGTGACGGATCCGCGACGGTACTTCCGCAACAACGTAGACGGTGGCCTGTCACTGCTGAATGCCGCTCTGGATGCCGGAGTGAAGAAGATTATTTTTTCATCGACATGCGCGGTTTATGGCGAGCCAGCGAAGGTGCCGATTGAAGAAAATATCCCGCGGCAGCCGGTGAATCCTTACGGCGTCTCGAAGCTGTTCTTCGAGCAGGCGCTTGAATCCTATGACCGGGCTTACGGTTTCCGGTATGCGAGCCTACGCTACTTCAATGCAGCGGGAGCCGATGAGAGCGGTGAGATCGGGGAACTGCACGATCCGGAGACGCATCTGATTCCGCTTGCTTTGCGCGCCGCAGCAGGACAGGGCCCGGCGCTGCAGGTTTTCGGGGCAGACTATCCCACGCCGGACGGAACCTGCGTGCGGGATTACATCCATGTGAATGATCTAGCCAGCGTGCATGTCAAGGCGCTGGAACATCTCGCTGCAGGGAAGGCGAGCTTTGCGGTAAATGTGGGAACGGGAACGGGCGCATCGGTGAGGGAGGTTATTTCAAGTATCGAGAAGATCACCGGGAATTCAGTTCCTCACAAGGTTGTGGACAGGCGTGCAGGAGATCCCCCGGCGCTGGTTGCGAATCCGGCAAAAGCGCAGGCTCTGCTGAACTGGAAGGCAACACGCACCTTGCACGACATTGTCGGCACGGCCTGGAACTGGATGCAGAAACAGCCTGCAGCTGTGCGTTAGAAGTCGAGGCTCCCATTCGATCATCATGCAAAAGCCGACGGAGAATCCGAAGAAAGCTATGGCCAACGATCTCACGGGAAAGAAAGTTGCGTTTTTAGGCGCAGGAAAGATGGGAGGCATCATCCTGCAAGCGCTGTTGAAAAAGGGCATGCTCTCACCGAAGTCGACGTGCGCCACGGTGGCTCACGAAGAGCGCGCCAAAGCGCTCGCGGCAAAACTAAGGGTGAAAGTCGGGACGAACAACGTTGAGGCCGCGAAGCGAGCGGACATCATTGTGATCGGTGTCAAGCCGCAGGTGGTCGAAGAAGTTGTTCGCGAGATCAGCGATTCCATTACACCGAAACAGATTATTGTCTCGGTCGCTGCTTCGGTACCTACGGCGATGATCGAGAAAAATCTTCCTCCGGATGTTCCGGTCATTCGAGCAATGCCCAATACACCCTGCATCATGGAAGCTGGCATGACCGCGATCTGCAAAGGCAAGCACGCCAGTGCGGAGGACGTAGCGCTGACCAGCCATCTCTTCAATGTCGTCGGGCGAACCGTCGTCGTTGACGAAAAACATATGGACGCGGTGACTGCGTTGTCGGCCAGTGGTCCGGCGTACATCTACATCATTCTGGAATCTCTCGCGGAAGCCGGTGTAAAGGTTGGTCTGCCGCGCGACATCGCGACTTTGTTAGCTGCACAGACCGCGCTCGGAGCCGCGAAAGTGGTGCTCGAGACAGGCGATCACCCTGCGCTTCTCAAAGACGCCGTGACGACGCCCGCGGGATGCACGATTGACGCCATCATGGAACTGGAAGAAGGCAAGCTGCGCGTGACGCTCATCAAGGCGGTCGTCAAGGCAGCTCAGCGAGCGAAGGAACTCGCTTTCGGATAACTTCTGTGGCGAGTTAATCTTCGGCAGCAGCCGTGTCCTGATTCAACGGCTTTCCGCGGCTGAGACACCTGGAAGCTTTGGCTCCAGTGATCGACTTAACCGTGCCGGATTGGTCCGTGCAGAAAGTTCTCAGGTCCGAATCCACCTCCAAAGGAACTGCTATCAGTTGATATTTAGTCGCAGGAGTCCCTTCGCAACCGCTCAATAAGAACCGGTACCCATTGGATTCTTCGTTGCCGAAGGGTGGAACGTAAGAGAGAGCTTCTTCACCTGTGGGTGGCGCATAGAGTTCAGATAAGGAGCACGAGAAGCCGCGGTCGGGATGATTTGCGGCATATCGATTCTCCGCTTGCGGAATAAAAAGCATGCGTACTTTGGCGGCGGATTCATCGGCGTCATCCTGCTGCTTGCGTAATCCCTTGAGATAGTCGGAATCGGTAAACGGGACACGTGCCACAACGTTGATTTCCGTCAAGCGCCATATTTCTTTTTCCTGCCGCAAGGTGAAAATGAGCCGCGGAATGACCGAGAGCGGTTGTTCTTGACCGTTCTTGTACACATGGACGGAAAGTTCAATTTCATCGGCATCTCCCATCCAACTGTCGTGTTCGACCGCGACCTCGATCCTCTCGTGTTGGCTCGGCTGTTCGCTTATCAGGAGATTCGGGCCCGTAGCGAAAGTCTCGACATGTTCGCCAAGGGGCGAACTGGTGCCTCCAACAGAAGCAACGCGCAGCACGATAGAGGCGTCGCCCGTCTCGCCTTTGCGAATCAGCATTTTTCTTGCTTCTTCAGGCAAATGCTTGATGAATGGTTCTCCGCCTTTTGCCCAGAACATCTCGATCAAAGCTTGTCGGGCGGACTGGGGCTCTTGTTGAGGGGTTTGGGCGCACAACGGGAGACTGCAGGTGAGAAAGAAAACCAAAGCCCAGTGAATCTGATGCATGGCTGCTCCGCGCTTTTGCCGGGTACGGAATATTCTATGTCTGTAATGACTCCGCGAGATATAGCCAGGTTCCTCCTTCTTGAAGAATTCGCTTTAGAGGGCGCCTGAGTTTTTATCCGTGATCTATGTTTAAATTCTCTGCAGATGAAATTACTGTTCGTCGTTCACCACCGGTTCGAGCTCTGGAGAGTCCCTGCCTGGTTTATCTTGCGTCTGCGCGAACAGTTTCCGCAGGTGGAAATCACTCACAGCGAGTCGTACGAAGGAGTGGAGCAAGACCTTCAAAAGTCCGAGATCATCTTTACAATTTCGTTGCGTGCAGAGCAGTTTGCCCTGTGCCAAAAGTTGCGTTGGATTCATGCGCCAACGGCTGCAGTACATCAATTTCTGTTTCCTGAACTGGTTAATAGTGATGTAGCCCTGACCAACTCTACGGAAGTCCACGGTCCGGTAGTCGCCGAGCACGTAATAGCTCTGTTATTCGCGCTGGCCAAGAAGATCCCTCAGGCTGCCGTATTGCAGCAGAAGCACATATGGGGCAAAGAGAAGATCTGGAAAGAGGGGGCTCCTCCAGTTGAGATTGCCGGCGCTACCTTGGGTCTAATCGGAGTAGGTAGCATCGGACGTCGGGTTGCGAGAATGGCCTCTACGCTTGGCATGCGCGTGATCGCGGTGCGAGAACACGTTGAGAAGGGAAAACCCGAAGGTGTGGAGGCGGTCTATTCGCCTGATCAGATGGAAGAGGTCCTGCGGCAGTCGGATTTCATCGTTCTTGCCGCGCCTCTGATTGCCGCGACCGAGAAGCTGATCGACGCCGAACGGCTGGCGATGATGAAGTCTACCGCGTATCTCGTTAATGTCGGTCGCGGGCCGCAAGTTAACGAATCCGCTCTTGCAGAGGCGCTTCGCACGCGACAGATTGCTGGAGCCGCACTGGATGTCTTCGAGCGCGAACCGTTGCCCGAAGATTCACCTCTGTGGGACTTAGAGAGTCTGCTGATTACGCCCCATACCGCCGGCGTGACGAATAAGCTGTGGTACCGCCATTACGACCTCTTTTCCGCTAATCTGCGGCGTTATCTTGCTGGAGAATCTTTGCAGCACGTCGTTGATAAGCGCAGGGGGTATTGACGCCTGTGGCGTGCTAGAGTTTTGGAAGAGCGGAACCGTTGCCGATTCAGCCGACAGCTATGGAACCACGACTCATCCTGATCAATCTACTGATCAAGCTGGGTGTCACTGCGGCTGTTTCCAGCACCTTAGTACGTTCGAAAGAGTTCAAAGCGCTGCTCTTCCGCGAAGAGCGTACATTCCGGCAAAAAGTTTATCTTGTGCTCTGGTTTGCCTTGCCGATCGTTGTCGGCGTGTTGATTCGAATCTCGCAACCGAGTTTCCAGGCGAGCGATGTCAGCTTCGAAACCGCCGTATTGCTGGGAGTGATCGGAGGGCGCTGGGCCGGTTCGCTCGGTGGCGTGCTAGTCAGCACGCCTTCGCTCGTGCACGGAGAATGGGCCGCCATGCCGTTCCACGTGCTCTGCGGCTTCGTTGCCGGACAACTGCGCACAATGGCTCGCGACAAGGATGACATCTGGTCGTTCTCTCCGTTTATTGATCAGAGTATCTTCCGTTTAATTCGACGCAACCTGCCGAGTCCACGTCTGTTCGACTGGCAGATCTGGTTCTTCGGCACGATCGTGGGCTTGCGTTTTGTGCAGACCGAGTTGTGGCGATACATCCCGGGATCGATCTTCAGCATTGAGAGTCCTGAGAACTACTGGGTCTTTGGACTCATCTATGCTGCGACCGTGGCGGCGATTGGAATCGAGCTTAAAGTTTTCAACAGCGTCCGCATACAGATCAAACTGGAGGAGCAGGAGCGCCTACTTCTGCACGCCCGCATGGAAGCGTTGCAGAACCAAATCAATCCTCACTTTTTGTTCAATACGCTGAATTCGATTTCTTCGCTGGTCCGCTTCGATCCGGATATGGCGCGAGACATGATCTCGAAGCTGGCGACAATTCTTCGCCGGCTGCTGAACAGCAGTGAGGCCTTCGCGCCGCTTCGGGACGAATTCGAGTTCATCGACAATTATCTCGATATTGAGGTAATTCGCTTCGGCCGTGAGAAGTTGCACGTCGTGAAGGAACTCGACCCCGCGTCGCTCGATGTTGTCGTGCCTTCCATGCTGCTGCAGCCCCTCGTGGAGAATTCCATCAAGCACGGTCTGTCGCCAAAAATTGAGGGTGGCACGATTTTTCTTCGTAGCCGGGTGACTAATTCCCGTTTGATCATCGAAGTGGAGGATGATGGAGTGGGAATGGGGAGCGCTCAACTGGAAGAGAGCAGTAGTTGGCCCGGCATGGGCATCGGTATGGCAAACATTTCCGAACGGCTGCAGGTTCTTTATGGCGACACAGCGCGGATGACAATCGACAGCCACGAAGGGAAGGGAACTCTGATTCGGATCCGGCTCCCGCTGGTTGAGGCGGCGAGTTCCGTGCCGGAAGGATTTTACGCCGAGCGTTCCAGCACCCGCCGGTAAAAATCCTCGTACTGCTTCACGATTTTGGTCGAGCAGAACCGCTGCATGGCTTCCGCGCGCGCACGTTTTCCCATTTCGCGCAGGCGTGTTTCGTCGCTCAACAGCTCAATCGCATATCGCGACATCGTCTCGACATCGCCGACATCGGCCAGATAGCCGCTGGTGCCGTGGTCGATGACTTCAGGTACTCCACCGGCGCGCGTAGAGATGGGCACGACTTCACACGCCATTGCTTCGAGCGCCGCCAACCCGAATGATTCGAGTTCGCTCGGAAGCAGCATTACGTCGGCCACAGAGAGCTTGTCGTAGATTTGATCCTGCTTGCCGAGAAACAGGACATCGTCATGAATCCCCTTTTGAACTGCCAGCCACTCAGCGACGGAACGGTCCGGTCCGTCGCCAATGAGCAGAAGCTTCGAAGGAATCTTCTTGCGGACCCGGTCGAAAATCTCAATGACATCAGGAACACGTTTCACGGGACGGAAATTCGAAAGATGGACCAGGACTCGCTGATCTTGCAGTGAGTACTCTGCCCGTACTTCCGCGGCGGTCTGCGGATTTCGGTAGTAAACGTCGCAGTTTACCGAGTTATAAATCACTTCAATGCTGTTCTTTACGTCGAAAACGCGCTGCGTGCGATCTTTCAGATAATTCGAAATCGCCGTCACACCATCGCTCTGCTCAATGGAATATCGCGTAATGGGCAAATAAGAACGGTCGAGACCGACGAGGGTGATATCCGTTCCGTGCAGGGTAGTAACGAAAGGTAGCCGCCGCCCTCTGGGTCCGCTTGCCAGCATTTGCCGTGCGAGCATTGCGCTTACGGAGTGAGGAATCGCGTAGTGCACGTGCAGAAGATCAAGATCGTAGAGTTGAGCAACCTCGGCCATTCTGGTGGCCAGGGCGAGATCGTAGGGCGGATAGTCGAACAATGGATAGCGGGAGACTTCCACTTCGTGATAGTGGATATGGGGCTCTTCTCCGCGAAGGCGGATAGGCTGCGCATAGGAAATGAAGTGAATCTCGTGGCCGCGCTGAGCGAGTTCCAGCCCTAATTCGGTTGCCACGACACCACTGCCGCCGTAAGTGGGATAACAAGTGATGCCGATCTTCATTTGGGATGGATTTCCGTTCGCCAGGGCTCGACTGCTCAACTTCTTGTGATTCGATGGCGGGAACTCTCCACGGTTGCAGATTTTACACGAGAGGCATCGTCGAGTGAGAAGACGTGAAGGTGATTACGACGACTACCTGTGTCCTAGGGTTGTCGTAGGATCGAGCTTGTCTAGGTGCGCCTGAAAGCGCTTTTTGGATTCTTCGGGAAGCCCGGTGAATTCAATGCCCATGCCCACGCCGGGATCGCGCGTTCGAACCACAGCACTGGGGGTCAGCCGTTCTTCTCCGATCCAGAGATCGACGCGCAGAGCGGTTGCAACCGGCAGTGGCATGACGGTCTCAACGTAACAGCCATTGCCGCTGATATCGGTGGCATTCACGCGCAGAGGGGTGTTAACCCGTTCGTCGCGCAGTTCCAGAGGGTAAGAGATCTTGTGGCGGTAGAATTTGCGGCGGTTGTCGTGACGGCTCTCGGTACGTTCCTCAACCTTCATTTCTGCAGGAATAGCTGATTTCCACGGACACTCCTGGTCAGCTACTAGTTGAACGCCGATTTGCGTCTTCTTGAGTGCTCCCGCGTCGACGACCCAAACGACTTTGCAGCGCGCCTTCTTGCCCTCGTACTGCACGCCGATGACGTCGCCCACCTTGAGTTCCGGCTCAATGCCATAGATACAGGCGCCGGTTGCGCTGATGTTCTGGGCAATTGCGTTCTGGAAGAAGGGCTGGTTGTTCGCGCCCATTCCCCACACCTTGACCTTCAAGTCCAGAGTCGCACGAGGAGCTGACCCTTGGGCTGACATGAGCGCCTTTCCTCCAGCTTACAAAACGCAGAATTCTACCCCATCTTACTATCTGCACGTAAGAAAGAAGGTTACTGAGGTACCCAAGTGGCTTTCGTCCTGTCGTGCGCAATCGGAGCGCTCGGAAAGGATATGTTCAGCGCGGCCATAGATTGTGGTACGAGATCAGTTCCACTCCTTCGTCAGCCAGTAATGTTCGCGCGGTCGGTAATGTGAGCACACGTAGTTCGGTTTCGCGGGATTCGCGCAGGCGCGTGCTGGCCGCCTGCAGGTCGGCATCGTTGTAGCCGGGATGGCACACGAATTCCCACGTACCGTCAGGAATATTCGTGGCGATTACATGAAACAGAGTTTCATCCAGCGTACCTGTCACTTCAATGCCCAGCGTCCCGTCGGGAGTGGCGAATCCCTCACGATCGACTGCTTCGCGGAATTTCCGAGCGAAGCGCCGGAGAACCTGCACCTCGGCGTATCGAGTCCAGAGATTGGGACGCTTGAGCAGATCACTGGAACGCAACGGAAAGCGTGGGCCGAACGGATTTCGAACAGCGCGTACACCACAATCGTGCGCTGCTCTCAGCAACGGCCGAAGAATCTGCGGGAACACGTGCGTGTGTTTGTGCGTGTCGAAGTGCGAGACCGTGATTCGTGACTCCTGAATCTTGCGAATTTGCGCTGTGGCTTCTGCAGTGAGTTCGTCCGCATTCATACGCTTGGTGACCGCTCGGGCGGCAAAGCTCTTCAGGCCGTCGCGAAAGCGCCCGCCTTCGGTGAGAGTCGGAATATTCGCAGGAGTGACGACCGGAGTGCCATCGATCAGAACGATGTGGCATCCAACGCTGAGATTTGGTTTGGATTTCGCAAGCTCGACGGCCTCTGGGAAAGCGGCTCCTCTAGCCATGAGCGTCGAGGAGGTCACGACGCCTTTGGTATGTGCTTCGAGGATGGCACGATTGACTCCGGAGGTGAATCCGAAATCATCGGCGTTGATGATGAGGCGTCGCAAGCAGCGAGTGTAGCAGGAGCGAAATGCCGAGTGCAGGCGACGCTTGAATCTCGCCTTTGTTGGGGTAATTGTTGATTGCCAATTGTTGGTTCTTGGATAAAAATCCCATCACGTGAACGAGCCAAGCGGCTCAATCAACAATCAAAAATGCTCAGGATGGTTTGACCGATTTTTCCGTGGTCACGTATACTCATTGAGGCGCGGTTCGCGCGGATGCCCCTCTTCGAATTCTGACCAGGCGCGGCAATCTGGTCGCGCGAAGGTACGAGGGGCGGTTAGCTCAGCTGGTTAGAGCGCCTGCCTTACAAGCAGGAGGTCGAAGGTTCGAGTCCTTCACTGCCCACCAAGGTTATGATATTGATCGGGTTTAAGCGGACGACTGACGGTTTCGCAAATTACCCAATCACCAATTTCGCAATTCCGCAATGTTCTTCGGGGATGTAGTTCAGTCTGGTTAGAACGCTCGCCTGTCACGCGAGAGGTCGCGGGTTCGAGCCCCGTCATCCCCGCCAGTTCTTCTTAAATCAATATCCGCTCGTCCTCCAGATTTTTCGCGGTTCCGGCCACGCCCAAATTACTTTTGTAACCATTGACAGTGGCCCGGCACGGGGATACTCTTGCCCCGCAGATGCTGCCGCCTCCAGCCGCAGTGGCAGTCTTCTGCGGCGCCGCGCGGCGCCGTCACCAGTACGCAACTGCGCCCGGGGAGCGCAATG
>DASYZA010000133.1:0-1555 GCA_035946775.1 Candidatus Sulfotelmatobacter sp. | reverse complement strand
TCGATAAGAACGAAGGCGTTGTCAAGCAACACTTCTTCCGCGCAGTGCTCTGAAGCACCGCTGCGATCTCAGAGTGGTGGAGGACCGAAGCTCTGAAACTCTCGCGGCGAATCAGTTCTCGGCGGCCCTTCCAAAGGGATCGTTCCGCCTTTCGACCGAAGAAGCTTCGGTCCTCCAATCAGAGCTTACTTCGCTCACGATCGGAGCCTTCGTTCTTATCCAATCAACTCTCCCGCTTCGCGGGCTCTCGCCTTTCTTCCTTCTGCGCGCTCGGTGGTAAAGGCTTTCGTCGGTGCGAGCTCCTCCGTGCCCTCGTCCGTCTTCCTTTGTGGGCTCCGTGGTAAAGCTTTTCGCTTTCTCGTCTTTTTTTGCGGTCGCTACGCGTTCATCGCGTTACTCGGCAGCCGTTCAGTCCCTCGCGTGAACCAGCGGGTGAGGCACAAAATCCGACTGAGGTAGCACTCCCAGCTTCGTGTGGATCTCGTCGCGCCGATACGCGTGGGTTTGACGGCAAGACGTGCATTTCACTTCGAGACTCTCGGGCGCTTCAAGTTGGTGAGCAGCTGACGGATTCTCCGGCCCAAGGAAGAAGAGCAGGATGTGATTCCCGCAACCCGGCGTCTTGCAGTCAACCACCCAATACAGATATCTCATCATGCCGCCTCACTCCTCCTCGCAACCTTCGCTCCGAGCGCAGCCCTCGTGCGCTCTTCCGTAAATATGGTCTTCACTCCGCCACCATCCTTTCGTAGCCGCCGACATCATAACTGACTTGCTGCTGCCTCAGGCAAACTCCCGCATGGTCGGCAACACTCTTGCGGTGTATACGAGAGCGCAGGTTGCCGCGGCGTCCATGTTCCGCACTCCGCGCCCATCGAGAGAATTCACCCTTTTAAGGAGCGCTCGACCGCGATCGCGTTCAACGCCGCGCTTTCAGCGAGCGTTCGCCTTTGCAGCAACGCAAAGGCGACCACACCGACGGGCACGAAGATTACAAGAGCAAACAGTCTTTGCATTGTTCCTTCCGGCCAGATAGGCGCAATCTGATGCATCATTGCGGGCAACAGGCACAGCAGGCAGGCAACGTTGACCAGCAGGTAGATTCGCAGCCAAAGGACCCGCCAGGTCGCGCCTAGCAGCAACGCTGGGGTAATCAGGATCGGGAACAGCAGGAATTGCCACGACGCATGTCGCGGGTCGGGCATGGGGAAAAGACCAGCCTTGACCGACAGTACTCCGTTGGCCAGCACCCCAATCGCAATCAGGATACGAAGCCAGTGCGCCGCAGCCCGACGCAGACCCAGAAATAGCCCGAATGCTCCCGCCAGTCCGGCAATACCAGTGAGAATCGCACCGCCATTGAAAATTTCAGGATGGCGGGACGCCGACGTTCCAAGCATGCTCGCCGTGTCCGTCGCAAAGTGATATCCGGGATAAAATGGCGCCGCTGCCAGTTGAACGCCAAAATACAGCAATGGCATGGCAACAGCGGCCCAAAGCATCAGCGTCGTTCCCGGACGGTTGTCGCGCATTTCGCCCCCCGTTTTGGCATATA
>DASYZA010000132.1:0-1763 GCA_035946775.1 Candidatus Sulfotelmatobacter sp. | reverse complement strand
GGAGGCATTGAATGCAGTTGCGCGCTGTCTTGTACTGCTCCCTCGCAGTTTCTGCTCTGGCTGCTTCAGCACTTGCTCAATCTACAACTCAGGCAGAGCCGCCCTCATCCTCCACCGATTCTGTCCCCGTTCCAGCGCAGGAAGTTCCCAGACTTGAAACGCGTACACCGGACCAGCAACCCACTGTCACAATTCGCCAAACCGTCAGGCGCGTCGTGGTCGACGTAATGGTCCGCGATGCCAAGGGCAAGCCAGTTCACGGCCTCACCTCGAAAGACTTCACCATCAAAGAAGATCACCAGCAGGAGCGTGTGCTCTCGTTCGACGTATACGACTTTGACAAGCCATCGATCTCTCGCGGCCCAAACGCACAGCCCCTGCCGCCCAACGTTTTTCTGAATGTGCCGCAGGTCCCTGAGCATGGACCGCTCTACGTCATCCTCTACGACATGGTGAACATGGAGAAAGAGGATCGGATCACGGCGCGCCCGCAGATCCTCAAGTTCATCAAAGACTCGCCGCCGGGCACTCGCTTCGCAGTGTTCGTGAATTCCGACGAGGTTTACCTCGCCCAGGGGTTTACCACCGATAAAGATCTCTTATATGCCTGCCTGGACTCCAAGCACTCACGGCCACACGTGCCGCGCATTTTCCTGAATGGCCGAAGTTATGGAATGGGTGATCCCTATACCGTGATGGACGTGATGACCCACATCGGCCAGTATCTGGATGGCATTCCCGGACGAAAGAATCTGATTTGGGTCTCCGGACGTTTCCCGGCGGCGATTTTCCCCAGAGAAGGCGATCCGGTCGATGCACAGGACGACATTAGACGAGAGATGAACACTCTGGCACAGGCCCAGGTCGCCGTCTTCCCTGTCAGTGTCCGTGGAGTAGTTGTCGCCTGCGAAGGCTGTACAACCGGAGCAATGCCAAACGGTGGCGCAGGCGGCCAGGAAGTCAGCCTTCCGCCCGGGCAAGCTGCCCCCAACGCTCTTTCAAGTCCCACCGCGAGCCCAGTGGTGAGTGGTATGCAGGTCGCAGGCAAGGGTACTGGCTCTCTGGTGGAGGATAACGCCACTGAGGACGAAATCGCCTCTGAAACCGGGGGACGCGCCTTCTACAGCGACAACGACGTCAGCGCCTTACTCGAGCAGGCCACCGAAGACGGCGGCAATTATTACACGCTGACTTATTCTCCTTCGAGTTCCCTCGACGACGGCAAATGCCACGGCATCACGGTCGACGTGGCTGGGGGCAAATATCAACTTTCCTACCGGCACTCGTATTGCCGCGCTCCGCTGGTCTCAACCACTTCGGATGACATCATCGCCAAGTCCTCCGGACCAACGCTTACCGTCCCTACTCGAGCCGGGGACGTTCTCCAGGGCAATATGAAGCAAGGCGCGCCGATGGTGCACGATTTGATCTTCTCCGCGCATGTGCATACCGAGGGCGGAATCGTTCTTGCGAATTCGGAGGAGATGGCCCATCTGCAGGAACAGGCGCAACTAATGCAGGCTCGCCGCAGGAACAAGCCTCCCAAACCGCTGCCGCCCGCCAAGGTTCAGAAATATACAGTTGAATACCGCGTGTTTGATCCGCAATTCAAGGCACAAGCAGCCCGCACGGGACGCCAGCCGACCCTCGAATTCGCCATCGCAGCATTTGACGCTGACGGCAAGATGATCAACGGCATGGTGAACGATGCCGTTCTGGAAAGTTCCACCGATGCGGGGCAGAATGAATCCGGCCTCTTCCGA
>DASYZA010000131.1:0-8455 GCA_035946775.1 Candidatus Sulfotelmatobacter sp. | reverse complement strand
GAGAGCCCGGAAATCCCGATGGTGAGCAGTCCGTCACCGACGTAATGATTGGGCATCCCGCTCCCAGTAAGTGAGGGAGTTCGAAGAAACGAATCTTGATCGCGGTAAGTGATCGAAGAGATGGCTGGGTCGGACCGAGTTTCTGACCCTGACGATTCAAAGCGAGCCCAGGTTGGAAACGCGCAAACCAGCTACTAGAGCGAAATGGCGCTCTTCTACGAGCGCATACAGAGGTGTTGCTCAAAACGTGCTTGACAGTGCCGACATTGTTAGAGATGGGGATATTACGACAATTCGACCTCAGGGCTCCGGCTCGCCTTCACCCGCTTTTCGCAAGCATTCACACGACTACTGACAAGCCATTGGGTGAGATGCAAAACGAAAAACACGAAAAATGCGCTTGCAGCCAGGAAACATTGAAAGATGAAGTCCTCAAGGATATGGAAGCTCATCGAAGACTTCGTGTTGTCTGCGACGTCGCCTATTGTTTGCAGGTTCCAGAAGAGCACGAAACCAAACAAATAGAACGTAGCAACGGTCACCTGCCGCACATTCGCGATAACAGCATGGAGTCCTGCGAAGAACAGTTCGATGTGAGCGAATTGCCGGGCTGGGTCCATGCTGCGCAGCGAGCGCAGGCGAATCATCACTCTCGTCGCGGAAAAGAAGCAGTAGAGACTTGTGGCCAGAAGCACCACACAGAGCCCGCGTGACACCGTTCCCAGAGCCTGCCAAAGGGACCAAAGACCGTAACGCGAAATCAGAAGGAGCATGTTTTTTTACCTGCGGGAGGGCGTCAACGGCACCGCAGGCCTACATCGTAATTGGACACCGCCGAGGCATTGGCTTTCACCTTACCACCGTAACTGTTTCAACCAGGCGATGTCACAAGTGTGCGCTTTTGATTCGCCTTCGCGGTGGCTTCTGTCCGGTATCCCCAACAATTGATCGGCGCTCAATTGTGCCACGGGTTGACTACGGTCACGCCCATTGCCTGAAAATCGCTGACGTTCCTGGTCACCACCGTCATGCCATGAACCAGCGCGGTTGCCGCGATAAGTGCATCTCTATCAGATCGAGGATTCGGCACATGCAGAGCTGCACATCGTTGGGCTACAGCAGTATCGATCGCCAAAATTCGCCCGGAGAATGACGGCAACACATGAGTATCCATCCAAGTACGAAGAACCGCACCTTGCTTCCGGTCGCGCCGCTCCAATAGAAGGATTCCGATCTCCAGTTCCAATACAGAGACGACCGACAAATACAGACTAGCGGCTGGCACCGCAAGCGCCCACATCCTGACGCTTCGCTCAGTCTTCATGCCTTTTCTGAGTTCCGAAACGACATTGGTGTCAACAACGTACATCAGGAGAGATCCGTCTTCTGATGTAGATCGCCGGTCAGGCGCGCTGGTTCAAAGTCAATCTCCGCAGCCTCGGGCATGGCCAACGATTCGGCGATGTTTTTGTGGCCTTTCGTAATTCGCTCGTATTCCTCGGCGGTCATTAGCACATGAGATGGACGCCCCCGATCGGTAATGAAAACCGGCCCCTTTTTTGCAGCTCGCTTGGCTCGGCTCGTGTCCTGATTGAACTGCCTGCTCGACAGCTTTGTGATACCCATTATCGCCCCCCTCCCCCTCAATGTAGCAACGTTGCTACATTATACCATGTTCCTCGCGCGCAAAGGGCCTTAGGCCCTCCACCCTCATCCGCGCTAAACTGAACTTTCCCATGCGTGTCCTCGGTATCGACTGCGGCGGAGAATACACCGGCTACGGTGTCGTCGAGATGCATTCCACGGGCAAGCTGTCCTGCCTGACGTGCGGCGCCATCAAGCTCTCGCCGCGCGACAAGTTGCCCACCCGCCTCGCCCGCATCTACATGCACCTCGGCGCCATCATTTCCGAGCATCAGCCCGACGAAGTCGCCATTGAAGACGTCTTCTACGCCCTAAATGTGAAATCGGCGCTGAAGCTGGGCCAGGTGCGAGGAGTGGCCATGTTGGCCGCCGCCTCCGCCGGACTCGAAGTTTCCGAATACTCCCCGCTCACCATCAAGTCCTCAGTCGTCGGCTACGGACGCGCCGAGAAGCAACAGGTCCAGCAAATGGTCACGCATCTGCTGCAACTGCCCGCGCCCCCCGAGCCTCTGGACGCCTCCGACGCCCTGGCCATTGCCATCTGCCACCTGCATACCGTGGCAACGCTGCTCCGCCAACGCGCCGTTGGCCGATAGCCTCGCCGATCCGTGTGACGACAGCCGCCCCCAGCTGTCGGGCCGGGCAGAGCCCGGAAGCATTTTCTTCGAACGTCCACGAAGCAGATAGGCGAGATTCTCCACATAGGTCCCAACGGCCGCTCCCGATCTTTGGCATAATCGTCATGTCGGTCCTATGCGCGCCAGAAATCAGAACTCGACCGCCGCGAGATTCCTGCATGCCCTAACCTCGCGCGCTCTAGTTCTATCCGCTCTGCTTCTGTGCAGCATGATGTCCTTCGCCGCCGACCCCGCCACCGTCACGTTCTCTTTGGATTTTCCCAACTCCACTCCCGAGCACTACTTGATCTCCGTCGAGTCCGACGGTCGAGCTCACTACGAATCCGCGGGAAAGATCACTCCTGACTCCGACGTTCGCGATCAGTATCAGAACGACTTCACGATCTCCGACTCGACTCGCGCCCGCATCTTCGAACTGGCGGAGCAGGCGCATTATTTCTCAGGCAAGATCGACGCTTCCAAAAAGAAAATTGCCTTCACCGGAACCAAGAAGCTGGCCTACAAAGACGGCCAGCGCAATTCTTCGGCAGAATACAATTTTTCCGCGTTGGCTCCGGTCGAGCAGCTCACTACTCTATTCCAGAGCATGGCCGCCACCTTGGAATTTGGTCACCGCCTCGAATACGACCACCGCTATCAGAAATTGGCCCTCGACGACGAGCTGAAGCGCATGGAAGATCAGGCTCGCCAAGGGGAATTATCAGAATTGCAAGCCGTAAACCCACTGCTGCAACAGATTTACGACGACCCTTCGGTCATGAACGTCGTTCGTGCCCGCGCCCACAGAATCATGGAATTGGCGCCCACCCAGGCGGCGGGACACTAAGGCTTAGGGCGGTCAGTCGCCCTCATCCTTTTCAAATCACGCTCACCAGCCAAAAAAGAACGATCGTCGGGAAACCTAACTTTTACAACTCCTTTCGCTAAATCGTGTTCTAATAGGGTACAAAGCACTGGGGGTTGTCATGCACACTCCATTCAGATTCAGCCTCACCCTTTCAGCAGTCGCTATTCTTGCCCTGCCCGCCTTCGCCAATTCACAAGCTCGTATCGTCCGACTCAGTGATGTTCAGGGTTCGGTCGAAATCAACAAGAACACCGGTTCCGGATTCGAAAAGGCGTTCGTCAATCTTCCCATCACCCAAGGCACAGAGTTGCGTACCGGCCAGACCGGTCGCGCCGAGGTCGAGTTTGAAGACGGCAGCTCCATGCGTCTGAGCCCAAACACGACGGTCCAGTTCACCGCGCTGAGTTTGAGCGATTCCGGTCAACGGGTTTCCAATGTGAACCTCGTCGATGGGATGGGCTATGTGAACTGGCTCGGGAAAGACGATCTGACCCTGAACTTCTCTCGCGAGAAGGTTCAGCTCGATCACGCCGCTCATTTCCGTGTCGATACCTCTCCTGAAGTCGCTGACCTCGCGGTCTTCAAAGGCGACCTTAACGTTGAAGGCCCCAATGGACAACTTTCAGTCGAGAAGAAAAAGACTGCCATCTTTGATGTAGCCGATAACGACAAATCGAAAATCGAGCACAAGGTATCCGAGGAGCCTCTCGACGCTTGGGACAAGGAGTCCGTTTCCTACCACGACGAGTACGCCAAGAACAACAGGGCCGACTCGCCTTACGGCTACGGCCTCAGCGACCTGAACTACTACGGCGCGTATTCTATGGTGCCCGGCTACGGCATGATGTGGCAGCCGTACTTCACCGGCATTGGCTGGGATCCCTTCATGGACGGCGCCTGGGGCTTCTATCCCGGTATGGGCTACATGTTCGCCTCAGCTTATCCTTGGGGATGGATGCCATACCGTTATGGATCCTGGATGTTTGTGCCCTCAGCGGGCTGGATGTGGCAGCCCGGAGGCTGGAACAATTGGGTGGGCACTCCCGTTTACAGACCGACGAACCTGGCCCATGTTACGCCGTTGGTTCCTCCGGCGGCCGGCACAACCAGAACCGTGCTGGTTGGCAGGGCCGCAACCGCCCCCAACGTCATGTCCCCCAGAATGACCCTGACGGCTGGTTCGGCAGGGCTGGGAGTTCCGCGCGGCTCGTTTAGCAATCTGAACCACCTGAACCATCAGGTCGCCAAAACCGGATTTGCCAGGGTAGAGCCAACCCCGCAGTTTGCCGCAACTGCTCCCGCCAGGTCCGCAGCGCTCGCCCGTTCATCGGGCGCTTACGGCGGTTCTCGTGAAGGTCGCGGAGAATCTCGCGGCTCCATGGGAGCTGCGCCGATGGGACACTCCGCCTCCCCGTCCGGAGGGGGACATCCTTCCGGTGGCGGTTCGCACCGCTAAACTGTGTGCTCCAAAAATGAACCCACGACGCAAGTCGTGGGTTTGTTTTTCTGAGCAAGAAGGACGGGGTGCAACCTAACTCACCACAACTCCCGCATATCCCACAACCAGGTCGCGATCGCCCGATACATCGCCGGAAGTAGCATACTTCACCAGTTCCGCTGATCTTGCGCCCAATTTCCGCGCCGCCGTCAGCATGGCAACCGCTGGCCCAAACCCACACATGCTGACATCCTGCTGCGTAACCACGTCATAAAGCCCGCGAGCATTCAGCGTCAGGATCCGCTCAATCGCCCGATGATCTTTTACCCTTGTCACCACATCCGACTCGTAATGGTTCATGTCGCTCGACGCCACCATCAATACCGGCTCGCCGCGTGCCGCAATCACTTCAGCCAACGCCATCCCGAGTCCTTCGAGAAGCTCAAAATGTGAGGTCCCCAACGCGATCGGCACAATGCGCAATTCCGGCTGCCGCAACTGCAAAAATGGAAGCTCCACCTCTGTAGCATGTTCCGCACGATGCGCTGCCGAGTCCTCCTGCAGCGCAGGGAATCGCCGTGTCAAAGCGTCAGCGAACGCGCTATCAATTGGCACCTCGCCCAGCGGTGTCTCCCATGTTCCCTCACTCATAATCGCCAGTGCCCGTCCCATGCCCGTGTGATTGGGACACATCACCACGCAAAGCTTCGGAATCTCAACTCGCCCAAACACCGCGCCCGCCACATGTCCCGAGTACATATATCCCGCGTGCGGCGCAATGCATCCAATGGCTCGCACCGGCGAGCCCGTCGATTCCGCCAGATATGCGCTGACCTCTTCGCGCAGCCTGTCTGAATTTGCTGGATAAAAGCGCCCCGCGACTGCGGGATACCGAACCACTGTGCTGGCCATGGCCTCTCCTTTCGGCGACTATCTGCCGGCGGAACGAAATCCGCTGGAACGAAGCCGTTCTGAAGCAATATTACAGCTGCTGTACTTGTGATGGAATACCGGAACCGCCCCAGGCGCTCGGGATCATTCTCCGCGCGCCACACTCTGCAAAGCACGATACACGGCCGCACTCTCTTCGAGGCCCAGGGTCTCTGCCCGCGCAGTCGGCTTCACATGCGCTTCCGCCAGCGCCCGTTTGAGCCCCGCCTCCGGATAGCCGACCTTCAAATTGTTCCACAGCGTTTTGCGTTTCTGAGCGAACGAGAGCCGCAGGAAATTCATAAATCCATCTCCTGCCACTCCCAACTTTTCGTGTTGCGGATCGATCGTCAACCGCAGGACGGTGGAATATACCTTCGGCGGCGGCGAAAACGCAGCGGGTGGCAGCGTGAAGAGTTTTTCAACCCGCGCATACAGCTGCGATGTAACCGACAGCATCCCGAAATCACGTCCGCCCGGTTCAGCCGCGATCCGGTCGGCCACTTCTTTTTGCACCATGATCACGATGCTCTCGAAATATTTCGAGAACTCGAACAGCCTCAGCAAAATGTCCGATGTGATGTAGTAAGGCAGATTTCCAACCACTTTCGCAGGCTGCGGCTTGAGTTCAATTCCCGGCCGTCCTAAACCCGGCTTCGGACCGAACAGGGAATCGATATCGATGGCCAGCACGTCCGCCTCGATGATCTCCACATTCCGCGACATGCCGAACTTCAGCCGAAGTTGCGCGGCCAGCACGCGGTCCAGTTCGACCGCAATCAGCCGCCGTGTTTGCTTCGCCAGCAGCGAAGTCAGAATCCCTTTGCCCGGACCAATTTCCAGCACCGTCCATTCCGACGTGTCACCAAGAGCGTCCACAATCTTCTGGGCCGCATCGGCGCTCGCCAGGAAATGTTGTCCCAATTTGGGCTTTAGTTGCGGACGCCGCGTGGAAGCTACCTTTGGCACGTTGACCCTCACTTGCTCGGGAAGTAGACTGACAAGTCGGTAGGCGCATCTTAGTTTTTTCGGACCCCACGCCGACTTACTTCTATTCATCATATCGTGCGCGGGGACCGACGCGCGCGAGGAGGTCCCGCAGTCATGAATATCGCCTTCGCTGCTTCCGAGGGGGTTCCGTTTTCGAAGACCGGCGGCCTCGCCGATGTCGTCGGCGCTCTGCCCCGTGCCTTGGCTGGCCTCGGACATCAGGTCAGCGTCTATCTGCCCCGTTATCGCCAAACCAAGCTCAGCGATCCCGCCACCGCGGTCCGCAGCATTACCGTCCCTTTCGACGATGAATACCGTTTCCCCTCCGTCGTTTCCGGGGGCACCCAGGGTGGTGTTCGTTTCTTTTTCGTCGAATATCCGCCCTATTTCGATCGAGATGCACTTTACGGCACGCCGACCGGCGACTATCCCGACAATGCCGAGCGCTTTGCACTGTTCTCGCGCGCGGTTCTGGAAGCCTCCAAAATACTTGGCGCCCCTCAGATTTTCCACTGCCACGACTGGCAGTCGGCGCTGATCCCGGTTCTTCTCCGCACGATCTACGCTGACGATCCCGCCTTCAAAGACACGGGCACAGTTCTCACGATTCACAACATCGGTTATCAGGGCCTATTTCCCCCTGACACTTTGCCTTTGCTGATGCTCCCCTGGGATCTCTTCACCATGTCGAAAATGGAATTCTTCGGACAGGTGAATTTTCTGAAAGGTGCGCTCACCTATTCCGACTATGTCACCACCGTCAGCAAGAAATACAGTCAGGAGATTCAAACCTCCGAATACGGATTCGGGCTCGAGGGCGTCCTTCGCGATCGCGCCGCAACTGTGACCGGCATTCTCAACGGTGTGGACTACGACGAGTGGAGTCCGCAGGCCGACAAATTCATCTCGACGAAATATTCCCCTCAAGATCTTTCCGGAAAAGCCAAAGACAAACAGGATCTCCTCGCGGCCTTCGGGGTCATCAATGCCGACCCGAAGTTGCCCGTCATCGGCATCGTCTCTCGTTTCGCCGCGCAAAAGGGATTCGATCTCATCGCCCAGATTGCCGACCGCCTTGCCCGCGAAGAAATGATTATCGTCGCGCTCGGCGCTGGCGACAAAGCCTACGAAGAATTGTTTCAGCGTCTGAACCGGCAGTTTCCCAGCAAGATCGCCGTCAAAGTCGCTTACGACAATGCTCTTGCCCACAAGATCGAAGCCGGCGCTGACATGTTCCTCATGCCCTCGCGCTACGAACCTTGCGGCCTGAACCAGATTTACAGCCTCAAATACGGCACCGTCCCCATCGTGCGCGCCACCGGAGGTCTCGATGACACCATCGAGCCCTGGAACGCCCGCACCGGCAAGGGCACCGGCTTCAAATTCTCCGAGTACAGCGGCGAGGCACTTCTGCTGACCATCAAAGAGGCGCTCGAAGCCTTTCGCGATCAGACTTCCTGGCAGGCGCTCATGCGCAACGGCATGTCCAAGGATTTCTCCTGGAATGCCTCTGCCCGCGAGTACGGCAAGATCTACGACAAGGTTCGCCAGATGCGTACCACGACGCCCATATCCGAAAAAGTCGTGGTCGTTTGAGTGCCAGTCAAATCCTTGTCACAGCGAGATTCTGTTTTGCGGAAATCGCGGAAGAATTTGTTCCCAAACTTCAAAACAATGCTAGCCTGAGCTCAGATTGTGATTAAGGGGCGAGGAAGCGCCCCGGCACGTGCGGGAAAGTAAGGTGTACGATGCCTGCCCGCTACCTAGTTCTCAAGCCCCAGCGACTGGTTGTCAGTCTCGGATGGGGCCGACTCACTTTTGCCGACTTCCGTGGGTGTTGAAAAAGTCACTGAGATTGGCGGGTGAGATTTAGCGAAAGCATGTTAGAAGGATTCATCTCTTGTCATGCTGTGCTGGATTTCAATCTTCGGAGGCCTGCTGATCATGATGGGAAGCCATGCTCGTTCC
>DASYZA010000130.1:0-3232 GCA_035946775.1 Candidatus Sulfotelmatobacter sp. | reverse complement strand
TTCAGTTTTGGGATCCAAGGTACAGATCGCCGGCAAGGAAACTCTGCTCGCCCGCGAAATTACGAAGGAAGGAAAGACCCTGGTGCTGAGGAACGAGCAAGGGATTCCCGAGTGGGCAGGAGGACCACGCTAAATTCTATGCAGCAGCTCAGATAAAAGGGGCGCACTCCTATGGCCCCTTTTTGAGGTAAGCATCGGCAATCCCGCGTAGGTCCGGAATTTTCGCGAAGCATTCGAAGCGGACCCTTACGCTGTCCGCTGAATTGCCAGAAGTGTCAGGTCATCCAGTGCGGGGCCGTCGATAAAACTCCGAAGGTCATCGAGACAAGTCGTGATTACCTCCGCCGGGCACCGTGAAGCTTGCTGCCGTAAGAGACGTGCGACGCGCTCCACGCCATATTCATCGTCACCGCGGCGTGCTTCCGAAAGGCCGTCGGTGTAGAGGAACAGCGTGTCCCCGCCTTCCAGGTGCAGCCGCGTTGCGGAGAACTCAAATTCGTGGAACATCCCCAGCGGCAGGCCGGTGGATTCGATGCGCAACACACCGCCTCGTCCAACAACGATCGCAGGCAAGTGGCCGGCGTTGTGAATTTCCACCTCTCCGTCGGGTTTGGCTTGTCCGCAGACGAGAGTGGCGTACTGCCCCGCCAGCGCGCTCTCACAGAAAATGCGATTCGCCTGGGTGACCATCTGACCCAGCGGCAGGTTCATGCCACTCAGGCTGCGGAATAACGCGTGGAGCTGCGCCATCAGCATCGAGGCGGCGACGCCTTTGCCGGAGACATCGCCGAGCACAAAGAAAAGGTGCCCATCGGAGGGAATCAAGTCGCAATAATCGCCGCTGACTGCGCCGACCGGCGCGTAGTGATAGCTGGTCTCCCAGCAACCGGCGCGCAGGTTCGCTTGTGGCAACAGATTGCGCTGCAGCTCGGCGGCCAGATCGAGATCGCGTTGCAGAGCTTCCCGTTCCGATGCGGTCAGGTGGTCAAGGCAATAACAGACCAGCGGATCGGCCAGCAGCCGGTCCTGTTCTATCGTTTCGTGACACTCCTGGCACAATCCGTAGCTGCCTTTGTCCATCCGCTCCAGCGCCGAATCTACTTCGCGCAGCAGACCTGCCAGTCCTGTCTTCTGCGGCGCCAGAGCGATTGCAGTCTCCAGGCGGCGCTTGCGTTCTTCTAATTGGTTCTGCAGGAAAGCTACTTCCAGCGTGGCCATGACGATCTCCAGTGGGATCCCCGTTGTTTTGATTACGCTCATTGAGACTACGTCGCAATTTAGCGCTTGGCGCCGAGGTTCGCAAATAGCAGCAGATAATAATCGGACGCGCGACGTGGTCAGTCACGTCTCGTCTTGCCTCGCAAATTCCTTCATCTTGCCGCTGCACTCGGGGCTGCTGTATGCTCCGCAGAAAGTACGACCACTTCGGCATGCACGTAATTACCTTCAGAGGAGTTGCCGAAGTCACAGATCCTGCGTTTTTCGCGCCGATGGATGAACCAAATCGCCTCCAGCTTTTCCGTATTTGTTTTTGTTCTTCTTGCATTTCAGACCAGCCCCGCACAGGTCATTACTGACATTCTCAATTTCAACGGGACCAACGGAGCGGAACCGTTCTATGGAAATCTCGCGCAAGGGCGCGATGGAAAGCTCTACGGAACGACTTACCTGGGTGGCGCAAACCAGGACGGGACGGTGTACCGCCTGAATCCCGCGAACAATTTTTACAGCATCCTGCATAGCTTTGATGGCACGGACGGGAGCAATCCAGGCGCAGGACTGACTCTCGCCAGCGATGGGAACTTCTACGGCACCACGGAAGGTGGCGGCAGCAACCAACTGGGCGTGCTTTATAAGATCAATCCGAATGGAACGTACACCGTTCTTCATAACTTTGAGGGAGGATCTGACGGCAGCTACCCCTTCGGGCCTCCGATCGAGGCGAGCGATGGAAACCTGTATGGCGTGACTAGCGGCTTCAACTCCGAAGCGCCGACCCTTTACCAATACACGCGTTCCGGTGTGTACAACGTTCTCTTCAACTTCGATAGTGCTACGACCGGTTCGATCGCCTACGGATTGATCCAAGGCAGCGACAATCTGCTCTACGTCACGTCCGAGATGGGCGGTCCGAATAAGTGCGGGACAATCACGAAGTTCACGCTTACGGGAACTGTGAGAGCTGTACACAGTTTTAATTGCAAAAATGGCGGCAAATTTCCGTATGCGACATTGATCCAGGCTACAGACGGCAATTACTACGGAACAACCCAGGCTGGCGGCTCCTACCAGGGGGTTGTTTACCGCATCAATGCGTCAAACTTTGGCGAAAATGTAATCGTTGATTCTTCTGCCGATGGCGCGTGGGAGGCCATACCCGGCTTGGTGCAAGCGAGCGACGGCAATCTTTACGGAGTAACTTTTGGGGGGCAGGGAGGAACCCATCTCTACAACTGGAGCCTCACCGCCGGGTACACTGATCTCGGAGCTTTTCCAATATCAGCCGAGGCTTCGCAGGGCTTAGTACAGAATACGAATGGTGTGTTTTATGGAACCTCGGAGATTTACGGCCTCGACAACTTCGGATACATCTACTCGGCCGATCTGGGCTTAAGCCCGTTCATCACCTTCGTGCGCGCGCAAGGCAAAGTCGGCAGTGTGGCACAAATTCTCGGCAACGGACTTACCGGAACCGCGAGCGTCACGTTCAACGGAATACCCGCGACCTTCACGGTCGTTTCCGATACTTACCTGACCGCTACGGTCCCGACTGGAGCGACGAGCGGACCCGTTGTGGTAAGCACATCCACTGGAACGCTGACCAGCAATAAGAATTTCAAGGTGACGCAGTAGAACCGGTCAGGTCAAAGAAAAATCCTGACGAACCCGGCAGCCGAGTCGCCACCACCCTCACCAGGTGTTGTAGGAAGTGCCGTCGCTGGCCGTGGCCGTCGAGGCCGAATGGACATCAATGATGCCTGGGTCTTGCTGATCGGGAGACAGGAGAACATCTTCCTGCACCACTTCCCAGTTCGGCTCGTGCGTCATCGGATCATCCGGAATTTTGGTGATGTATCCTGCGGCCCGGAGATCGTCGAGCGATTGCGGCGCCTTCTGCTTGTCGAGCGTGTATTTCCAGATATCCTGACGCAAAAGACTAAGATCCGACCGCAGGGCTCGTTCGTTCGCCGCGACAATAGAACGGCTGTAAGTCGGAACGGCGATTGCCAAC
>DASYZA010000129.1:0-98058 GCA_035946775.1 Candidatus Sulfotelmatobacter sp. | reverse complement strand
CGCGTACGCTCAGCCTCCCGCCTGCTGCATTCTCGATCACTTTCACCCGCTGGAACTCTTTCTGACTCATCGTCACCATCCTGCAAGGGTGACAAAGTCTCGTTGCAGTTAGGGGGTGACATTATCTTGGAGCAATTACATCTGACCTTTCCCGTCATTGCGCGCCCCTTCCCTGCTGTGTTAGCCTCATATCGATGGTCACTTTGCAGGACAAAGTACCCGCGGGGCTCGATCGCAAGGAAGCCGAGGTTTACAAGCATCTCGATCCGGCAAGGCTCCCCAAACATATCGCGATCATCATGGACGGCAATGGCCGATGGGCCAAGCGTCGCCATATGCCTCGTGTGGCCGGGCACCGCGCGGGCGTTGAAGCCGTGCGCTCTACAGTCGAGACCGCCGCTCGTATCCACATTCCTGCATTGACTCTGTACGCCTTCTCGGAAGAAAACTGGAAGAGGCGTCCCGCCAGCGAAGTCAGCTTTTTGATGAATTTGCTCAGCCGCTATCTCAAGGCTGAAGTTCCGACTCTGAATAAGAACAATATCCGGCTCGAATACATCGGACGCCAGCAGCAACTGCCACCCGATGTACAGGACCGCATGCAGTGGGCACGCGAAGCCACCGCACGCAACAGCGGGATGGTGCTCACCCTCGCCCTGAATTACAGCGCGCGCAGCGAACTGGTCGACGCTTTCCGCTCCATGGTTACCGCCGCATCGCAGAATGGCGGGATCGATCACCTGCGCATCGACGAAGACACTGTTTCCCGGCATCTCTATACCCGGCATTTGCCGGATCCGGATCTGGTCGTGCGCACTTCCGGCGAGATGCGGCTGAGCAATTTCCTGCTCTGGCAGCTTGCCTACGCCGAGATCTACGTGACCAGCACCTTATGGCCGGACTTTCGAGGAACCCATCTGCTCGAGGGCATCGCCGAATATCAAAAGCGCGAGCGCCGGTACGGCGGGCTGAACCACCACGACACACACTCGCCTGCTGAGGCTGTAAAAGCCTAAACCACCAAGGACACGAAGGTACACGAAGGGAAAACAACCCATTCGCCACCTCTGTTTATAATTACGCGTTCCTTGAAAGGCTCCTTGCTCAAGCGCATCGCCACCGCCATCGTATTGATACCCATCGTCCTGGTGCTGACTCTCCGCGCCCCGATCTGGATACTCGCCATTGTTGTCGGAGCGGTGGCGCTGCTCACGATCCACGAATTCCTGAAGCTGACGGAATTCTATGGCGTGAAGCCGCTTCGCATTCTGACCTATACCTTCACTACGATTTTTTTTGCCTTGCTTGCGCTCAATGTGGGTAACGAGAAACCGTTGCTCTCGACCGCAGTTTTTGTGTATGCCCTGGGTTTCGCAGCAGCGATTGCGCCGTTCATCTTCCTGACTCGCGCGATGCGCAGTGAATCGCTGAGCTCGGGATATCCGGCAGCCGCAGCCTCGGTATTTGCGTTCACTTATATTGCATTGCCCATGGGGATGCTGGTGCAATTGCGTCAACAGTGGGCGGGAGCTTTTTACCTGCTCTATCTGCTGCCGGTGGTCTGGGCAGGCGACATTTTCGCGTACTTCGTGGGCAAATCCATCGGGCGTCATCTGATGGCGCCGCGCATCAGTCCGAAGAAAACTTGGGAAGGCGCGGCAGCTTCCGTCATTGCGAGTGTCGCCGTGGGCTGGCTTCTCTTCTACTACTCACTACCGATTAGTTCCGCGTTGCTTCGTGCGGGACTGATCGAGCGGCGGGACGGATTGTTCGGGCTCGAACGGCCATCATTGGTGCCGATTATCATCCTCACGATTGTGCTGAACGTGGCGGCACAACTGGGTGACCTGGTGGAGTCTTTGATCAAGCGCGGAGCAGGCGTGAAGGATTCTGGATCGATTCTCCCCGGTCACGGCGGCATGCTCGACCGTATCGATGCCCTGCTCTTTGCCGCGCCGGTGCTGTGGTACTACGCGGCGTGGCGGGTAATGCAGTGATCTCATGAATTCAAAGCGCTTTCCTGCCCTGAAACCACTTCATAGTGATTTCTCTCTGAACGCAGCCAAACTAGCGAGCTTTGATCGCCTCTCGACGGAGGTCCTTTTGGAATCGCTATTGCCAAGCCGCGACAAAGGATGCCTGAAAACTCGGCGGGATGGAACTATACTGGATGGGCACCACCGGATATACATTCTTCGACGACCCAGCGTAGACGTGGACAGTCTTCCGCGAGAAATCATCGATAAGGACTCACAAACTGACGATGCCAATGGATCTCCACTGGGTTAACGGGCCATGGCCTGCGCGGCTTGCGTTGAGCGCGCGGCCCAGAGGTGGAGACTGGCTGGACGAAGAAATTGCTGTCTGGAAACGCTCGGGAGTTAACACTGTGGTTTCCCTGCTCACCACTGACGAATATCGAGATCTGGACTTGGCCGAAGAACAAAAAGCAGTAACAAGTCAGCGGCTGCAGTTCCTCTCATTTCCAATTGCAGATCGCCAGGTTCCAAGCTCCGAGAGGCGATTTCGAGAGATGATCAAGGACCTAAATAGAAGATTGTCAGCAGGGCAAAACGTTCTAGTACATTGCCGCCAAGGAGTGGGCCGAACTGGTTTGGTTGCCGCTTGCTTGCTGATCAAAAACGGAATGAGCCCGGGAGCCGCCGTGGACGCCGTATCAGCAGCGCGGGGAGTACCGGTGCCGGAAACGACCGAACAGCGGGACTGGATTGAGCGCTTTGCTCCGGCCCTGACGAAATAAATATGAAACGCATCGCCATCCTGGGATCGACGGGCTCCATTGGGCGCAGCACGCAGCGAGTCGCCGAATCCTATCCGGACCGGTTCGAAATCGTGACGCTAGCCGCGGGAAGCAACCTAGATGCTGCTACCGAGCAGGCCCGGCGCTGGAAGCCTCGTGTTATCTCCTTGGCGGCCGAGAAAGATGCCGACGCACTTCGATCCCGGCTGAAAAGCGATGGACTATTCGACATCGAAGTCGTGCACGGCGCCGCGGGTACGGTTCGGGTTGCCACCCACCCGGAAGTGGATTTTGTCGTCAGCGCGATTGTCGGGGTCGCGGGCCTGGAAGCCACCTACGAAGCCGTTCGTGCCGGAAAGACGCTGGGATTGGCAAACAAAGAATGCCTGGTTGCCGCGGGAGAACTGATCACCTCCGAAGCTCTTAAGAAAAACGTGGCTCTTCTTCCCATCGATAGCGAGCACAACGCCGTGCATCAGTGCATGCGCGGCGGCCGTATGGACGAAGTTGCGCGCGTGTGGCTTACAGCTTCCGGCGGGCCGTTCCGCAATACTCCAGAATCCGAGTTCGCATCTATTACCGTGGAGCAGGCGCTGAATCACCCCACGTGGAAAATGGGCAAGCGCATCACGATCGATTCAGCGACTCTGATGAACAAAGGATTTGAGGTCATCGAGGCGTGCAGACTTTTTCACATGGCTCCGGAGAAGGTGGAAGTCATTGTCCATCCGCAGTCGACAATCCATTCCATGGTCGAGTTTGTGGATGGCAGCATACTTGCTCAGTTTTCCGTGACGGATATGCGGCTGCCGATTTTGTATGCCTTAACATATCCGGAGCGGATCGAGTCGGATATGCGCTTTGCGGTCAGTGACTTGCGTCATCTGGACTTCGCGCCGCCCGACCTGAAAAGATTTCCTTGTCTGCGGTTGGCGTATGAAGCGGCGGCGGCAGGAGGCACAAAGACTGTGGCTTTGAACGCTGCCGATGAAGTCGCAGTCGCGGCATTCCTGGAAGGCAAGGTCCGGTTCGACCAGATTCCCGTCCTGATCGAAGAAGTTCTTGGGGCAACAAGTTCCCGGGCTCCGGAGTCTATTCAGAAGGTGCTGGAGGCGGACGACGAGGCCCGCCAGTTGGGCCGAGAAAAGGTCGCGGCGATGGAAAGTAAACGGCCACGAGCTACATCTTTTGTGTAATTTTGGAATCTAAACAGGGGGAGCGTTCGTACCTCAAATATGTCTGATTTTCTGACCTCGCTTGTTGCCGTAGTTGGCGTCCTGGGCTTCATGATTTTGATTCACGAGTTTGGCCACTACATCGTGGCCAAGTGGCTCGGAGTGCGGGTTGAGCAGTTTGCCATCGGCTTCGGCAAGCGCCTGATCGGGTTCCGTAAGGGCGAGACCGACTACCGCATTAACGCCATTCCCCTCGGCGGATACGTCAAGATGAGCGGCGAGAACCCCATGGACTCCCGCACGGACGATCCTCGGGAATTCATGAACCATCCGCGCTGGCATCGTTTCCTGGTTGCCATCGCCGGGCCCACCATGAACATCCTGCTGGCGATCGTTCTTCTCACTACCGTCTACATGGTGCACTACGAGTACCCGGCTGTTTACGACGAGCCTCCGGTGATCGGATGGGTCCTGAAAGACACTGCGGCGGCCAAGGCCGGGTTTGAAGTTGGGGACCGCATTACGCGCATCGACGGTGTTCAGAATCCGAACTGGGAGCAGGTTGAACTCAAGGAAGCGCTCAGCCCGGGTCAGCCGTTGGCGGTGCAGATCGACCGCAACGGCAAGACACTCGACAAGACGGTTGTGCCCGAGGCAACCGGAGTCGATCAGATCGGCTACGCCGGATGGGCTCCCAAAGAGAGCACGGTAACAATTACCGATCTCGTCAGTGGCATGCCGGCTGAGAAGGCAGGCCTCAAAGAAGGCGATCAGATTCTCTCGGTAGACGGCAAGCCTGTGCCCGCGCTTGCCTCAATGGTTGAGAGCCTGAAGGTCACGAGAGATAAGCCAATCGCAATTACCGTTTTGCGCGAAGGTCAGAAGAAGACATTCACGGTTCAGCCCGTGCTCTCCGACAAGTGGTATCGCATCGGAATCGGCAGCATGCAGATGAAAGTGAAGACCCTGCCCTTTGCCGAGGCGGCGAAGCTCTCACTGCACGAAAATCGGCAAAACGCATTGCTGATTCTGGAACTCGTAAAGAAGATGGCGCAGCGTAAGATCTCCATGCGCTCGATTGAAGGGCCGATCCGCATCGGGCAGGCCGCTGGAGAAGCCGCCCGGCGGAAGGGGTGGACTCCGCTGATGAGCCTGACTGCCGCGATCAGCCTGAACCTGGGCATCTTCAACTTGCTGCCCATTCCAATTCTCGATGGCGGCGTGATTTTGTTCCTGGCAATCGAGGGATTGATGCGGCGCGACATCAGCATGAACATCAAGGAACGCGTGTATCAGGCGGCGTTCGTATTCCTTGTGCTCTTCGCGGTGATGGTCATCTACAACGACCTGATGAAGACTATCCCCGGGCTCGCGGACAAGTTGCCATAAGAACTGGGTTTTCTCGCAAACCAAAAGCCGACGGCGACCAGCCGCCGGCTTTGTTGTTGATGCAGCATCGATCAGCGTTTCTTCTTGGGTGGCAGCAGTCGTTTCGATTTGGGGGCACACAGCGCGGCCGCCTTGATCCCCGCGGCGGGTCGAGCCTTGGCAAGCTCCGAAACCGCTGGAAGCGGGTGAGCCAGCCCGTTGAATGGATCGTCGTTAGTGACCCCATTCGGCAATGATCGAATTGCGCTCTGAAATTTCGCCCACGCGTTCGACGCCGAATCACCGCTGAGAGCCGCGTAGGCCTGCGCAAACGTTCCGCTATCGCCGAGATTGACCATTACCGGAGCGATTTTCTCCAGGCCATGGCCGAGGCTGATCAGCCAGGAGATAAATGCCACGCCGCAGCCCGTGCTGTCGGCACTCTGGTCGGTATTGTCCGTCTTGTCCACCCAGTTGGGCATCCCGTCCTGCACCCATTGCGGAGCGGTAGCGAAGTCTGCCAGAGCGTTGTTCCCGACAACGGCAGCGCACCAGCGCGAAAGCGCCTCGCCCGTGCTTTCCCCGCAGAGATTGCCATTCATGGAACACTCGCTCAATTCCGCTTCAAACAAGGCTGAGACACGAGCCGAGTTGCCATACGAGGCATCCACTTCAATCGCAGCGCCGGTGGTGTAATCGCACCCCATGTGATCGGCTCCGCCGGTTCCATCGGTCTGCCCACCCAGTGCAAAGACAATCACGCTGACCGCCCCACCGGTCGTGCCAAAAATTCCATCGTTGGCGGTGATTACTCGGTCGGCGTCATTCAATAAGTCCTGGGCGTTCTTGAGTGCCTGCTGTCCGAGTGACGGATCCACGTACACTGTAACCCTGCCGCTCGGGCTGGTACCCACGAGTTCCGATTGCCCTTTGTAGCTGGGCCATGCCGGAACAATCTGCGGATCCCCACCCTTCGGCGGAGGTGTTGGCTTTTTCTTTTTTTTCTGGTGAGAAGACTTGCTGCGCTGCTGCTTCATGCGACATACCTCCATTCAGGACAGACTAGACGAAATGGCCGCTCTGCCAACCCTGTTTTTGCCCGAGATGAGGAACGGAACTGAAGGTTTCTGGATAATAGTCCCGCCTGCCACTATGGTGCGCCGAGGAGCCTGGCCGTTACAAAATTCGCAGCCGACTGCGGAGTAGGCATCGTAAGTCACTGATTTGGCGTATACAAACTGCCCGTGGGACGGTCGTAAGAATGACGGACAAACGTTCTCCACAAGGCTCGTGCTTTACGAAAACCGGAGGACTGAGCGACGTGCACGACTGAAGCCATCCCGAGGTTGCCAGACCTCTGCGTGCTAAACTAGAAGTTCCACCTATGGCTACGATTCACCGCAGAAAGACCGTTACCGTCCCCGTTGGAGGGGTGCGAGTTGGGTCGGATGCACCAGTTGTGGTGCAATCCATGACCAATACCGATACCGCTGACGTGCCCTCGACGGTGCAGCAGGTCGCCGCTTTGGCGCGAGCCGGATCCGAACTGGTTCGCGTGACTGTGAACAACGATGAAGCGGCCGCCGCAGTGCCCCGGATTGTTGAAGAACTCGACAAGCAGGGCGTCCGGGTACCGATCATTGGCGATTTTCACTACAACGGTCACGTTCTGCTCACAAAATATCCAGAATGCGCGCGCGATCTAGCCAAGTACCGCATCAATCCTGGAAATGCCAGCATCGGCAAAGGTGGGGACTCAAACTTCCGCACGATGATCGAAGTTGCGGTCAAGTATCAAAAACCAGTCCGGATTGGCGTCAATTGGGGATCGCTCGATCAGGTTTTGCTCACCCGCATGATGGACGAGAACTCCAAACTGCCTGAGCCGAAAGACGCGCGCGAAGTCACCATGGAAGCCATGGTGGTCAGCGCGCTCAATTCAGCAGATCTTGCGCAGAAATACGGATTGCGTCCCGATCAGATCATCCTGAGTGCGAAAGTCAGCGGAGTTCAGGATTTGATCGACGTATACCGGTCTCTCGCAGCGCGCTGCAACTACCCGCTCCACCTGGGCTTGACCGAGGCCGGCATGGGAGCCAAAGGGGTGGTCGCATCCAGTGCGGCTATGGGAGTGGTCCTGCAGGAAGGCATCGGCGATACGATTCGAGTCTCGCTCACTCCTGCTCCGGGCGGCGATCGCAGCGAGGAGGTCCGAGTCGCGCAGCAGATTCTTCAGTCGATGGGCATCCGCAGCTTCACGCCGCAAGTCACGGCATGCCCGGGCTGCGGACGCACCACCAGCACATTCTTCCAGGAGATGGCCGAACAGATTCAGAGTTATCTGCGCGAGCAAATGCCGACTTGGAAGACTCGATACTCCGGCGTGGAAGAGATGAAACTCGCTGTTATGGGCTGCGTCGTGAATGGACCCGGAGAATCGAAGCATGCCAATATCGGCATCTCCCTGCCCGGCACATTCGAGGAGCCCAAAGCACCGGTCTACGTGGATGGGCGCCTCTTCACTACGCTAAAGGGAGATCGTATTGTTGCCGAGTTCATCGAGATCCTCGATGACTACGTAGGCTCGCACTACGTGGCGAAGGAATCCGCGAAGGAAGAAGTCTCCGCGAAGGTGTAACAGTATTTCCCTTTTGAAGTTCTCGAGCAGACGCTCGTCTGCGCTCAGTTACTGTCCGGTCACCAGGAAAATGGGACTCTGTGGCGGAACTTGAGGAACGGCCGTTCCTACATCAGCCGTCGAACCAACATTCGGGGTATTCACGGGCAGAACGCACTCGAACTGCGAGGTCGAGAGTCCCGTGGCAATCACTGTCAGGATCTGTCCATTCAGTGCAGCATTCGTAGCGGCCGAACTCGACAGCCCCGTAATCGCAACCCGCGTACCTGTGGTAAACGTATTGATTCCGTGGAACGTGATCACGTTCGAACTTATCGAGAACGATGTGACCGTTGCCACCTGCAATCCTAGCGCGGTGCCTGAATCCGTGGTGGGAGCAACGTCAGCGTGCGTGAAGTCAGCCTCGAACTGCGTTCCTGACAAACCGGCGGGCAGCACTGTCAGTAGGTGACCGTTGAGATAAGTTCCGGCGGTCAAGCCGGAGATCTGCACTTGTTGTCCAGGAACAAAATTGTTGACAGCCTGCAACGTCACCACGTTGGAGGTAATCGAGAACGATGTAATCGGCGCCGACGAAGTGCAGTAGGCGGCGCTGCAGGCCCCGAAGGGAGCCACGAGATCGGTCACCAACGTGTCGGGCGTATTGGTCCCTTGATTCACGCTAGTTGTAACCGTGCTTATGTCGGCAGTGGCGCCCGCGTCGCACATACTCACGTACACGTGGCTGCTGTCGGCAGCAGCCGTGGTAAACATACGGAAGCGCGTCGCCCCGGGCGAATATGTCGCAGGAGTCACACACGAAGCTACCGGGGGCACGGCATACTGCGTCGGCGAAAAGAACGGAGCCGTTAGTAGCGAGAATGACGGAGATCCCTTCAGCAGTGTCGAATTAACAGTCTTAACCGTGATGCTGGGAGCGTCAAAGAGTGTAAGCACCGGAATGATGCATGGCGTGGGTCCCACGTTCGGGTCGGAGCAGGCCGTTTCTGTGATATAGCTGGCAACATAGAAGCGCGATCCGTCCGGCAGAGCGGCCACCGACACGGGCGAACATGCTTTCGGACACGCCGGCCGCGTTCCTCCTGCCATTGGAATCGTCGCCATTAGTTTGGGAGTATCGTTGGGATTCCCCCCCAAGTCCACGCCACCCGTCGCGGAATACACGAACAGGTTTCCAGTAAGCGGATTCGTGACGTAAAGACGATTCAGACTCTGGTCATACACTACATAATTCGCACCCACACCCACCGAAAGATTTGTCTGGCTAGGGAGAATGGTATTGGTGTTGGCGTCGATCGGTAACAGCATCCCGTCTCCCTGCGTGAGAACGTAGACTCGCTGGTTGTCCGTACGGGCCACGGCCCACACCGGGGTTGGGCCTACCGGAATGGTGGCCATGGTTGAGAGATCTGTCGGGGACAGATCCAGGACTGTATTCGTCCCCTGATTCAACACATAAAGATTCAGGCCGTTCGGAGTCTCAGCCAGCGCAACCGGATGCGGTGCGGGACTTGCATTCGTAGGATTCAAGTAAGCGATTTGTTGCACTGCACCGGTGGCGGGATTCAGAAGCGCAACCGAATCCGTGCTCGCAAACGAGCAAGTCGTGCCATTTTCCGCTCCGTAATTGGCAACAAATACCGAACTCGCTTGCACTCCGGTAACGAAGACGGGCAAGTAGGAACAAAATGTCGGAACCGGAACAGTGGCGGTGCCCCCGGTCGTTGCCGCCAGACCCGTGACTGTAGGAGGTTCGGTGTACTGAATAGTCGTCCCGTTCACGGAAGAGATAACAAAGTTGCCGTTGTACGCCCCGATGTTGACTCCGGAAATTACAATCTGCTGGCCAACCGTGGCCTGAATGATGGGGGTGCTCAGAGCCATGGTCACGACGTTCCCGGTTTCACTGATCGCGGTTATTGCCGCAGATTGATTCGGCCCAACATTGGGTAACGAATACACCGTGGTTGCGCCTATCCCGGCTGGGAGGGGGCTATCGGCTGCAGGGCTGAAGGCGGTGACTATGTCGGAATTACCGGGCGTCAGGCTTCCGGCGCTCGTAACGTAGATTCGCGCGCCGTTGACCAAAGCAGCAGCATGGGTTGGATTCAGCCCCATGTTCGCCTGCCCAATATAGCTGTCTCCCGACACGTCAATTTGCATGATGGTGCCGGAATTGGGCGATGCGTTGTTATTCAGTCCGAACACCGCGTGGAAATTTGCAGTATTCGGAGGAGCAATGCTCACCGGAATGACAACCGGACGGTAAACTTCGCCGCACGACATCCAGAGCAAACTTGCCAGCACGGTTGCAGCGAGCCAGCCCACACGTCGAAAACTCATCGGCATCCCGACAAAGACTCCTGGTTCAATTGACAGAATTGATCATTGTAGCGGTTGCTGCGCGTATGCGCTAGGGAAGGACCCGTTCTCAGACCCGCTACTCGACACCCGATAAGGGATGCTGCGAATCAAGGGCCGGGATGCCTCGAGCATCGAACTGGCCCGGCAATGCGAATGCGGCGATCAGCCCCGTTTGCGTTTTGCCTTCGCCGCCGGTTGGACCACCTGTACGTCTGACGTCGCCGTCGCCGCTGGCTTCTTCTTGCCCTCCATCTGGGCGAGGCTCTGCTTCAACGCGGCCATCAGATCGACAACTGGTGCAAGTTTCTTGGGCTTCTCCACCGCAGTGACTTCTCCGCCCTCGAGTTTCGCCTCGATCAGTTTCTTCAGGTTCTCCTGAAACGTGTCTTTGTATTTGTCTGGATCCCACTTGTCAGCCAGGGCTTCGATCAACTGATGGGCAACCTTGACTTCCGCTTCTTTCAGTTCTACATCGGGCGCACCGAAGCCTTCTACTTTTCGAACTTCATCGGCGTAATACATCGTGTGCAGCATCAGGCCGCCTTCGGTCGGCCGGAGGAAGACAGTGTATTCGCGATTGTGCATGGTGATCTTCGCGATAGCGACGTACTCGCTCTCTTCCAGCGCCTTCGTTAATAGTGCGTACGGCCGGCGTCCGGCTTCCTCAGGCATCATGTAGTAGGAAGATTCGAAGTACACCGGATCGACGTCGCTGGCTTTGACGAATTCGAGGATTTCCATCGTCTTGGCGGTCTGCGGCTCGATCTTCTTGATCTCCTCGGGCTCGATGACGATGTACTCATCCTTGCGGAACTCATACCCCTTAACGATCTCATTGCGGTCGACGACCGTGCCTTCCGCCTGGCAGATGTATTGCTGCTTTAACCGCGATTTATCAGGACGATGCAGCATGTTGAATGAAATGCCGCTGCTGCGTGCACCGGAAAAGAGGCGCACCGGCATCGAGATGAGTCCGAAAGTTAAATGTCCAGACCAGACGGAAGACGGCATAGTTCCCCTCGCAAATCCCGGAGTTCCACAGAAACTTCCGGGAGAGTGGCTAAACCCTAGGGCAGAGAGAGTTTAGCCTAGAACCCGATTAGATGCACCAAGCCGGAGGCATGAGGAATCGAAAATCGAAGCCGAATTCAATGTGGTGCGTGTCGTAGGGCTACTATTGCTTGTAGTTAACTGGAGGGATTCAGGCGGCCAGGCAGCGCTCCACGAAGTGTTCCACTCTCCAAATTTGAAGCCAGCCAGGCTTCGCCATCATCTGTTATTCAAAATTCTCAAGGAGATTCCATGGACGACCTGCGGTTCCCGGTTGGCAAATTCCGCTACGATGGGCCGCCAAGCGAGGAACAAAAACAAACTCTACTGCAAGAAATCGCGCTGGCTCCAGCTAATCTGCGCTCGGCGGTTAAAGGTCTTTCCGAAAAGCAATTGGATACCGAGTATCGTCCGGATGGATGGACTGTGCGGCAGGTCGTACATCACGTTCCCGACAGCCACCTGAACTCGTACGTGCGGTTCAAACTGGCGCTCACCGAAGATGAGCCAACCATCAAGCCCTACGCGGAAGATCGCTGGGCAGAACTCGCGGATTCGAAAAACACTCCGATCGAGGTCTCGCTGACTCTGCTCGACTCACTCCATGAGCGATGGGTGCGACTGCTTCGCTCACTCACCCCGGAACAGTGGAAGCGAACTTTCAGGCACCCGGAGCTAGGACCGATGACCTTGGAAAAAACTCTTGCGCTCTACGCGTGGCATGGCCGTCACCATGTGGCGCACATCACCGAACTCCGCAAGCGCATGTCGTGGTAAGGTTGCCTCGAAGGAGGCCATTCCATGATTGCAAGAGTGTGGCATGGATCCACTAAACCTGAACACGCGGACTCTTATGAAGCAATGTTGAAGCCCGAATTGCTGCCTGGCATCGGCAAAGTCAAAGGTTACCGTGGCAGCTATTTGCTGCGGCGGAATGCCGGAAATGAAGTGCAATTCATCACGATCATGCTGTTTGACTCCATCGATTCCATCCGCGCGGTGACCGGACCCGACTACGAGACGTCGATCATCCCGGAAGAACGCAAAAAGTACCTATCCAATCACGACGCGAAGGCCGCGCATTACGAAATCACTTCAGTGCACGGAATCGCGGGTCTGACATAAACGCCAGATATTCAGTAGCGTTGTGATTCCAATCACACCGCACATTGGTCATCGCTTGCCGGTTGGAATCACAAAACTTTCGTGATCTTTTTGCACGGCGACCATCGCTTAACATCAGGGCTATGGTGAAGTTTTCGTCTTCATTGCTGCGATCATTCCTTTCGGTCGCCGCATTGTTGTCTCTTACACTTTTAGCGGTATCCCAGAACTCCGCCTCACAGCCCGCAAACACGCCATCGTCAAACGACGGCTCGCCCGCTCTGGGTGACGTGGTCCGGGGAGCCAAAGCGCAGAAATCGACACACGCCAAGAAGGTGCTCACGGATGACAATATGGAGCAGAGCGCCGGGCCATTGCCGCTACTAAAGATGGATGGCGCTGAAAACGCTGACGATGTAGTGGCAGCCATCTCCACTTACAAAGAAACACATACCCCGGAACAGACTGAGGAGGCCGTCCGCCTCTGGTACGAGCACTATGACGAGATGCTGGCCGCGGCGATCCAGGAAAATCTCGACCTCAAAGCTCTTCGCGACGAAAACCTGAGCAACGGTTATGAGCTATGCCAGCAGAGTCAGGATTATCAGCAATGCCAGAACCGCCGCAATGCTGAGATGCGTGGAGCGCAGCACGATCGCGCGAAGATGGCAGAGAACACGAACCTCATGGTGCGGATCCAGCACTCATTCTCGAAGATCAGAAACGGCCTGCAGAGAAATAGCCTCCAATACGACTGGTTCCAGATCCGCACGACGAACAATATCGACCGCTTCTAGCGGACGCTACGTAATCCCCAACCGCCATACAAGATAGCTGGCCGACTCGCGCAACACGGCCTCGAACCGCTGGAATGCGTTGTGAGGGCGCGAATCGGGTCGCGGTGCAACATATACCGGATGCACATTCTCATGCTCGAGCAGTTTGCGGATGCGGAACACGTGATAGGCATCGCTTACAGCGATACAACTGCGCAGCTTGTTGGTGCGCATGATGACCGCCACCCGCTCGGCCGATTCGGAGGTATCTCGCCCCTGGGTCTCTGCGATTACGCTTCGTTCCGGAACCCCGTGGTGCATCAGGTATGATTTGCCGACTCCGCCCTCCGAAAATGTCGGGTCAGAAGCTGCCCCACCCGTGGTGATGATGACCGGGGCTAGCCCAAGGTGAAAGAGCTCGAGGGCGTGGTCCAGTCGCGCTTTCAGCACAGGAGAAGGATGCCCGGAATATTCCGCGGCTCCGAAAACTATGATGGCGTCCGCGTGCGGCACTTCCTGTAAAGCCGCTGCATGCATGATCCGAAATGCGGTGATTGCGAGAAAGGAAGCGAGGCCAACTGCCAGCAAGACCAACAGGAGAAGCCACCAGCGCATCGTGCGATGCAGTTTGGCGGGTTCGTCGGTCATTCTCGGACAGTCACCTATGAAGCTTGTCCTTGCGCGAAGAACTTTGAGATTTCATCTGCAGGAATCGCGCCCTCGCGGATAATTCGCCACCGGGCCGTCTCATCGCTCAAATCCACGATGGTCGACGCCACATCCCGTGGCGACGGGCCGCCATCCACAATGATGTTGATGCGGCCCTGCAGCTGGTCCCGAACCTGTTCGGCGCTGGTGCATTCGGACGCGCCACTGAGATTTGCCGAAGTTGCCGTAATCGGAATTGCCGCCGCGGTCACGACGGCCAATGGAATCTTTGCATTCGGAACGCGTAATGCCACGTTGCCTGTATTCGCCGTCACTTTGAGCGGCAGGCGGGATCCGGCTTTCACAATGATGGTCAGCGGCCCAGGCCAGAACTTCCGGGCTAGTGCGTAGAACTCCTCGGGCAGGGGCTTTGCCAGTTCTTCCGCCTGATCGACACTCTCGATCAGCAGCGACAGCGGTTTATGGCGGGAGCGCGACTTGATGTCATAAACTTTTTCGACAGCCCGCAAGTTAAACGGATCGGCCGCCAGCCCGTAAAACGTATCCGTTGGCATGCCCAGCACTTCGCCGGACCGAATCTGATCGGCGGCGTACTTCACCAGAGATAATTCCGGAGTATCACAGTTGATTTTTACGATTTCCGAGCGCACGGCGCTCCCTTCTCTCGGCCAACGATCCCGATTTCGTTTGGGTGGAACTTATCATAATACGGCATTCAGGTTCCAAGCATGAGATGGCCACGCAACTAGCCGCTGCCGTAAGGTGTGGATTAGAGTTAAACCATGCCTCGAAGTTCAGAGACAGCGCAGAACGGCTTGCAACGGCTTCGCCGGATTGAAGGCCGACACAATCCGCTCGTGAAGGAAGTCCGCCAGGCTTTTGCCCGCGGCGAGCGCACGGAAACCGGTGAGTGTGCTATCGAGGGAGTCCGTATCCTCGAAGAGGCCATTCGCAGCGGATTGCGATTCCGAGCCGTCCTGTTCCGCGAATCGGCGCAGAACGTCGCCGAACGCCTGCTCCCGCAGATCGGCTCTCACGTTGAAACCCTGCTTCTTCCCGATAAGGTCTTCGACAGCGCGGTGCCGAGTGACACTCCGCAGGGGGTCGCGGCCCTCGTACGCGTCCGTGAATTTTCGGTCGACGATCTTCTCGAACGGCTGCAGATCGGGCCCGTTGTCGTCGTGGTTGGCCTTCAGGATCCGGGAAATCTTGGAACAATCTTGCGATCTGCCGAGGCATTCGGCAGCGCGGGCGTGGTCTTGGGAGAAGGCACCGTCAGTCCGTTTAATTCGAAGGTGATCCGAGCCTCCGCAGGTTCGATTTTTCGCCTGCCCGCCGTCGTTGCGAAAAGTGCAGGCGGCCTGGAGAGCGTCTCGGCCAAGCTCCGCCACGCTGGAGTGCGTTTGATCGCCACCTCGTCACACAAGGGAACGCCAATCGATCAGGCACGACTGACAGGCTCGTCGGCAATATTCATTGGGAGTGAAGGCTCGGGTCTTCCTCGTGACCTGATGGCCCAAGTGGATGAGTTGATTGCGATTCCACATACAACACACGTGGAATCGTTAAACGCGGGAGTCGCCACAAGCATTGTCTTGTACGAATCTGCGCGACAAAGACGCGAGCAGTAAATGCCAACTACGAGGCCACTGAGCAGGCTTCTGCGTACATCCCCAGCACTCGTTGAATGTGAAATCGAATTAGCTTCCCCGGCGAGGCTTCCAGTTCGCCCGCCCGGATGGATTCGTACTCCACGGGCAGAAATTGGCTGATCAGCGTGAGAGGAATTTCTTTTCCCTGCAGATTGCCGAGCAATCTCGTGACCTCTTCTTGTACCGGCCGCTGATTCCAATAGTAGCGGCACCGATCGCTGTAGGCATAGATCCGGTCGCGGCGCACCTCGTCTTCCTCGCCCTGATAGTACGATCGCCAGTACGACGGGTTTTGCAGCATCGCGGCTTCCAAGGCTTCCCGAACGCGTGAGACTGAACTTGTCGAATCTTTTCCCAGCAACTCGCGTTCTATCGCGCTCAACGCCAATATCGCTTCGCGATAAGCAAAGGTCAGCCTCGGACCCACCTTTAGAATCGCGAAATGATCCTCAACCATTTGGGTCAGCGCTTCAGCCGACTGATAGTCCGTCGAGTGCGCCTCAAAAACCATGCCGGCATGTGAGGAAAGCGCAGCCGAAAGCGACGCGGCTTCTGCCCGATCGTATTCAAAAAGAGAATTCGCCCCGAACTCCACTCCCGGCTGAACCACCAGAGCGATGACTCTCTCCCATGCCGACTGCAGACTGGCCTCGACGAATGCCGTCCGAAATACCTCGAGCGTCCGATGAACGTCGTCCGCTTTCGTCACTGCGGGTGCTCCCGCTTCTTTCGATTCGCCGCCGGGCGCAGGCACTTCGGTTCCGATCACGTACAGAGGTGCGGTCGAGCCTCTCAACTTGCCATGCGAGTCTTCGGCCGCCTTGCACAGCATCGCCGCCCGCGTCGCGATAGTCTGCTCGGAAATCCCACTCTTCGGATCATCGGCGCACCCCATGCTGGCATCGAGATGAATCTTCTGATACCCGCCAGCAACGCAATCGCATACCAACGTCTGCGCTTTCTCCAGCGCGGATTCAGATTTCTCATTTCTCCATGGAAACGGTCCCAGATGGTCTCCGCCCAGCAACACTCGATCCGCCGGCAGTCCCGCCTTTTCGGCCGCAGAGCGAATCCATTGCGCGAACTGACCCGGCGTGGTCCCGGTATATCCGCCAAGCTGATTCACCTGGCTTGAAGTTGATTCGACGTGCAGCAGCGATCCATCCGCGACGGCCTGCTGAATGGCAGCATCGATCACCGCCGGATGCGCCGAGCAAACGGCATACGTGCCGCCTTTGCCGGACCGGCGATTAAAACGCAGCAGCTCCAGGAACTGGTTGGCTGCCGCGTTTTGCTTTTCGTCTGAAACAATTTGTCCTCGCTCAACACCAAAGCTCTGATTCCGTGCATCCGTCATGCTCTGTCCGTTCCTCAATTTTCACAATTGAACTCTTACGCCAGCCCCCCGCCGTCGACGACCAGCGCCGTCCCGGTAATCCAATTCGCCATCGGACTCGCCAGGAACAGCACCGCATTCGCCACATCCTCCGGAGTACCCACCCGCGCCAGCGGGCGATTGGCCGCCTCTTTCATAAAGCTCTGCACCTCTTCCCCAAGTTGCGCGCACTCACTGCGCAGCATTGGCGTGTCGATATCTCCCGGACAGACGCAGTTCACGCGAATGTTATGGGGCCCATGATCAATAGCCATCGCGCGAGTCAGGTTCACGACGCCGCCCTTTGCGGCGCAATATGCGGCGGCTCGTGGACCTCCCTTCAGCGACCATCCTGACCCGATGTTAATAATGCTCCCGCCACCAGCGCGCATCATATGCGGGATGACCTCGTGCGAAAGCACATACACACCCTTCAGCGCCACATCGAGAGACAGGTCCCACTCTTCTTCGGTCAACTCGACGACATCTTTGCGAATCGCGATGCCCGCGCAATTACAGAGAACATCGATCTTCCCATGACGCCGAGTAATCTGCTCAACCGCGGATCGGCATTCCGCAACGGAACGCACATCGCATTTCAAAAATGCTGCTCTTCCGCCCTGATTCTCGATTGCAGCGGCCTTCTTCTTCCCTTCTTCCTCGTTAATGTCGAGCGCAGCGACGAACGCTCCCATCGCAGAAAGGGTCAGCGCAATCCCACGCCCGATGCCGGATGCAGCACCAGTAACAATGGCAACTTTGCCCTCAAGCGAAAGAAGTTGAACCGCTCGTTCATTCACATTCATAGCTGCAAATGTCGAAAATCTTTTCAACGCTGAGGACGAAGCCCCTGTGGACCTCTGTGTCCTCTGTATTGAAGGGTTATTCTCTCGCTCCGTCCAGCGCCTTCCCTGCGGCCTCGAGTGTGAACTCCACATCCTGCTCGGTATGAGCCAGCGTTACGATCGAGTGCAACGCAGCCGACGGCGACGCATACACGCCAAACGGGAACAGCGACAGCACGAATTTCTGAAAAGCTGCCCGGTCCACGTGCTGGCAGAAGTCGCGGTAATCGCGGATTGCGGGTTGATCCGTGAACATGATCTGCACCATAGGCCCGACGTTTTGTATCAGCGCGATCCTGCCTTTCTTCCTCAGCAGTTCCCGCAACCCATTGCACAGTCTCTCCGCAATGCGCCATGTATGCCGGAACGACGCATTGTTATCGCGGGTCAACACTCGCAGGTTCGCTCGTGCCGCAAACATCCCGATACGCGATCCATTGTGCGTGCCGTAATGCAGAACGCCTCCCCACTGCAGAGCATCCATAACTTCAGCCCGCCCAACGAGTGCGGCCACTGGCAGGCCACATCCCAGCGCCTTGCCGAACGTCACCAGATCGGGCGAGAGCTTGTAGTACTCCTGACAGCCACCCGGAGCGATGCGGAATCCCGTCACCGTCTCATCCAGAATGAAAATAATCCCGCTCGCTTTCGCCAGCCGCTGCAGGCCGTGCAAATATCCTTCCTCCGGAGGAATCACACCCATATTCGCCATGATCCCTTCGGTAATGATCGCAGCAATCTGTCCGGGATGCCTTTCGATCGCCTGTTCGAGAGCCGGCAAATCGTTCCACGGGACGACGATCGTGTCGTCGAGCGCCGTTCGATTCAGCCCTGAGCTATCAGCAATCTTCACTGGATCCGTACGTAACCCGAGAGCGGCCGTCGGCAACACGTTCGAGCTGACGAGAAGGTCATCGTGCCATCCGTGATAGTGTCCTTCAAACTTGAGAATTTTCGGACGCCCGGTCACGCCGCGGGCGAGCCGAATTGCCGCCATCATGGCTTCCGTTCCGGTATTAGCGAACCGCACCCGCTCGGCATTCGGCACGATTTTCTGGATCATTCCCGCCACTTCGAGCTCCACCGGAGTAGCCGTCGCAAAATGTGCTCCAGTCGTCGCCGCTTCCGTGATGGCTTCCACCACCTCCGGGTGCGCATGCCCCAGCGGCAATGCCCCGAACGCCATCATCCAGTCGATGTACTCATTGCCATCGACGTCGTAGATCCGCGAGCCCTTCGCCCGCTCCATGAAGATCGGATACTTGCCGAAATTAACTGGGCCCCGCGATGACGAACTGCTCGCCTCAATCAACACTCCCAGCGTGCGTTCGTACAACTGCCTTGATTTTTCTGTGGTGAAACTCAATCGACCTCCGGAACGAGATGAGTGCAATCTTTTGCGACCTGTAATGGTACAGCACCACGACGCCCGGTTACCGTCAGCCACGCCCGGTGCCTGAAGTAACCGCCAGAAAATTCCCCGCAAATTTCCACCCGGCATGCATTCCTTGAAGGAGCGGCCAAATGCCGCGCCTGATCCCCCAAGTCGCTCGCCACATCCCGAGAACTGTTGCAGTGAGGGTTGAACTATGAAAATGTCGATTCTCTCGGCCGTTCTGAAGCTCAAATCCATTGCACTTCGCAGCTGTACTCCCTGCATCATGGCCGCTTGCACATTGCTCACCTTGCAAGCGCAGGAAAAGCCCGCTGAACCTTTGCATACCGCTGGATGGGTCGTGATCCCCGTCGAAGAGTATCGCGTGCTGCGGGCGAAGGCTTATCCGGTGGAGCACGATCCCGAGCCTCCCCCGCTCGACGCAACACTCACACGAGTCGATTATGACCTCAAGGTGCAGGGCGAAGTTGCGACCGGACGCGCGAATCTCACCGTCGATGTCTTGAAAGACGGTTGGGTACGTGTCCCCGTACCCTCCGGACTGTTGGTGCGCGAGGCCCGGCTCGATGGAAAGCTTGTCTCGCTCGTTCCCGGTGCTGCGGGAAAAAGCGCGTCGCATCTTTCAGCCCTGCTCTCGCACGCCGGGCGATCCGTCCTCGAACTCGATGTCGACATCCCCGTCTCGGCGAACACGGGTGACGAGAGTGTTTCGCTGCCTTCGAGCGAGTCCGGCGTTACACGGGCATCAGTCGAACTTGCGCGGCAAGGGATCGATCTGCGCGTAGGCGGAGGTATTCTCTCCGCAAAGTCCGAGACTGAAGGCGAAACGAAATGGATTGCCTACGGCAAAGGCAACGAGCCCCTCACGTTCACCTGGCGGAAAAAGACGGAAGATCACCACGTCGAGTTACCGCTGCGGCTTCGCGGTTCCCTCACGCAGCTGACCAGCCTGTCTGAAGATTCGACCTCAATCTATGCGGAGGCCAGTCTCGAGATTGTGCAGGGCGCGGCCCGCGAAGTTCGCATTCAACTTCCAGAGAAGGTCACGATTAATCAGGTCTCCGGCGCGATGGTCGCCGACTGGGAAATGAAAAACGGCGAGCTGACGGTCAGCTTCCTGGAGCCTTTGGAGCACAGTGCGCGCTTCGTGCTGAATGGCGAAGCCCGGCTTCCCCGCGACGGGATCATCGACATTCCGCTGCTCCGATTGTTGAACGTCGAGCGCGATAACGGCGGAGTTGCCGTCGAGATTCTCGGCGCAGGCGAGATCAAAGACACCAAGGTGCAAGGGTTCGAAGAAGCCGACGCCACCGATCTCGGAGACATGATCGCCAGCCGCCAGTCTCCCGCGCTGGTCGCTTTTCGTGACCGGGTGGGTCAGGCTGGCGCAACGCGCTCACTGAGCATCAATGTCGCACGCTACGACCAGCAGGCCGTGTTGATGGCAAATATCGAAGAGGCTCGCTATCACGTGCTCATGAGCTCCGACGGCAAAGAACTGGTGCAGGCACGGTATGCAGTTCGCAACAATCAGCGCAATTTTGTGAAGATCACCTTGCCGCAGGGAGCCACCGTCTGGAGTGCATCGCTAGGTGGACGAACGGTTCGTCCCGGACAAGCGCCAGATGGCAGCCTGCTCTTGCCCCTCGAGAAATCTCGCGGCAACGAAGACGCTCGCGCGTTCGTGGTCGAGATCATGTACATCACGAAAGCCCCGGCCTGGCAGGAAAAGGGTAAAGAAACTGTCACCCTGCCGGCGCTCGATCTTCCCATCTCGCGCACCGGCTTGCTGGTGTACTACCCTCCCATGTTCCGCGTCAGCGCTGAGCCAGGCGTATTTCGGCCCGAGCAATACGAAGCTCCCATTTCCGCAGCGCTTGGTTCAGCCCCACCCGAGACAGGATACGGCGGGGTCGTCAATGCCAGCGCGGCGGTTATCGGCGGTCCATTAGCCGTGAATGCTCCGCCAGTCGCTACCCCAAAACAAACAGATCAGGCGGCCCAACAAAGCAGCGACAAAGAAAAGAAAGACTCGACGCAGGCCCTGCTCGATAGCTTCCGGTCCAAGTCCCTGGGAGGAAAAGTGACCGGCATTCTTCCGGTCAACGTCGACTTTCCTGAGTTTGGTCCTTCCATCTACCTGGTTTCGGAACTCACCAACGAAAACCAGTCTTCTTCCGCAGAACTCAATTTCCAGCGTGACAAAAAGGCAGGTGCGCGATGAAAAACACAGTGCTGATTTTCGTTTGCTGTCTGGCGGTGTCCTCCATTTGCTGGGCGCAAGACAAATCGACGCTTCCGTTGCCCGACTCCGGCAACGTCACGCTCCCGCTCGACGAATACAACAAGCTGGTGGAGTTGGCGGAAAAGCCTCCGAAGAAGGTAGACGTGGCGCCGCTTCCCTACTCGATCAAGCACGCGGATCTAAAACTCCGTGTCGAAAACAACGGAGTCATGGGATCAATTGAACTCCAAGGGGAAGTCTTCCACAAAGGCGTGAGCAAAGTACCGCTCACGACTGGAATGACCATCCTCGATGCGCACCAGAATGGAAAAGGCATTCCGCTGATCCAGGAAGGTGGCGTCCATGCAGCGCTGCTGCCCGGTCCCGGCGATTTCTCGATCGCGCTCGATACCGGTCTCCCTCTGAGAATCGATGCTGGCCGCGCTTCTTTCAGTCTTCCGGTGCCGGCAGTGGGAAGTGCTCAACTCGAATTGGTGATTCCGGGCGATCACACCATCGCGAACATCAGTTCGGGAGTCATCACTAACCGCAAATCCAACAGCGGACACACCACAATCGAAGCCACGCTCGTGCCAGGACAACCCGCAAATATCTGGTGGGCAACACGAGAAGTGGTTGCCCCCGCCGTGCCCCGCGAAGTTCGTTTCCTCGCCGACGCGAAAACTCTGGTTTCGGTCAGCGAAGCCGAGATGAGGCTTGCCGTGCTGGCAGACATTTCTGTCGTGCAAGGCGAACCCACTCAGTTCCAGCTCGAGCTGCCCGCCGGATACGAAGTCACTGGCGTAACCGGCCCAACGCTCGATTCAACAGAAACTCAGTCCGGCGTGCTGACCCTGAAAGTCAATGCGCCGAACCAGCGTGCACATCAGTTTCTGATTTCGATGGAGCGTGCCATCACCGGGACCAAGGCCGACGCTCCTCTCATCAGCTTCAAAGCAGCGCAACGCGAAACCGGTGAAGTGTTGGTCGAAGGCGCCGGCACGATGGAGATCACCGCAACCGAAGCTGGAGGCCTCAAGCGCATGGACGTGAAAGAGGCCAACCCATATCTGCGTTCACTTGCCCATTACCCACCGCAAGCCGCATTTCGGTATCACCGTCAGCCCAGTGATTCCCCGACTTTGGCGCTCGAGTGGGTGCGCTTCCCCGATGGAAGCGTGCTGGCCGCCGTCGCCGAAAGCGCCGAAGTCACAACCATGGTGACTTCGCAAGGCCGGTCACTGACGGAGATCAAACTCACGGTTGAGAACCAGGCACAGCCATTCCTCAAAGTAAGCCTGCCCGCCGACGCCACGATCGTTTCTGCCGAAGTAGCAGGCGAGCCGGTGAAACCGGTTCAAGGCCCCGATGGAAGCCGCGTGCCGCTGCTGCGCGCTGGGTTCCGTCCGAATGGCACGTACCTCGTCTCGTTCGTCTTCATGCATTCCGGAACTCCGTTTGAGAAAAAAGGCGGCGCCGACCTTACGCTGCCGAGCATGGACATTCCCATCAGCCTGCTCAACTGGGAGGTCTTCCTGCCCGATCGTTATAAGGTCAAAGATTTTGGCGGAGACGTGATCGCCGCCAACCGAGTTCCCACAGCTTTCCACGAAGAAGCCGTAATCAGAGACCGAATCCCCTTTGAAATGTCAGGCGGCACACCGATGCAGATTCTTCCCGGACAAATGGGTGGTGTCGTGACCGATCCCAGCGGAGCTATTGTCTCGAACGCCCGGATCACCATCACTTCTTCCGAGAACGGGTTCGTACGTACGGCAGTTACAGACTCCGCTGGCCGATGGCTGATCGCGGGCATCCCATCGGGAAACTACAAGTCCAAGACCGAGGCGCCGGGTTTCAGAACCAGCGTCTACAACCTCAGCTATAACTCTGCTCAACCTTCGGTCTACAACTTGCCAGTGAGCCTCGCTTCCACCTCGGAAACCGTTGAGGTCACGGCTTCGGCGCCGACGCTGGAAACAACCAGCAGTTCTGTGAGCAGCACGATTTACACGAATCAACCTGAATACCACCCCCGGGCTCCGCAGCTCGCTCCCGGCGCAGTCAGCCAGAATGCGTCTGCGAATGTTCTGGATCTGCAGAGACGCGTCGCAGGGGTGCTACCGGTCCCGATCGAAGTACCGCGAGCCGGCACCAGCTTCGCGTTCGTCCGGCCGCTTGTGCTCGATGAGCAGACGAAAGTGACCTTCAGCTACAAGAGCCGCTAGTTTTCAACAGCTTTTGCTGCACCTGCGAGTCAATTATCCGTGCTATGGTGCGTGATCGTTGGCATAGAATGTTGGTTCGCCGGTTAGCAGCACATGAGTAAACCTGAGTGGAAATCGTGGGAAGGCCGCCTGGTCGATGGCAAGTACACCTTGCGCCAATGGCTGGGCGGCTCCGACCATAGCGCAGTCTTCCTTACCGAATCGCCTGCTAATCCCGGCCAGAAGTCTGCCATCAAACTGATCGCCGCAGAAAGTGGCTCTGCCGCCGACCATCAACTGCCCGCTCTGCGCGGCATCACGAAACTTTCTCATCCCAACCTGATTCGCGCCTTTGACGCCGGCCGTTTCCAGATGAATGGGACTCCTCTCACATACGTGCTCATGGAGTACGCCGAAGAGGATCTTTCTCAAATCCTGCCGCAGCGTGCGCTGGAACCCGCGGAAGTCAGGGACCTTCTTCCGCCGCTCATCAACGCTCTTTCGTATCTTCACAGCAGCGGACTCGTGCACGGACGAATCAAGCCTTCCAACATTCTTGCCGTCGGCGATCAGCTCAAGCTTTCCTCCGATCAGATCGCGCCCGCCGCCGTGCAGGACTCGCAACACCGCCGTCGAGACGGCTATGATGCACCAGAAACCGCAGCTGGCATCGTTTCTCCGGCAGGCGACGTTTGGTCCCTGGGCGTGACCCTGGTTGCCGCGCTCACCCAGAATTTCTCGTTTGCCGAGGATGGATCCAAGGCCGGTGCCGGTCTTCCCCAGAACGTGCCCGAGCCGTTTCGCAGCATCGCGCGCGAATGCCTGCATCTCGATCCCAAACAGCGCTGCACGCTGAAAGACGTTCAAGCTCGACTACAAGGGGAGAGGCCGACAGCACCTGCTGAGCCGAAGCAGGCGCCATTGCCTGTGACTCAGCCGAGCAATCGCCGGCCCGCATTCCCTGTGACGATCGCAATCGCCGTCGTTCTGGCGGTCATCTTCGCGATCTTTTATTTCCGGGGAAGCAAGTCTGAAAACTCGAACACGACCCAGCAGCCCACGGAAGCCACTCCTCCCGCCGCAGCCCCTGTGACACCGCAAAATCCTGCTCCCGCGCCGCACTCCTCCGCGGGCGGAATCGTACATCAGAGCCTGCCGGATATACCGCGGAGTGCGATGAACACGATCTCTGGCACGATCAAGGTGGTGGTGCGGGCGCAGGTGGATTCTTCTGGCAGAGTCACGTCGTCCAGTTTCAAATCTTCCGGATCAAGTCACTATTTTGCGCAGCATGCCCTCCAGGCCGCACAGCGCTGGGAATTCTCTCCACCAGTAGTGAATGGACAGCCCGCCGCAAGCACATGGCTCATCCAGTTTCGATTCCGAAGAAGCGGGACGCAAGCCTCCGCTCAGCGCGTCAATCACTAAGCTTGCCGATCTGCCGCAACTTCCACACAATCTGACGGATCATCCCCAGAAACACCTTCGCATCCATGGCATCCAGATTCAGGCGTAGCATCAGCCGCCGCACTTTCTTCTCACTCACCGCATCATTGCCGGGCTTCACGTAGCCACTCATCTTCAGGCTCTCGTACAACCCATCGGAGATCTTCTCCAGTTCGCCTGCACTGGCAGGTTCATGTTTCTCTTGTCTGAATTCTTCGGCCCGATTGGAACCGGCCAACTCATATAGGCAAACCGCCACGGCCTGCCCCAGGTTCATAGAGATATGAGTTTCTTGTGTGGGAATCGTCAGCAACCAATGACAGTGGCTGAAGTCATCGTTCGTCAGGCCGATTTTTTCGGAACCAAATAGCAGCGCCACCCGACCGGTTTTCAGATGGCTGCGGATCAAAGCTCCAGACTGTTGATCCAGTGTACGCACCTGATGGTGCAGGGCCCGATTTCGCACCGCAGTCGTCCCCACCACAAGTGAGCAGTCGCGGACCGCCTCGGCAACTGTCTGAAATTCTTCCGCGTTTTTCAGCAGACTGGAGGCCCCAACTGCGGAACGGGCCTCACGAAATCCGACCGCATAGGGATTCACGCACCGCAGCATCTCTGCCCCAAAGTTGCTCATCGCCCGCGCAGCTGCGCCAATATTCAGCGGATTGCGAGGGCGCACGAGTACCACAATCAGCGAACTGAGATCTGAGGAGGTAGACAAGCGGATCATTCTACGACAGCGGCGCCGAGGCCCGAATCCGCCAAAAAATGAAATCGGCGCCCCGGTTTAGCCGGAGCGCCGTTGAGCACAATTCGAGGAACTTTATCTGGCGAGAACCTTACGGCGCAGGCCGCCGGCCAAAGCCAGCACCCCTGTACCGAGCAAGGCGAGTGTCGAGGGTTCCGGAACCGAAGACGTAATCGTCGTGTCTCCGCCGGAAATCAGCGTCGAGCCGCTGAAGAGGCCCTTCCCGGTATTAATCGTCAATTGCACCGTGACTCCGTTAATGCCCGAGAAGCTTCCACTCCCCACCAGCACTCCCGTTAACGTGTAGTTATGGGTTCCGTTGGCAAGAGTAGTCAGAGACCACGTAACCGGGCCTGAGAACGCTCCAGTGAACAACGTTCCGTTCCCAACGCCGTTCGTACCGTTGCCGGTGATCGTGAACCATCCTCCGGCAGCAAGGGTTCCACCCATCTGCAGCGAGCCGCTAGTGAGAGCACCCGTGGCGAACTCAACCGTTCCAAGGTTGCCATTGATGGAACCGCCCCCGCCCGAGACCGATGTAACTGCAATCAGGGTCGAACCGGTTAGCGTCAGCCCAGCGTTGGATCCGGCAAGAGTTCCGCCACTATTACTGTAATCGGTGCTGTTATCAGCCACCGCCAGGTTCGGCAGGAACATCAATGCAGACAGCAGAAGGGCACTCAGAAGGTACTTCAGGCGGATCATGGAAGCACTCCTTGCGGTTAGATAGTTACGGGGTACGAATTGACGTGGTGGCGACCACTTCTTGCAGCTTGGTAAATGTAGTATTTCCTACCGGTTGCCGCCCATACAGCAAATACCGTAGTTCCCTGGGAGGAACTACTTACCTGCACTTCCGCGGCCTCGTTTAATTCACAATCCCCCGAGCAAGCCGCATTCCGCCCCCTACGCCGCAAAAGTCACCAATTTGTAAAAAGAATGTCAAAGCCCCGCCATCCCTAGTACACAAAGTAAAAAACCGTTGTAAGCTCTCACCAGTCAAGCCGCCGCAGGGGCAGCGGCAGTCCCCCTGGACAAGACAGAGAGGCATTGTATGGGGAATCTTGCAACTCCATTCAGCAGCAATCGAATTACGAATCTAGCGCCTATGACTAAGCCTTCTGGCCGCATTCTGGTAGTGGAAGACGACCCGGCCGTGCAAAAGGCCTTGCGACGCCTTTTCGAGACTGAGGGATACACGGTCGAAACGCAGTCCGACGGTAAATCGGCGATTGACAGTTTCCAGGCCAGCCCGCCAGCGGCGATGGTGCTCGATTTGAGATTGCCCAAGGTTTCCGGCAGCGATGTCTGCAAAACGATCAAAGCACTGTCGCCAACGCTGCCGATTGTCGTCCTCAGCGCTGCCAGCGACGTCTCCGACAAAGTCCTGCTGCTCGAATTAGGCGCGGACGATTATGTCACCAAGCCATTCAGCCCGCGCGAACTGCTCGCTCGCGTACGTGCCGCGCTGCGTCACACGACCCGGCCCGCTGAGGTGCAAGTCGTCAGCTTCGACGGTATTTCCATTGATTTCAAGAAGATGGAAGTGAAGCGCGACGGCAACGCCGTCATTTTGACCGCGCAGGAATTCAAGACTTTTCAATTCCTGGTGCAAAACTCCGACCGCGTGATCAGCCGCGATGAACTTCTGAATGAGGTTTGGGGATATCAGAACTATCCTTCGACACGTACCGTCGACAACCACATTCTGAAGCTACGGCAAAAATTGGAGAAGGATCCCTCGAGTCCGGTGCACTTCCGCACGGTACATGGAATGGGGTATAAGTTCGTCCGCTAAATCCCGTGAGCCCACTTTCCGAATCCGCCCATCCTGCCTTGGACTTCGCTTCGGGGCGAGTCGACCGATTCCTCCCGCGCCTGCGGTTGCGCACGCGTTTCCTTCTCGCCATGCTGCTGATCACGGCAGGCCTGACTACTACCAGCCTGCTGCTCGTACGGCGAAGCGTTGAGACCAACGTTCGCCAAAGCATTGCCATCAACCTGCACAATTCCGTTGCCGCCTTTCAGGATTTCCGCCATGAGCGGGAAAAAATGCTGACCAGTGATGTGGCCCTGCAGGCCTATTTGCCCATCACTCGCTCCATTATGAGCAGCGCGGATTCGGTCACGATCCAGGACGCGTCTCAGGAACTTTACGAAGTCGCCCGCAACGATCTCTTCGTTCTTGTCGATCGCAGCGGCAAAGTTGTTTCGCTCTACACCAAGACTCCCGGTTTCAGTCGGGAAGCCGCCGAGAAGTTTTTTCAGCAATCCATGGAAGAAGACCGGGGAGAATCCAGCCACTGGTGGCTCGGCGGACATCATCTCTATCAGACGTTCATCGAGCCGATTTATCGGGGATCCCGCACCGAAGGCACACTGATCGGGTTCCTCGTAATTGGCTACGAGATTGACAACCGTCTCGCTAAAGAAGTCAGCAAAGTTGCCGGCAGCCATGTGGCTTTTTCTTCAGGCGACGAGATTGTCGCTACAACTCTGCCCTCTTCGATGATGCAGGGCGCCGATATACGCCCGCTGATTACCGGATCCGTGCAGGAAGAACCCCATGACGTCGAACTGGGCAAGGAGCGCTTTCTCGCGACATCGCTGCAACTCTCCGGTACTTCTGCAACTTCGGTTCGCCTCACCGTCTTGAGCTCGTACGATCAGGCGACGAAATTTCTCGATGACCTTAACCGCTACCTTCTTTTGCTCGGACTCGCTGCAATCGTGGTCGGCAGCGGATTGGTTTTCTTTGTCTCCCACACCTTCACGCGTCCCCTTGGCAGCTTGGTGAATGGAGTCCGAGCGCTTGAAGCCGGAGACTTTTACCTTCCCCTGGATCAACACGGAGGCGATGAGGTCGCCGAACTGACTCGCGCCTTCGACCGCATGCGCAGCAGCCTGCTCAAGACACAACAGGACCTTCTCGAGTCTGAGCAATTGGCCACCATCGGCCGGATGGCGAGTTCTATCTCCCATGATCTGCGTCATTCTCTGGCAGCAATTGTCGCCAACTCGGAGTTCCTCTGCGACGCTCACCTGACTCCTTCGCAGCGCGAGGAACTGTATCAAGAGGTGCGCACCGGCGTGAATCTGATGACCGATCTCATCGATTCTCTCCTCGAGTTCGCGCGCACCCGTGAATCGTTGAGTCCCGCGCACAGCAATGTTCTGGAAACCATTCAGCGCGCCGTGCAGGCCGTGCGCATCCATCCGAGGCACCACGCGCGTTCTATCGACGTTCTCTGCAGCTCGCATCTCGCCGGATGGTTTGACCAGCGCAAGCTGGAACGGGCGCTCTACAACTTGCTGCTCAACGCCTGCGAGGCCGCTCCGCCAACCGGCGGACAGGTGGAAATCGCGGCCAACACCCGAAATGGAAACATCACCATTTCAGTTGCCGATAATGGACCTGGCATTGCCGAATCCATCCGCGATCGTCTTTTCCACCCCTTCGTCAGCTACGGCAAGGAAAACGGCACGGGCCTGGGTTTAACAGTGGTACAAAAGATCGTTCAGGATCACGGGGGCACGATCTCAGTTGAGCACACGTCCCAGGGGAGAACGGTGTTTCAGATTGTGCTGCCTTTACGCGCCGAGCAGACAGCCGCCGGTACTGCGGCCCTCCCGATCGAGATGCCGGCGTCTACTCCGGCACCACTGAACAATGCCCCACAAAATTCCGTATCGCATCCGGCTCCTTGAGTAAGTGTTGGGATTCTTAGGTGCCTGACTCCGGATGCCGTTTGGAGGATGGTGTGAAGAGCCATAAGAATTTCCCCTGCAGGGGCGTACTCACAACTATGCTTGCATGCCTCCTAGTCTCCGCCGCCATGGCCCAGAATGCTCCGGTCCCGCCTGCATCTCCTTCCGCCGATGGTCCGATCCAGGATCTTCAGGAGCAGGTTCGTGAATTGCGGTCACTCGTGGAGGAAATGCGAGCGGAAAATGCACAGTCGCGGACCGAGATGCAAAAGCTGCGGGAAGATTTGCAGGCCACGCGTGCTTTGCTCGAGCGCCCCGCCGACTCCAATCTGAATCAGGTCGCATCACAACCGGCTTCCACGCCGCATTCCACCGCTCAACAATCTTCCGTTGCGCAGAGTTCGCTGGAAGACCGGGTGCAGAAGCTCGAAGACTCGACCTCGCTTATCAACTCGAAAGTGGATGAGCAATATCAGACCAAGGTCGAGACCGCTTCGAAGTATCGCGCCCGCCTGCACGGAATCGTATTGATGAATGCCTTCCGCAATGTAGGGGGTTCCAATAATTTCGACCTTCCCGACTACGCCGAGAGTCTCCCATCTTTCTTTCCTCAAGCGACGTTCGGAGCCACCCTCCGCCAGTCTGAAATCGGCCTCGAAGTCTTCGGTCCCACGCTCATGGGGGCAAAGACATCGGCGGACGTTCAGATGGACTTTGCTGGTGGATTCACCGCAGGCGGGAATGGCGTAAACTTCGGCCTGGCTCGACTGCAAACCGCGAGCCTGCGATTCGATTGGGCGCATACCTCCGTCGTGGCCGGTCAGGATGCCCTTTTCATTTCTCCACTCTCACCCACTTCATTCGCTTCGCTTGCCGAACCCGCTTTCGGCCTTGCCGGCAACCTCTGGGGATGGACTCCACAACTTCGCATCGAACATCGATTCGACATGCCCGGCCAGCAGAATGTGACCATCCAGGCGGGAATTATCGATAACCTCGACTGGGAGTACCCTTACAACTCGTTCTATCGCAATCCCAATGCCGGAGAACTTTCCGGACAACCGGCATACGCAGTTCGGACCGCCTGGTCTCATCCCGTACACGACCGGCCTCTGAGCCTTGGAGTAGCCGGATATTACGGACGTCAGAATTGGACATGGAGCCGCTATGTCGATGCGTGGGCTGCAATGGCCGACTGGCAGGTCCCGCTCACGCCGCGCCTTGCACTTTCTGGAGAGTTTTATCGCGGCCGTGGAGTTGGCGGCCTCGGTGGCGGTATCGCCACTTCGATCTTGTATGGAGGCGACCCGGCGAATCCTTTCAGTCCTATCCGGGGCCTTGACTCCGAAGGCGGCTGGGCACAATTGAAATTGCAGGTCACGCCTAAAATCGAACTGAACGGCGCATTTGGCCAGGACAATCCATTCGCAAGTGATGTCCGCGGATTTGCCACCGATCAAAACAATTTCGGCCCGATCCTGGGCCGGAATCGGGGAGCCTTGGCCAATGTCATCTTCCGCCCACGCTCCGACCTGATCCTTGCCGCCGAGCTTAGGCGGCTCCGAACTTTCCCCGTGTACAGTGGCAGTAGCATGACCAGTCAACTCAACTTATCGATAGGAATTTTGTTTTGAGAAACCAAAGCACTCTCGTTGGAAACATGCTTCTCCTCGGGCTTATCTGCGTCGGCGCGCAGTCGCAGGAAACACTTAAAGCGCATGTAGAACTGACGAAGAACGGTCACCGCGTGAAGGACGCTTCGCACGCGGTGATCTGGCTTACTCCCCTCCCCGCAAAGGCAACTCCAGTTCCAACCCAAACCGTGATTCCGAAATTAGTGCAACGGAACAAGAGCTTCCAGCCCAATCTCTTGGTCATTCCGGTCGGAGGTAAAGTCGAGTTTCCTAACCGCGATCCCTTCTTCCACAACGTGTTCTCGCTCTTCGAAGGAAAGCGTTTTGATCTCGGGCTCTACGAGAGTGGAACCACGCGCTTCGTGCAATTCGACAAGCCAGGCATTTCCTTCATCTTCTGCAACATTCATGCCCAGATGAGCGCGGTCGTCATCACGCTGGCTACTCCGTATTACTCAATCTCCAATTCGCGAGGAGACCTCAATCTCGAGAACGTTCCTCCGGGACGGTATCAGTTGCAGATTTTCCATTCCGACGTCGCCCCCGACGAACTCCACTCATTGAACCGTGAAATTACGGTCTCCCCTAGCCAGAATTCTCTAGGCAGCTTTACTCTCGCCGAAACCAATGTGACACTCGCTCACAAGAACAAATACGGACGAGACTACGACCGCCCCGATCCCGATTCCCCGGCTTACGCCCGGCCTTAAAGCTTCAAAATTCTCAAAAGTTCAAATGAGAAGCAACCACACTCAAATGCTTGCTCCAACTTTGAAACTTTGAAACTTTGAAACTCGACACTGGAAACTTGTCTCCAGACAGAAAAGGCGTGCCGTTAAGCACGCCCTCTCTCGCCTCGATCGTTCACTTCATTTACATCAACTCGTTCGGCTTTTTATCGATGACCGCCGTGACCGCCTCCACCACCGGAGTGCCCGCCGCCACCGCCGCCGGAGTGTCCACCGCCACCCCCACCGAAGTGTCCACCGCCACCTCCACCAAAGTGTCCGCCTCCGCCGCCTCCGTAGTGTCCGCCGCCACCGCTAGGGGCTCGGCCACCGCCGCCGTAGCTCGGACGTGAACCACCATAGCTTGGGGCGCCACGCGAACCACCGTAACTCGGATACCCGCGCGATCCGCCATAGCTACCTCCATACGACGGTCCACGCACGACAGGCTGGTGCATGTCCAGTTGCGGCCTGGATGAACCCATCGAGCCCCGGCTGTAACCGCCGGAGTACCCCCGCTGCGTCGACGAACTCGGAGCCGTGCGGTTCCAGTAACTGCCGCTGCTGCCTCGATTCGAACTCGGGCTCGACATTTCGCTTCGCGATGGCGGATTGAAGGAACGGAACCCGCTGCGGTTCTCGCTGGGTGCAGCCTGGCTGCCACCACGCGAGAATCCTGAATTGTTCGCGGCTCCGCGATTGCTGTTGCTTGGCGGAGTGAACGGACGGAACCCGCCCTGTTGCTGCGCTGTCCCCCGAGCCGGTTCAGCCGAACGCGAATTGTTGCCCGGTGCGTTGAACGGACGATATCCACCCTGCTGTTGTGCCGTCCCGCGCGCCGGCTCATTGGAGCGCCCGCTGTTCGAAGGAGCATTGAAGGGCCGGTAGCCCCCGCGATTCTGATTCTGCATCGCAGAATTCTGATTCATGGACGTCCGGTTGCCCATCGCACTGCGATTGCCCATATTGTTCATCTGACGAGACTGAACGCCCGCGCTCGGACGCTGCATCGTGCCTCGTCCTGCCATCATCGAGCCTGCCCGGCCGCCAGCCGGAATCGCTCCCACATGGCTCCGCTGCATCGACTGCCGCAAACTCGAGGTTTGCTGCGCAAACGATGCCGGCCGCACCATGTTGTTGTGCGTTCCGAAGAAATGTTGCGCACCGCCGTTCCGCATCGTTCCCGCCGCCGGCGCGCGTCCGCTGGCCGACAAACTTTGTCGCGAGGGAACCACAGGCAAGTTCCCCGCCATCATGTGCGCTCCGCCCAGTTGCTCCGGACGGGCTGCTACGGGCCGCGCTCCACCAGTGCCGAAGTGGCCCGCGTTCATCACCGACATCGCTCTGCCGATATGCCCCTCGCGGATCCCGGCTACGTTCGAATAGCGCAAGCCATTGTGCAGAGGCCGGAATCCGCCAAAGCGGCCACCGCCCCAACCGTGATCTCCCCATCCATGCCCAACCCAGCCGAAGCGGCCGCCATATCCGCCCCACCACGGATGGAACCAGTCACACGGCCCAAGCGGCAGCCATCCGAAGCCGCCCCAGCCGCCAAACCCAACACCGAATCCGAAACCGACGCCGCCGCCCCAGCCCCAGAACGACACATATGCCGGCGCCCAGAACGGACGGTACCAGCCGTACGTCGGTCCTGGCCACCATCCCCAGCCTCCGTCGGCATACATCCAGCGTCCATAGTGATAAGGAGCCCAGCCCCACGGCTCATACCCTACCCACGTCCATCCGTAGTAAGGCTCATAAACCCAACGTCCGTCCCGGTACGGAACCCAATCCGAGCCCTCATTCGGATACCACACGTCGCCGTAATCGTCGACGTGCCGCCACTGTCCATATGCATCCAGATCCTGGCTGCCCGTGTAGTAACGGTTCGTGTGATGCCACGAGTTCGCATCGCGAATGATGTGGTCGCGATCGCTGTTCCACCGGTCCCAGTCGTCCCGGTCGGGCGCCGACGAAATCTTGTACTGCGCAGAATCCGCGCTGCCGCGCACCGTTGCCATCTCTCCGCTGCGAATTTCCGTGCTGCCCTGCGGCGTCGCCAATTGCGCTTCGCCCTGGCGCACAATCACAACCGTGTCACCGTCTGGGCGAACTTCGACCCGGAACACTCCATCATGGTGCGACGGATGGACCGACACATTCGGCGTATCGATTTCCGGCTCGGCTTCGCTGTCTTTCGACACCGAGTAAAATGCCATTCCTTCCGCGAGCTGAATCTGTATGTTTTTCTTTGTCAGAGTTGCGATGTTCGCCTTCGAGTTCGGCCCCAGGCGAAGCGTGTTCGCAAAATCAAGCTGGACTTCGGTCCGCGCATTATCTCCCGTAGAAACCTTGTCGCCGGTCATCACTGGCTGATTCAGCGCTGCCGCCGACCAATCTCCCGAATCACCGCGTTGTGTCGAGACATCTCCGTGAATCAGGCTGACTCGTGCCACACCCTGGTCTGTCGTCGCCGGAGCTTCACCGGTAGGTCCACCCGGCTGCGCTTCCGTGGGCTGCGCCTGCGAATCGTCGTACGGAGGCTGATCTTGGGAAGACTGGTCTTGTGAAGACTGGTCCTGGGCGTCGTAGGATGGTGGGTTCTGCGAAGGATCCTGCCCCTGGCCTTGCCCGATCTCCATCGGCGCGCTCGGCTGTTCGGTCGGCCCGGGTCCGTCATCGGTAGTCTGCGCCCAGGCTCCAACCGTCATTACACTCGACAGCGCCAGAACTAGGACCGCCAACTTTTCCATGATTCGGCTTGTCATAACCACCTCCAACACCCCCAAGAACCCGTACCTCGCTGACCAGAATCCTGACCTTTCTAGAGGCAACTCCGATGCCAAACACCAGACATCTTGTACCCTCTAATCGATTGAAAAAGAAGACACTACCCGAGCAGGTTCACAACGTGGGTCTTGCAAATCTGGCAGAATTGGCCGCCCTCGGCCAAAGTGGTGGTTTTCGGCCACTTACGGCTGGCGCATCGTCTCCGCATACATGCGGTGAAACGCGTGCACGCCTCTCTCTTGTTTCACGCTAAATCGTCCCCGCACGTAGCTCCGCGAGCGCAGGTTCCGCTGCACGGTTTCACAGATACCTACGTCTTCCCTCTGGATCTGATCGCTGAATTCCACCGAAGCCTTCGCCGCCGGCGAAGCATGTTCTTTCTCCGGCAGATACCATTCAAAGATCGCCAAGGTTCGTTCCGGTTCGATTGGCAGCACGATATTCAACGAGACGTTGTCGGGATAGCAGTTCAGCATCCAGTTCGGAAAAATCCAGAAATAGTCCGTCGTCAGATCCTCCAGCGCTTCCTGGTAACGACGTGGCGTCGCATCGCCAGGCTGCGCGCCGCGAATCGGGCTGAATTGCCGCACATGCCTCGCATAAGGTTCCACTACATATGCGTTGTAATCCAGTTCGCGATTCAGTCCCGGATGCACACTCGGCAGGTGATATCCCTCGAGGTAGTTATCGACATACGTCTTCCAATTGCACTTCATGTCGTAAGTGCGCCGCTCAAACAACTTCATCTCTGTGAATGGAAATTTCGCAGCCTGCACCTGCAGTTCGCCGAGACTCTCACTGAGCGACGCCGCGTTTGCGTCAAGGTTCACAAAGATCAGGTTGAACCATTCTTCGACGCGCACAGGAACGAGCGCAAAGTCTTCTCCGCGGAAACCTTCGACTCCTTCGATTTCGGTTGCGCTGATCAGTGATCCTTCAAGCCCGTACGTCCACCCGTGGTAACCACAACGAAATAACTTTCGCGCGCCGCATCCTTCCGCGACTGGTCCTGCGCGATGTCGGCACACGTTGTAAAACGCGCGCAGATTCTGATCCTCGCCACGAACGATCAGAAGAGGCTCTCCCCCGAGTTCGGCCGTGAAATAGTCACCGGGATTCGTAGCCTGCTGAACATGCCCGATGACCTGCCATGTGCGCGCAAAGATTCTTTCTTTTTCTGCCGCAAACACCGTTGCGTCGGTATAAAGCCGCGCTGGAAGCGTCCACGCGCGCTCGATCGCGGGATCAATATGAAATATGTCAGCCGAGACATTCATAGATTCTTTAAACCCGTTCCATTTTGCGAGCCACTCATCTCACGCGGCGCGAGCATTGTACGGCATGGGAGCGATTCACAGTTCAAGCGGCTCTCCTCCCGCTCAAAGCTCCCGCCATCGACCCGCCGCGCCTCAACTGACAAGAATTGTCATCAGCACGACTGTTTTTGCCAGATCTGTGTCTATCTTCCCGTGGCGATGTAACACCAAAGTTTGGCCTGCCACTGAAATCAAAGCTCTTCCCGAAAGGCCCTCTAAGACCAAGGTAACCAACGCCTTTGGCTAGGCAGGTGCAAACATCAGGACGGCTGCGATGTTCGCAGAATTTGATACACAACACCAAACTAAGGGGAAAAAGAGATGCGGAAACAGAAGGGCTTTTCACTTATCGAGCTGCTGATCGTCGTGGCGATCATCCTGATCATCGCAGCTATCGCGATTCCGAACTTGTTGCGCGCCCGTATGGCCGCCAACGAGTCTTCAGCCGTGGCTTCGGTTCGTACCATCAACACTGCTGAAGTAACCTACAACTCCACCTATCCCACAGTCGGCTTTGCTACCGCTCTGGCCAACCTGGGCGGCGCGCTCGGCGCAGCTTGCGTTCCCAGTTCGACCACAGCTTGCTTGCTTGACTCCGTCCTGTCCAACAACGGCAACCCCGCCAACAGCGGTAAGTCTGGCTACCTGTTCTCCACCGGTACCGGAACCGTTGCGGGTGGCGTCAACGTTGGTTACACCGTCGTGGCGGTGCCGATCACGGTCAACCAGACCGGTATCCGTGCATTCTGCGCTGAGGAAGACGCGGTGGTTCGCGTCGACCCGGCCGGTGTGTGCTCCAACGCCGAAGCGGGCATCCTGACCTTCAACCCGCTCAACCAGTAATTCAGTTTGGCGAGTACCTGGGGGAGGGTACAAGCCAGGAGCAGCGAACGCAAGTTCGCTGCTCCTTTAGTTTTTGGCCTATCTCTCTCCTGCTAATTTCCCGCGCTCTCTGGCGTTCGCCACTTCTCCCCTTTGCGATTTCGAATTTTCGTCGTTGTTTTGTCCGGTTCTCTTCGCAAGTATTGCAAGCCAAACCGCTTCCAGTATTGATCTTTCGTAATTTGCCCGGCCTTTCTTCCTCCTTGACCATGGCTATAACGAATTCGAGTGGCGTGGGGCCACTACTACCTAGGAGATTGTTCAACTCATGCAAAAACAGAAGGGCTTTTCACTTATCGAGCTGCTGATCGTCGTGGCGATCATCCTGATCATCGCAGCGATCGCCATTCCGAACTTGCTGCGCGCCCGTATGGCCGCCAACGAGGCTTCAGCCGTGGCTTCGGTTCGTACCATCAACACTGCTGAAGTAACCTACAACTCCACCTATCCCACAGTCGGCTTTGCTACCGCTCTGGCCAACCTGGGCGGCGCGCTCGGCGCGGCTTGCGTTCCCAGTTCGACCACAGCTTGCTTGCTTGACTCCGTCCTGGCCAACAACGGCAACCCGGCTAACAGCGGTAAGTCTGGCTACCTGTTCACGACCGGTACTGGAACCGTTGCGGGTGGCGTCAATGTTGGTTACACCGTTTTGGCGGTGCCGATCACGGTCAACCAGACCGGTATCCGTGCGTTCTGCGCTGAGGAAGACGCCGTGGTTCGCGTCGACCCGGCCGGTGTGTGCTCCAACGCCGAAGCGGGCATCCTGACCTTCAACCCGCTCAACCAGTAATTCAGTGCTAGTTATAACCTGGAGCAGCGACTCAACCTCGCTGCTCCTTTCTGTTTTCAGGATCAATCCACGTTTCCCGGCCTCCACACCCGATTCCACATTGACAGAAATTGTCATTCGCTCCCCAATCAATGGCAGCCCAGGCGAGCAGAGATGCTACTCTTGCAGAATAGCCCTTTACTTTCCAATGACTTAGCGGCCATGAATCAACGTACAGCTTTGGCATCGTAAGTGCCACTTGAAAGAGTGTGGCTGTTGAGCGCGAATCTCACGGCTCCAGGGGTCAAGCGATGCGAAAACAACACGGTTTTTCACTGATCGAACTGCTGATCGTCGTGGCAATCATCCTGATCATTGCAGCGATCGCTATTCCAAACTTACTGCGCGCCCGCATGGCCGCGAATGAATCTTCTGCCGTCGCTTCATTGCGCACCATCACCAGCGGCGAGATCACGTATCAGGCCACGTATCCGACCGTGGGATACGCCACCGCTCTGACGAACCTCGGAGGCGCATTAGGCGCCGCCTGTACGCCGAGTTCAACTACGGCGTGCCTGATCGACTCCGTTCTGTCGAATAACGGCAATCCAGCGAACAGCGGCAAAAGCGGATTCTCCTTCACGACCGGCACGGGTACAGTTGGATCTGGCATTAACGTCGGCTACACCGCGTTGGCCGCTCCGCTCATTCTCAACCAGACGGGCGTACGCGCCTTCTGCGTTGAGCAGGATGCCATCATTCGCGTCGACCCGGCTGGCGTCTGCTCCAACAGCGAAGCAGGAATTTTGACCTTCAACCCGCTCAACCAATAAGAAAGCCTCTGGCCGAAACGAAGCAGCGAAGATCACTTCGCTGCTTCGTTCGTTTTAGGCCCACTGTTTGTCACCCGAACAATCTGCTGCAAGTTCTTTAAACCTGCCCGTTCTAGCATCGGTGTCGAGGGATGAAGAGATTTGCACTTTGTGGATTTCTGTGCCCTTCGGACGCCAGAAAGCGTTAAAATACGCGTTGCGCCTTGCTGGGCGCAGAAGTTCACCTTATCTGGAATCCAGCCCTAGCTTCCGAAGTTGAGGACGACTGCAGTTCCCCCGCGTAGCCCGCAATATCCGGAGGAGTTCCAGACTGAAAAGATCCCAGGGGAAAAACATGCGAAAGCAAAAAGGTTTCTCGCTCATCGAATTGCTGATCGTGGTCGCGATCATTCTGATTATCGCCGCCATCGCCATTCCGAACTTATTGCGCGCCCGTATGGCCGCTAACGAATCGTCGGCCGTGGCCTCCGTTCGCACTGTCACCACCGCAGAAATCACCTATCAGAGTACCTATCCAACCGTCGGCTATGCCCCGGCTTTGGTGAACCTCGGTGGACCGCTCGGTGCAGCTTGCGTACCAAGTTCGACCACGGCGTGCCTGCTGGACTCCGTTCTCGCGAATGACGGAAACCCAGCCAATAGCGGCAAGAGCGGCTACAACATCACCACTGGCGCGGGTTCCGTGGCCGGAGGCGTCAACATCGGCTATACGATTTTGGCAGCTCCGATCACCATCAATCAGACCGGCATTCGCGCCTTCTGCGCCGAAGAAGATGCGGTAATCCGCGTCGATCCCGCTGGCGTTTGTGCGAATACCGAAGCCGGTATTCTCACCTTCAACCCCCTGAATCAGTAATTGCCCCCCAAAAATGCCTCAACGCTGGCGCCGAAGCAGATCCACGCTGCTTCGGGCGCCGGCCGCTACCGCACCGTTTTCCACAACGGGCGATGTGACATCTGACCTTGTCGTCCACACCTTCAATCTTCCATTATCAGGCGGCCGCGAGGCGCAACCGGTTTGGGCGCGGAAGCCACAAGTCATTGTTTTTGAATATTTTGCGTGTAACCTATGTAGAATCAATATTTTAGAAGCCGAAAGCGCTCGAAAATTAGAGCAAAACATTTGCTATCAATATTTTGCAAAAATGAGGTCAAGAAAAAATGATTGCCATTCGGCAATTCCATTCATGACCGTCGTAACTGCGGCGGTGCTCGCACTTCGAAGGGCGTTGCTTATAATCGTTTCGGAAACCTCTGCGGAAGCTACCTCCTATGGCGGCAATTGAAATCCAAGGTCTCGAAAAGACCTACATGGTGGGCTTCTGGCGCAAGCGCCCCAAGCGTGCCCTTCATCCCTTGCATCTCACGGTAGAGGAAGGGGAAATCTTCGGCTTCCTGGGGCCCAATGGCGCCGGAAAGACCACCACGCTGAAGATGCTCATGGGGCTCGTCTTTCCGTCCTCAGGAACCGCCCGCATATTGGGAAAAGATTGGACCGATCCTGAAGTCAAGGCCCAGATCGGATTCCTTCCCGAGCAGCCGTATTTCTACGACTATCTCACCGCTCACGAACTGCTCGACTACTACGGCCAGCTTTCCGGCATGTCGGGCAAGGATCGCAAACCTAAGATCGAAGAGATGCTGTCGAGAGTCGGGCTTAGCGACGTAAAGGGAGTTCAACTGCGCAAATTCTCGAAGGGCATGTTGCAGCGCGTCGGAATCGCGCAAGCCATTCTGCACAATCCCAAGCTCGTCTTTCTCGATGAGCCCATGTCTGGCCTGGATCCACTAGGCCGCCGCGAAGTTCGCGACCTGATTGAGCAGTTGAAGCAAGAGGGCAAAACGGTATTCTTCTCCACGCACATTCTGTCTGACGCCGAGTCCCTGTGTGACCGCGTGGCCATTCTTCACAAAGGCGAGCTACGCGGCGTCGGAGCCATCGAAGAACTGACCTCAACCGTGCAAGGCAAGGTGGAAGTTACCTGGCAGGGCACGCAGGTGCCAGCCTCAATGAAGGCATTGGGCGCAGAATGCTACGCCAGCGGCGAGACGGTCCGCGCCGTTATCTCCGAAAGCCAGCAAGACGCTGCCATCGACGCGCTTCGCCGCGAGCGCCTGCGCCTGATTTCCATCACGCCGCTGCGCACCTCGCTCGAAACCTATTTCGTCGAGAAGTTGCAGCACTCTCAGACCACTGCGGGGACATCGAAATGAGCGCGCGCATCGCCTACATCGCTTCGAACACGTTTCGCGAGGCCGTCCGCGACCGCGTTCTTTACAACCTGATCGCCTTCGCGTTGCTGCTGTCGGGAGCGGCAATTTTCGTCGGGCAGATCTCGATCGAAATCGAGCGCTTGGTCGTCGTCAATCTCGGTCTCACCGCCGTCTCCCTGTTTGGAGTCGTCATCGCGATCTTCATCGGAATCGGACTGGTCTCAAAAGAAATCGAGAAGCGGACACTGTATACCGTCCTCTCGCGGCCCGTCCGCCGCTGGGAATTCATCGTCGGAAAGTTTTTCGGACTCGCCGGCACGCTGGTCGTCAACACGTTCTTCATGGCCATCGGCGTATTCGGCGCATTATTGTACGTCGCCCACAAGTTTTCAGGAGCCGACGCCTACATCCTGGTGGCGCTCTACTTCATCGTTCTTGAGTTCCTGATCATCTGTTCGCTGGCGTTGCTGTTTTCGGCATTCTCCTCGCCGCTGCTCTCGGCAGTATTCGCGTTTTCCCTGTTCGTCATCGGGAGTTTCGCCGACGATCTGCGGGGCTTCGCGATCCTGACTCACGGGCCTGCGAGATGGATCGCGATGGCAGCCGCGTATATTGTCCCCAATTTCTCGGCGCTAAACGTCATCATCACGGTTGCGCACCAACAACCAGTCGGAGCCGATTTGATCCTGCAGAACACGCTCTATGCGTTGGTTTATTCCGCTATGGCTCTAAGCGGCGCGGTGTTGATTTTTGAACGCAGGAATCTGAAATGATCCAGGCTGCTTCATGTTGGAGTTCGCCTCGATGACCTCGCGGAAGCGCACCACGGTTTGGGCCAGCGTGATTCTTCTCCTATCGATGGCGAGCAGCGTCGTGCTGCTCGATCGCATCGACCGGATCAGGCCGCGTGAGATGGTCGACGACAGTCTGTATATCGCCTCTCCCAAGCTGGTCAAGCGTGCAAGTCTCGGCTTCGATGGACTGATGGCCTGTATTTACTGGACGCGGGCGGTGCAGTACTTCGGGCATCGCCACTTCCTGCGGGAGCGTAGCTACAACGAACTTGCACCGCTTCTCGAGATTACGACACACCTCGATCCCGATCTAACTCCGGCCTATGTGTTCGGAGCCAACTTCCTGGGCCCCGCTCCTCCAAATGGCGCCGGCCAACCCGAACGTGCCGTCCGGTTGATTGAGTACGGGATTCAGCACAACCCGAACGATTGGCACCTCTACTACAATCTCGGCTTCATCTACTACACCGAACTGAAGGACTTCAAGAAGGCCGGTGAAGCCTTCGAACGAGGTTCTCATGTTCCGGATGCGAACCCCGCTCTGAAGGTTCTGGCTGCCAGCATGGCCGAACATGCGGAGGATTTCGCGACCGCACGCTTGCTGTGGAGTGCGGCTTATCAGTCCAGCAAGGACACATCAATCCGCCAGAATGCCTTGGAACATCTGCGCTCCATTCAGGTGGATGAAGACGTCACGGCCTTGCAGAACGCAGTGACAATTTTCGTGAACCAGAACGGGCGGATTCCTACCAGCTTATGGGAGGTTGCGACCGCCGAGCATTGGAGAGGCATGCCCGTAGACCCCGACGGCAATCCTTACCAACTCTCGCTCGATGGTCAGGTTCTGGTGGCCAATCCTGACGACTTCCCGTTCATCAAGAAAGGCACGCCGCCTGGCTACAAACCGGGCCCAGTCAAGTTCCACGTGAACGCCTAAACGGTTGCTTAGAGTTCCTTCATGGGCTTCGCAGCTCTAGCTTCTCTTTGCGTCCTACGCGGTTGTATTTTTATTCGTGTTCTTCGCGCTTCAACGGGGACACTCCGCACCATTTCTGGAACAATAAGATTGTGGAATCTCCCCGCGAACAGGATCCGGCGATTTTTTCGACCGCGCTCGGCTACTGGCGCGAGCGTCGTGGACGAGATGGTTCTCTCGCCGCAACGCGGGACCTCTTGATTGCGATATGGGAGTTTGCGCGCGACTCAACACCCTCGAGATCGCGCTCCCGCTTCGGGGACGCCGACTACGACTGGGATTTTCGCGTCAATACTACCAGCGGCGCGGTGGGCTGGCGCGATCGGCTCCTGGGCGCGTTTCACTCCCTGTATCAGCCAACCGAACCTGCCATGTTCCGGGAGATGATCGAGCACTTCCGCCAGGTTACCGGGGCCTTCCTGGAAGATTTCACCTTCATCGATCTCGGTTCGGGTAAAGGACGGACTCTGCTGATGGCGTCAGACTATCCGTTCCGGCGCATCATTGGGGTCGAACTGCTTCCCTCGCTGCACCGGATTGCACAGGAGAACATCGCGCAATACAAGAGCGACTCACAACAATGTTTCGCGATCCAGTCCGTTTGCGGCGACGCCACAGCGTTCCCGCTGCCTCCCGGTCCGCTGCTGATCTATCTTTTCAATCCGTTTTCGGAAGCAGGAATCCGCCGCACCATCGAGAATTTGAAAGAGGCACTGCGGAGTGCCCCACGCCCCGCATTCGTTCTTTATCACAATCCACAGCTTGAGAGCGTTCTCCTCGAATCTGGAATGCTCGGAAAGCTTCAGGGCACACACCAGTATTCGATCTTTGCTGTAATGAACATAGGTCTCTAGAAGACAAACCCGACGCCGCCCATCATGCGATTGTTTTTCCAGTTGTAGAGATTGCTGGGATTGCCTGCATCCTCGATGAACTTGAAGTAACGTGTCTCGTACGTCCCCTTCACGTAGTACTTCCCCAAGACATAGCCCACAGTCCCGCGAATGAAGTACCCATGATCGAAGTTTGGATTGGGCAAACTAACGAGGGATGCTGAGTTTTTGCGCCAGTGTGGGGTATATTCCGGTGCCCCCTCGGCTTCAATAAACCAGCGCTTCGTGCTGCCAAATACGTACTTGAGATCGAGCGGCGTCTCCAGTAGCCGCATGCTGTTTCGCTCAAATATCTGGTTGTCGACAATGGCAGATGGCAAAACGATCTTGCGAACTTGCACATCGAAGCCAAGGCTCAAGTTGTGAATCGGAAATGCCAGTCCGCCGAACGCTGCATACTCGCGGGCATGATTTCCAGTGTCGCTCGGCAGACGAATCTCTCCGCCCGCGACAATTGCCGGGCGGCCTGATTTCGGATTGTTCTGGAAGACAGTAAACTTGCCGTCGATATCGAACTCCGGCCCATTCTTGGCCGGAAGCGACGCGAACCTGTCGGAGGTCTCGCCGACATCGATCCCCAAGGTCCCTCGTTGACAATAGGCCGGGACCGCAGCCAAAAGAAACAGACATACGCGCACCAGCAGCGTCTTGCAGCGCTTCATCCCTTAGGTTTCCTCCCTTGTGGGAAAGTAAACACTTCCGCAGGAACACTCGACACGTAGCGGTGTGTGCTTATTAAGATCTTAATTGTAGTGGTGGAACGCTCGTTTGTGGGATGCGGAAGTAAGCGGAACCGTTTTATGCCGCGCGCCGAATTCGCCCCCTCCGGAAAGGAAAGATGTTCCCGGCAGCAGGAGAAGCTGCCGGGAACACTATACCTGCACGAGGGTAAGGAGCGGACGAGACTTAGGATCCTTGCTTTTCGAAAACTTTTTCTGCCTTCTTTGCGGCGAGTTTCTCTTTACGGAACGCGCGCGCAACGTCGCCCAGCGGAACAGGCTGGGACACAGGGCCGAACTCCCACAACGGGCGCTCGCCCTTGGCGTAAGTGTAATTATCGGAAGCCCCGCCGACGAGAGGATGCTCGCAAGCCATCGGGGTTATCTCCGCATGCTGCGGATGCTCTGGCAATTGCAAGATGTAGGGCTGATTGGAGAGCGAACCGGCCGCTTGTCCAAAGGCGCATGCGCTGCATAAAACGAGTAACGCATGTAACGTGATTTTCATAGCCAGTGTTCCCATATGTGAGAGAAATAGCAACCCTCATACCATCCGAAAACCCTTGTTTCTCATGGAGCTACGAACACTGCCAGGGGCAAACCGCAAGCCTTTGCACACCCCGTGGAAGGAACTGGGCACCGTAAGGTCGGCAGACACGTCGGACTGAGCAGTTGCTCGTCGGGCATGGCCTCCCCAGCGCCGCGATTCGGGGTGGATTCGCAGGGTGCGCAAAACGCTGGAGCTTTAGGCCCATGCGCTACGGCGATGATGAGCGGTAGTGGAACCCCGCTTTTAGAGCGTTGCAACGAATTCAAAGCGAGACTTGAAGACAGGTTTCAGGTATGCTGTACTGCGCTTATGGCTGAATCCAAAGAAAAGAATCGAGCCAAAGACATCATCCTGTGGATCATTACGGTGGCTCTGGTGGCTTTGTCGATCTACTGGTATCAGAAGCCGAGATAGTGAATTGAGGCCCCGGCTGACTTCAAGGCAGAGCGCGAGTCACCCGCGCTCCTAAAACCGCTCATTCTTGCCATTCCACTTTCGGGCAACGCTGAGATCACGCGGATTTGCGTTTCTTCACGACTGAAAAGCCGCATTCCCGGCTCTATTCGCCGATCCCAATTCGTGTGCGAGAACCTGTGAAGGCATGTTGCAAGAATCTTCACGATTGACAGGTTTAGAACTGAAAAGCAGAATCGAACCATTCTTTTGTCCCCTGCGTCCGAGACCTCGTGCTCAGTCTCTGGACTCCAACAAAAGCAGGCTTATCCAGTAAAGCAAAAGCTGTTCCTATGACCCTAAGGAGAAACTATACGATGAAGGTTCGATTTAGTGCGTTCAGCCTGATGGCTGCGCTTGCGGTGGTCACCTGCTGTAAAGGTGCTGCCATTGCCCAGGACACCATGCCGGCTCGTCCGATGTTCGAGCGGCTCCGGCCGGTTCTCCACGAGGAAGCAGGTACCCCTGCAACCCCACTGACCACGTGGAATGGATCGTTCGTTTATAAAAATAAAACCTACAACTACAACATGGTGGGAACGGACCCGTCGACCGGGACGTCGACTACGATTCCCGTTTTCATTATTCCGGTGAGATTATCCTTCACCACATCCACAGGCACGACGGTGTTCAGCCCGCAGACGATTCTGTCGAACGGGCGATCGGTGCTGCAGAATACGATGGTCTCTCCTGTTTTCCGCAACGTGAAGTTCACCTCAGGGGGAGTCAACGTGGGCACGACGCAGTACCTCGACGCGTTCCAGCGCGCCAATTTCTGGGGAGAGGTTTCCACGGCGACCGGCTATCACGTTCGTCTCGGCCCCCCCAAGGTACTGCCCGCTCTGTCTCTCAACGTTCCGGCCGCCGACGGCAAAGTCGCCACTGAATTTGGCATCACCGTAGGCACTGCGGACATCTTCTGGTTCGACACCCAGCTCCAGACCTACATCAGCAAGCACACGCAGATCGTTCCCAATTCCCTGCCGATTTTCATCACCTATGACTCGTACCTGACGGAGTTCGGCGGCTGCTGCATTGGCGGCTACCACAGCTCCTACGGCAGCACGGCGGCGCCGCAAGCCTATGCACATTTCACCTACATCGACACTCCCGGAATTTTCTCGCAAGACGTTTCGGCTTTGTCGCATGAAGTAGGCGAGTGGCTGGATGATCCGCTCGTGGTCAACACCAACGGCAATCCGGTGTCGTGCGGAATCCTGGAAGTGGGCGATCCCGAAGAGGGCTTTTCGAATTACGGAGGATTTCCGTATACCCTCAACGGCTTCACCTATAACCTGCAGGACCTGACATTCCTGCCGTATTTCGGGGCTCCGACAAGCACTTCGGTTAACAATCAACTGACGTTCCAGAACAATCCATTCAAGCTAGGCGTTTGTTCGAACGGTGGCTAGACGTAGTCTGCGGTTCTAGACCTTGGCCCGCTCCGCTTGGAGCGGGCCTTTTCTTTCGCTTCGAAACAAACGAATCGGCAGAAAGCGGAATGTCATGAAAGCTCAAAAGCGCGCGAGTTTTACAAAAACGGAACAGAAATCACATTCCCGAGAATTGCACAATCACCGTTGATTAACTGCAACACCAGAAACTGCGACGAATCGCGCCCAAGGGATCTGATTTCTGCCGATCAGTTGGGGTTCACGCCTGCCGCGCGGTTCAGTTCATTGTCGAATGTAACTCCCAAGGAGAAACGACAAACATGACTAGAAGAAGTTTTTCCCATATCAATTGCGTTGCTGTGCTGCTGCTGACGTGCTTAGGTCTACTGAGAAGCACTTTCGCCCAGGATGCCATTGAAGAAGTTCCTCATGCCAGATTTGCCGTAATGCCTCCACATCTGCGCATTGACGTGGCACCTCCGCCCGCATCTCTGCAAAGCTGGAACGGCTCTTTCACCTATAGCGGAAAGAACTACACCTACAACATGGTTGGAGCTGCTCCCTCGACGAACACCAGCGTGACCATCACGACGTACATCATTCCTGTAAAGATCACCATCACCAATCGTAACGGCACAAAGACCACGTTCGACCCTTCCCACGTTCTGTCGAACGGAAACACGGTGACCAATAACACTCTCCAGTCCCCCCTGTTTGATTCGACAACCACGTACGTGCAGGGCGGGGTGAATGTAGGCACGACGCAATACATTGACGCGTATCAGCGGGCGAATTTCTGGGGAACGGTGTCCTCGCACTCCAATTCGCATCTGCTGTTGAGTGCGACGGTGCTCGCCGAGCAGAGCCTCAGTCCGTCGCGGACGTATGGAAAGACCGGCACTCCATTCGGCTTCACGGCAGCAGAAGTCGATATCAACTGGTTTGACTCACAGTTGCCGAACCTGATCAGCAAACTGGGGATTCAACCCAATCAGTTCCCGATTTTCCTGCTCTACGACACGTATCTGACGCAGGGCGGCGGCTGCTGCATCGGCGGATATCACAGCTCGGAAGGCAGCGTGAGCAATCCGCAGTCTTACGCTGAAGCAACTTACGTCGATCGAACCGGCGTATTCTCGCAGGATGTCTCGGCGCTCTCGCATGAAATCGGCGAGTGGGCCGATGATCCGCTCACGGTAAATTACAACGGTAACAACACGCCTTGCGGAATCCTGGAAAACGGCGACCCCCTGGAGGGCAACGCGAACTATGGGGCCTATCATTACTCACTGCACGGCTTCACGTATAACCTGCAGGACCTGGTCACACTACCGTATTTCGGCGCGCCGACAAGCACGTCGGTGAACGGATGGCTGAGCTTCCAGGGAGAATCGCTGGGCGTTTGCTCCAACGGTTCCTAGTCTCTCAACTCCCCCAATCGCGCCCGCCTCTCCGGAGGCGGGCATTTTTTCCTTGGTGAGTCGTGCCTTGCTACTGTGTTGCTGGGGAGAGTTTCGCCCGCACGAAGTCCACAATTTGTTCGGTCACATAGTTCGGGGGAGCAATGCGGAAGAATGGCCGACTTGCGACCGGCTTCATTGACACCAATTGCCACTTCGGGCTTTGGGCGCCTTCGTGCAAGATGACGGCATCGGCGCGGTCGAGAAACTCACGAGCGGAGGTTTTGAAGTCGCTCGTTCCGGGATCGAGGATAGTCAGGTAAAGATCCGGACGCAAGAACTTCAGCACGCTATTTGATTCGATGATGACATTGCGGGCACTCTCGAGACGCTGCCGTAATGTAGGCATCGCTTCCGCCAAGCGTCCTTGCTCGGTACGAACCCAGTACACTCGCGCCGCTCCTGCCACCAGCAGCCGCGAGGTGTCGGAGCCGCCCTGTCGGTTGCGTTCTTCGGAAATAGCCCAGGAATGATCGCCGGTCGCACAGTCGCAGGCCTCTCCGTTGGCGGAACAGATGCCATGACCATATTGCGTGATCTTCACAGCAGTCCATTCGAACTCGGGCAGGGCTGAGATGAGCCCTGCGACCACGCTCGTCTTTCCCACGTTGCGCGAATGTCCGCCGATCACGACAAGAGCCACGGCTAATCCTTCTTCGCCAGCCGGGCCAAACTCGCGAGTTGCTTCAGATACTCGCGCAAAGGCTGGGCCGGCGTTCCCCAGAATGGCAGTCCCTTGCCACGCAGGATTTTATTGGGAAGGACCCCGGCCTGGCCTCCGAGCATCACTCCCTCGCCGATGCGCGCATGCTCGCCGATTCCAACCTGCCCACCCAGGATCGCGCCGTTTTCGATCGTGATGCTGCCGGAAAGTCCCGTCTGCGCGGCGATGACAACATCTTCGCCGATCTGGCAGTTGTGACCGATGTGGACCAGGTTGTCGATCTTAGCTCCGCGGCGGATACGGGTCTCGTCGAGAGCGCCTCGATCGACAGTGGCGTTCGCTCCGATTTCGACATCATCTTCGATCACCAACCGTCCTACCTGCGGAAATTTCTCGTAGCGTCCAGTCTGTCGATCGCGCACGTAGCCAAATCCATCGCTTCCAAGGACTGCTCCCGCGTGCAAAATCACGCGGTCACCAACTTGGGTGCCGGGATAAATCGTAACGTTGGGATAAATGTGGCAATCGCGACCGATCCGGACTTCGGCTCCGATGACAGTGCCAGCGCCAATTCGCGTTCCCTCGCTGATTTCGACGCGCTCGCGGACCACTGCCCGTGCCTCAACGCAAACACGTGCATTGAGCTTCGCAGAAGGATCGATTACCGCGGTCGGATGCACCGCCGGTTCGCGGGAGGAATTTTGAGCATGCACGCGGCTGAGAACTCCCGCGGCCCGCGCGAACGCGAGTTTCGGATGCTGGGTAATCAGCAGCGGGCGTTCCGGCTCGGCAGAGACGGCGAACTCTCCTGCGATTACAGCTCCGGCAAGGGATCGTAGTGCGGAGGCCAGGTGCTTCTCATCATCGACAAAAACCAGGTCGCTCGATCCGGCTGACTCAAAACTGGCAACTCCACTGATTTCGACCTGGCCCGAGCCGACTAGACGCGCTCCGACAACCTCAGCAATTTGCGCGCACGAGAGCTTCATGGCTCACACTGTATAGCAGTGCAGATGAGGAAGGAAGAACCGATTCGTTTGGATTAGAGCTTCTCCGTCTCTTTGATCGAGGCGGCGCTTGCACTGCAAGTGGTATTTCCCTGGCACATCACGAAGGTAGCACCGGCCGTTTTGGACACGGCGGCGCAGCTCTTGTCGGTATTCGCACCGGGGGTTAACGACCAGTTGCCGGTCACCATTCCGTTGCTCAAGATACCGGTAGTGCTGGTTGTGCCATTGGAGGTCCCACTTACCGATCCATTGAACAGCTTCAGGACGGTACCGTTGGTGGAGGATGTGACGGTCAAGGTAAAGGTTCCGGTGACCTGACCGTTATTGGCTGTGTTCAAAGTCATGGTGCCGGCAGCGGCGGCCTGATTCAAGCCGACACCGAAACATGAGCCCTGATTGAAAAAGGCGAATTGTGTGACATTAAGGGGGCCTGTGGTATTGACGGCGAAGGTCACGATGAAATTGAGCAGAGAGTCTTGCCCGGTACCGTTATAAAGCATGGCCTCCCACGAGCTATTCGTGGATGTGAAAGTCGTTGTTGAGGTGTTCGGACTCGTTCCGCATCCGCAAACGGCTAATTCCAGCGCCAGCACGAACAGGAGCGCAAGCTTTTTCATGTACCTTCCTGGTATTGGGGTCACTACGAGGATAGAGAGATGCAGGCAGGGACGTCAATGGATGTAAGGGGGCGTACTTGATGTGGCGCAATGTCCGGCTTTCGGCGGCGGGTGAGAAGAGCCTTCTTAGCTATATGGTCAAAGACCGGATGTCCTTGGCGCCCTAGACCTTAATCATGGTAAACGTACCGGAGCCGGTGCACCCTGAACTGCCGGTCAGATTCCATTTTCCGGCGATCTTATTGCCGTTCACCGATCCGGAGAGCGTCAGGGTATTCCCCGACGGTGACAGGGATTGCACGGTCATACCGAACTTGCCGGTAACGTTGCCACTAAAATTGCCGCCCAAAGAGAATGATCCGCGCTCGGTTTCCGACGAGAAGCATGGAGAGTTCGTGTTGAAACTGAAGCTCGAAATCGTCAGCGACCCGTCTGCATTTGAGTGCAAATTGGTTCCGAACTGCAAGACCGTGTTTTGGTTTCCTCCAACCAGCGTCGCGTTCCATGCTCCATTGACACTGGAAGGCGAACTGTTGGAACCACATCCAATCAGTGCTACACCAAGTACGAACAGAACTGCCACACTGAACCACTTCATCAAAGTTCCCCGGGCTGAAGTCCGAAGAGGCGCCTTACCTAGATGCCAAAATCAGCATCTCTGGTGGCTTGCCCGCAGCCTCATGGATAAACACCCGCAGCGAGAGATGGTTGCATCCTCCCTAAGTCACTGGTCGGGCCGAAAATGTATGCGGGTTGGCAGGTCTGCAGCTCAGCAGAGCAGTTTCAGTAACCAACCTGATTGCTTGTTCCCCGAAAATGTTAGTCAGCACCAACACTTCGCCGTAATAGCGGCCCTGCGAAGAAGGTGACCGTCCGAGATCAAGAAAAAGCATTTTCGCGATCACACGCTCACTCGGCCGCAGACCCGGCGTAGAATGTCCGGTTCTCAAAAATCCTATGCAACAGCAACAGATACTGCGGCGGGTATTTTCCGTTTTTATTTGCGGGATCTTGGTGACAATTGGCTCCACGAAGCCAGAGATCTGGAGCGCCACAGCGAGTGCTGCTCAACCAGCCAGTCGTGCCGGTGAGAGCGCACCCGACTTCCGGCGTCCTACATTTTTCCCCGTTTCTGTGTGGTACAGCGGTGGCAAAGCGCGCGCGCCCATGCTTGAGACCATCACGGCAGACTCTCCGAGGCTGTGGAAAGAAGACTTACTGAAGATCAAGAATCTCGGATTCAATACTGTCCGGACGTGGGTGGAATGGAATGTCGGCGAACCACGGGAAGGCGAATATCATCTTGAAAATCTGGATCTGCTGCTTGGTCTGGCGAACGAAGTCGGCCTGAAGTTGATTGTCCAGGTTTATGTCGATTCCGCTCCGGAATGGGTGGGCAAGAAATATCCGGATGGTCATTATGCCGCCCAGGATGGACAGCCCATCGTCTCTCAGGCCGCCCCGGGATATTGCTTCGACCATCGCGGTGTGCGCAAAGCCGTCCTGGATTTTTTTCAGGAAGTGGCGAGGCATGTCGCAAACAGTCCGGCATTCTATGGATGGGACCTATGGAGCGAGCCTGCTGCACTGAACTGGGCTCGGATCGGCTACAAATCAGAGCCGATGTTCTGCTATTGCCCCAGCAGCATGGAACGCTTTCGTGAGTGGCTGAAAACGAAATACAAAACCCTCGATGCTCTCAACGAGGCCTGGCATCGTACTTTCACCGACTGGGCGCAGGTCGAACCTCCCCGCTTCGGAACCATTCTTACTTACACCGACTTCATGGATTGGCGCGTCTACTACGGCTACAAGCTTGCCGAAGATCTCAAGATTCGCAACGACGCAGTGAAGGCGATCGATCCCGGCCACGTCACCACCAGTCACGCGCCGAATCCTTCGCCTCTGGTGCGCACGCTGGCTGATCCATACGATCCCACCGATGATTACGTGATGAAAGACTCGGTCGATTTCTTTGGGACAAGCTTTTATCCCAAGCTCACCGCTCCGGAATACAACTGGAAACTCGAACGCCGCGTACTGGCCATGGACTTGACGAACAACATGACGGGCGACCGCGGTTTTTATGTGGGTGAACTCCAGAGCGGCTACGGAGTGCACGGAACCACGATCGGAACACCGGTTACCAGCAGTGATCTGGAGATGTGGACGTGGGGCATGATTTCCAGAGGCGCCCGGGCCATCAATTACTACGCGTTTTATCCGATGAACGCCGGATACGAATCCGGCGGCTACGGCATGATTGGCCTGGATGGCTCGTTGACTGAGCGCAGCAAGCATGCGGGAGAAATTGCGCGTCATGTGCAGGAGAACTCTGATCTCCTGCTGCAGTCTCGCGCTGAGCGCGCGGAAGTCGCTATCGTATTCAGCCCGCTGGTTCCCTTGTTAGGCGGCTACGACGAAGAAGGCAGCCGCAACGCGATCCACGAGGCTGTTGCCGGATATCACAGGATGTTCTTCGAACGCAATTTGCCAGTGGATGTACTCAGCTCTCGCGAATTAGCGCAAGATCATCTGCAGCGTTACAAACTGGTTATCGTCCCTTATCCTTTGATGCTGACCGATGAAGAAGCCTCTACCCTGAAAGACTACGTCGCCAAGGGCGGACATCTTTTCACCGAAGCCCGCGCGGGATGGGTCGATGAGCGTGGTCATGCCCAGCCCAGAGTTCCCGGCTTCGGCTGGGATGAAATCTTTGGCGTGCGCGAACAGCAACTGATTCCGAGCAAAGAGTTTGACTTGAAGTGGGGCAACACCGCATTCAAGGGCATGCGGTTTCAGGAGCAGTTTGAAGTCGAGAACAAGTCAGCACACGCGGTCGCCACGACAGCCGATGGAACACCTCTGGCCTATGCCAACGATTATGAGAAAGGCCACGCCATCATCTTTGGCAGTTTCGCCGGACAGGAAAACTACGATCACCCGGTCACGATGCATCCCTTAGCGGGAATTCTGGAGAAGTGGGCAGCGTTATCCGAGCCAAAACTGCAAGCCCCACCAATGCTGGAATTGCGCCAGATGTACGCACCGAATGGCCGATTCGTCTTCTTCTTTAACCATGCGAATAAGACGGCATCAGTGGAGTTCAGCCGGGAACTGGAGAAACCCTCTTCTGGAGTTCGCGAGATCATGACCGGAGAAAAGCTGGCCACGCAAGGGACGACACTGAATCTCAAGGCTCAAGTTCCGGCCGAGAGCGTGCGAATTTACCGAATCGATTTCTGAACAAGTTTCATTCGAATCCATACTTTCATTGGAGGAACATTGTGAGCGTTGTCCAATTCCGCGACCGCATTACTGAAGCCCTGAACCGCATCTGGGAAACCCAAACGGAAAACATTGAAAAAGCATCGGCAGTGATGGCCGATTGCATCGCGCAAGGCGGTCTTGTGCACATGTTCGGCAGCGGACATTCCGTATTGCCGGTGCAAGATATGTTTCCCCGCTACGGCGCTTTCCCCGGATTTCGTCCACTCATGGACATGCGCCTGATGTGGACCAACGTCATCGGCTCCGGCGGCGCGAAAGGACTTCTTTGGCTGGAACGGCGTGAAGGCTATGCTGCGTTGCTCTTCGAAAATGAACCGATTCGCAGCGGCGATGTGATGCTCGTCTTCTCTCACGGTGGACTGAATGCAGCGGGAATTGAAGTTCTGACCGAGGCCAAAAAGCGCGGGTTGAAGACGGTTGCTATTACCTCGATGGACAACTACCGCAAGCGCGAGGCCACGCACTCCTCGGGAAAGAAGCTTCCTGATGTTGCCGATTATGTGATCGACAACTGCATTCCCGCGGAAGACGCGTTGGTCAGCATTAAAGGATGGAAAGCCCCGGTGGCTGCCGGATCTACCGTTTCTACCGTGACCATCGCCATGGCGATCATTGCGCAGGTGGCGGCCGATCTCGCTGCGAAAGGCCATAATCCGCCTGTGTTCGTGTCGCCCAATGTTCCAGGTATTCCGGCGGACAATAACAATCAGGTGTACGTAGCCTACGAGCGCTCGCTGAAACGATAACCGTGACTGAAGCCGTTCGCCCTCGAACTCTTTTCATCAGCGCATGTGCTGGCATTCTTGTCTTCGGTATCGTGTTCGCAATTTTGGGCACGGTATTTGGACTTCCGGCCATGCGCGCCCGCCTTGGAATCAATCTGGCGCAGCAAGGCAACTTGTTTCTTCTCCTATATGCGGGGATTTTCTTCGCCTCTCTGCTTGTAGGCCCTCTGATCGATCATCTTGGGAATAAAGCGAACCTATTCGTGTCCTCGGCGATCGTTGCGCTCGCGATGCTGCTGTTCTCGTTTGCGCATTCGTTTCTCGAAGCCGGAGCAGCCGCCGTCTTGCTCGGATTCGGCGGAGGGGGGCTGAACACCTGCACCAACGTGCTTGTCTCCGATCTATACGGTGAGCAGCGCGGTCCCATGCTGAATCTGCTGGGGATTTTTTTCGGCGTCGGCGCACTATTCGTTCCGTTGCTTGCGGCCAGCATCCAAGGCCACTTTACCATCCCGCAGCTTTTCGTTTTTTGTGCGCTTTTGCCCGCTTGCTGCGCTCTGCTTTATGCAATCATTCCCTTCCCGCCGGCCAGGGCGGCGCAAGCTTTTTCGTTCCGCGAACTCGGTTCCGTTGCGCGGTACGAGGGACTTCTGCTGCTTGCCTACATCTTGCTTATGGAATCGGGGAATGAGGCATCGCTGGGAGGCTGGACATCCACCTACGTCAACAGCACAGGAAAATCCGCCCAAACCGCGACGATGGTCCTGGCGGTGTACTGGGCCTTTCTCATGCTGGGCCGCATGCTGGCCGCTCCTTTGCTGCAGAGCATGCGCAAGTCTCAGCTTGTGCTCGCGAGTGGGGTGATCTCGCTGGCGGGTTGCGCGGTTCTGCTCTCGGGAAGTAGCGTGACGGCGCTGGTTGCGGGCACTGCGATCATAGGACTCGCCTACGGTCCGATCTTCCCCACCACGCTTGGGATTGCGGGCGATCGTTATTCCAGCCGATCGGGAACGGTTTTTGGCTTCCTATTTTCCATCGCGCTCATGGGAGGAATGCTTTTCCCTTGGGCTGTAGGCCAGGTCTCCCAAAAGGAAACAGTTCACGCGGGCATGATCGTGCCCTGCCTCGGAGCCGTAGGTATCTGCTTACTCTCGGCGATTGTGATCATGCGCGAACGTCAGTCCTCGGCTGTAGAAACACCTCAGCGAAGCTTGTGAACTCTTTGTACGATTATGCCAAAGTCCACAAAATCCGGGCGCTACGTTCTCGCGGTCGATCTTGGCGGCACGAAGTGCAGTGCAGCGGTTGTGGATCGTAGTGGCCGTATCGTTCGAAGCCTAACGCGGCCTGTGGATGTCTCTTCTCCTTCCGCTCCCATTGAGCAGATCCGGCAACTTGCCGGTGAACTCGCTGCGCCACGCAAAGCGCAAGACGTTTTCGCGGCGGGTGCTATTGCGGTGCCGGGATTGGCGAGACGAAACGGAACGGTCTGGGCTCCGAACTTGCCGGGATGGGATCGCATGCCTCTCGCCAGCCGCCTCCGACGCGCGCTGTCGTTTCCCGTGATTGTAGAAAGTGACCGCAATTGCGCAGTTCTCGGAGAGTGCTGGCGCGGCGCAGCCCGAGGCAAGTCGGATGTAATCGTTGTCATGATTGGCACCGGCATAGGCGCGGGAATCCTCAGCGGCGGCCGAGTTCTTCGCGGTGCCCACGAACTGTCCGGTTGCGCCGGATGGATCACCATCACGCGCGACGAAGTGCCGAGCCACGCCTCAATTGGAGAACTCGAGTCTTTAACCGCCGGACCCGGCATTGCGATCGCCGCTCAGAAGCGATTAAGAAACGGTGAGAGCAGCAGCCTTTCGCACTACGAGATATCTAAAGTGACAGCCCACGAGGTTGCGGCCGCCGCTCGCGAAGGCGATCCTCTGGCCATCGACGTTTTCAAAACAGCCGGACGCCTTCTCGGTTACGGCGTTGCCAACATGATCAGTCTGCTCGATCCGCAGATGATCGTACTCGGAGGTGGAATCGGTCAAATCGCCGATCTTTATATCGAATCCCTTCGGGACGCAATGCTCGAGAGAGCGCAACCGCTCGCCGCTCGCGAGGTAAAAGTTGTCGCGAGCAAACTTGGAGAGAAAGTGAATCTCCTGGGTTGCGGTCGTCTGGCATGGGAAGCCGTCGGAGCGCGGACGTAAGATAGCGCATCATTCGTAGTGAGATTCTTGTTGCAAGGAGCCATGATGAATCGGCGTTCGTTCGCACAATCGCTCGGAGGTGCTGCGATGGTGTCCGCACTTGGCGCACCGCGCTCCGGAGCACCAACATCCACAGATGCGAAGCCGGGCAAGCTGATGGCGATCGCGGCGCATCCCGGCGATGGCATGTTCACGATGGGTGCTGCCATGGCACAGCAGATCGAGCGCGGTGGATCAGCGATGCTGCTGAGCCTATCCATTGGAGAGAAGGGCGCTCCCAAGAACATCCCTGTGGCTGAATACGGCGAGATGCAGCGGACTGCCACGTTGAAAGCGGTGCAACTGCTGAAAGCAGAAGCCGCGTTCCTCACCTATCCGGATGCGGAGGTCCCGTTCAACGAAGAGATTTGCCTGCAAGTTGGGGACTCCATCCGCGAGTACAAGCCTGACATCGTCGTGACGCACTGGACCGGAAGCTGGCATAAGGATCACCAGAACTGCTACCGGATCGTGCAAGACGCAGTCTTTTACGCAGCGTTAGCGACGTTGCCGAGGAAGAATCCGCCGCACTCGGTTTCGAAGATTTTCTATGCCGACAACTGGGAAGATGCTCAGAACTTCGCTGCCGACACCTATCTCGACATTGAGCCTGTCTATGAGAAGTGGCTTCAGGCTTGCGATTTCTATCCCATGTGGCGAGGGCAGACGGGCTTTTTCCGCTATAACGACTATTACAGCAGCCTTGCCGTGATGCGCGGCTGCCTCTCGAATTTCAAGCATGCCGTAGCATTAATGTCCGATCCGGCTCAGCGAACCGTTCATCGGCAGTCGCTTTAAACTCGTGAACGAGGAACCATGACCATCTACGAATTTCGTCAAACGCTCACAGCCAGCGAACCACCCGCTGGGCTCTCACTCGCGCTTGCCGGACTATGGTGGGACGCAAAAGGTGACTGGAACCGAGCGCACGAATCCGCGCAGCAGGACGAAGGCGCCGCCGGCTCATGGGTTCACGCGTACTTACACCGCAAGGAAGGTGATCAAAGCAACGCGGCTTACTGGTACGGCCGCGCCGGCAAGCCGGTTTGCGGTTCATCGCTCGAATCGGAATGGGTGAGCATCGCCACTGGTCTTCTGAAATGACGCACCTTCCATCGCTACTACGTAGTTGGTTTCTATTACGGGACTGGCCGAAAAGTAAGCCATTCCGAAAGAAATACGTCGTCTTACGATAAAAATCGTGTGCGGCAATTGACAGCGCAAAGCCGCAGTTCTTAACATGGATGTCATCGCCTCACCCTTCTGGTGTGGGACAACGGTTGAGTAGCTCACCGTTGCCGACGAAACTTTTATGATCAAAGTCAATCAGCTTACCAAGCGGTATGCGCGGACCACTGCCGTCGACCAAATCTCATTCGAGGTCTCCAAAGGGCAGATTGTCGGTTTTCTCGGGCCAAATGGCGCGGGGAAGACCACAACCATGCGCATGCTGACCTGTTTCCTGCCTCCTTCATCGGGGTCCGCCACCGTGGCGGGTTTCGACGTACTCGAACAATCGCTCGAAGTAAAGAAACACATTGGTTACCTGCCCGAGACGCCGCCCATTTACCCCGAGATGGAAACGTCGGAATATCTGGAATTCGTGGGGAAGTTGAAGGGCCTATCAGGAGCCGATCTCGCCAAGCGAGTTGATTACGCATGCGGGCGCTGCGCCATCGCTGATGTGAAGAAAAAACTGCTGGGTAAGCTCTCCAAAGGCTACCGGCAGCGTGTGGGACTGGCCCAGGCGATCATTCACAATCCCGACGTCTTGATTCTCGATGAACCGACCGCTGGCCTGGATCCAAAACAGATCAATGAGACTCGCGATCTGATCAAGGATCTCGCGGGCGAGCACACCATCATCCTAAGCACGCACATCCTGCCCGAAGTGGAGCAGACCTGCGAACAGGTGATCATCATCAATAAGGGAAAGCTGGTGGCAACTGATTCGGTGCGCAATCTGCAAGCGCGTGCGCGCGGAGCAGAGTCGGTGCTTGTGGAAGTCGCCGGGCGTAACGCAGCGCTCGACCCTGCCATCGTGCAACACAAACTGGGAGAGGTAGGCGGAGTCAGCCGGGTCGTGTGCAAAGATCGATTCGATTCACGCGCGGTATTTGAAGTCGAAAGCAAGAAAGGAAGTTTCGTTCGCGGCGATCTGGCGCGCATGGTCATTCAGTGCGGCTGGGACCTGAACGAATTACGTCCGGCCGCGATGAGCCTGGAAGAAGTCTTCCTGCAACTGACGGGAAATGAACCGACTCCACAGCCCGAAACGCCAGTCGAGGTGCAAGCCTGATGAGAAATATTTGGACAATCTGCCGCAAGGAGCTTAACAGCTATTTCGCATCACCCGTAGCGTACATCCTGCTGATCATGTTCGGTCTGATCTTCGGATTTTTCTTCTGGAATGCGCTTGGCGCATTCGTGTTCGAAAGCATCCAGTCCCAGATGAGCGGCCGCTCTTTCCCGATGAATCTGAACGAGTGGATCGTCCGCCCGCTGCTCTCGAATGTCAGCGTCATCGGGCTGTTCTTTATTCCGTTGATCACGATGCGCCTCTTCGCGGAAGAGAAACGCACCGGAACCATCGAATTGCTGGTGACATCTCCGGTCCGCGACATCGAGATCATCCTCGGAAAGTGGCTGGCTGCCGTCATGCTGTACGCCTGCATGCTTCTGTTCACGGCACTTAACTTCGCATTTCTCTTCAGATATGGAAACCCCGATTGGAAGCCGCTTTTGATCGGATATCTCGGCTTGCTGTTGCAAGCCGGAGCACTGCTCGCGATCGGGACTTTCATTTCGACACTTACTAAAAACCAGATCATCGCTGGCGCCGTGACATTCGGTGTTTGCCTACTGCTCTGGGTTCTTGAATGGGTGAGTGGATACGAAACCGCGAGTTGGGCACGGGTGCTTGCCTACATGTCGGTCATCACGCACTTTGAGTCATTTGGAAAAGGCGTGCTCGACTCGAAAGACGCGATTTTCTACCTGACGATCATTTTTCTGGGACTGTTTTTCACCGCGCGCTCCATGGAATCATTGCGCTGGAGGTCCTGATTAGGAGTTCACGATGGCAAGTCAATGGATGAAGGCTCGGCAAACCAAGTACGTGGCTTATGCGTTCAGTTACATTCTGATCGTTATCGCTGCCGTAGTTGTAGCGAACGTTCTCGCGGATAAATACAACAAGTCGTACGACGCCACCGCCAACAAGCGTTACAGCTTGTCAGAGCAAACCGCAAAGATCGTCAAGGGTTTGAAACAGAACGCGACGATAACATACTTCAATCAGAGCACTCACTTTCGCGAAGGCAGAGACCTACTCGATCAGTACGCCAATCTGTCGCCGAAGGTGCAAGTGAAGTACGTCGATCCTGATAAAGATCCGGAAGTGGCGCGTCAAGCCGGAGTTCGCAATCTTGGCACGGCTGTCGTTCAGATTGGGGATAAGAAAGACGAAGCCAAGAGCATGACCGAAGAAGGCATTACCGGAGCTTTCATCCGTGATCTGAAGAGCACTATCCGGACGGTCTGCTTTACCAGCGGCAGCGGCGAACATCAACTCGACGACAGCAATCGCGAAGGATTTTCGCAGTTCAAAGACGTCCTCGCCAAAGACAACTACGAAACGAAGTCCGTCGATCTGCTTTCGAAAGCTGAAGTTCCAAGCGAGTGCACCACTCTCGTCGTCGCTGGACCGACAAAGAACTACCAGCAGCCCGAAGTGGAGGCCATCAAGAAATATGTGGAAGGCGGCGGCCGCGCGTTTTTCATGATCGACCCGCCGCTCAAGTTGGGCCATGACGAAATCGCCGACAACGACGCCCTCACCAACTTGCTGCAGAGTTGGGGAGTAACGTTGGATAAAGATCTGGTCCTTGATTTGAACCCACTCGGTCAGATCGCCGGAGTTGGCCCGCAAGTGGCTTTGGTCACCAGATATGCCTCACATCCCATCGTGGATCAGATGGGAGGCACAGCCACTGGATTCCCGCTGTCCCGGTCGCTCGAGGTCAAGAACACAGACAAGACCACCGTGCAGAAATTGTTCGACAGTTCCGGCACCAGTGTCGCGACCAATGATCTAAGTTCGCCGAAAATCAATGTAAACGACCCCAAGAACAAGAAGGGACCCCTGACTTTAGCCGCGGCCGGAACTTACAACACCGGCAAGGAGAATTCGCAAGGACGCTTTGTCGTTGTCGGAAGTTCCACCTGGGCGGCGAACCGCTTCATCGAGTTCAACGGCAACGACGACCTTGCGTCGAACGCTGTCAACTGGCTTTCGTCGGACGAGGACCTGATTTCTATTCGTCCGAAGGCACCCGACGATCGGCGCATTACCATGACTGGCCGCCAGTTGGCTTGGGTCCGGGCCGTCAGCCAGTTCGGATTGCCTTTTGTAGTTGTCATTATGGGCGTCACCGTGTGGTGGAAACGAAGATAACTCAAGCCCGCATTGGCGAATGATTGAAACCTCATGAAGATTCGTGGCCTGCTTATCGCAACAGTTGTGTTCGCTGCACTCGCTGGAGTTCTGTATTGGTCCGATCATCGCAAGCCCAGTGCGGAGGCTGCCAAGCCAGATGCGGATGCCGCCCCATCGATCCTGAAGCTCGACGAGAATTCGATCACGAGAGTTGACCTAAAGAAAAAAGACTCGCCGGATGTCGTCTTAAGCAAGAGCGGCTCGGACTGGAAGATCACGGAGCCGAAGCCGCTTGCTGCGGATCAGAGCAGCGTCTCCAGCCTGGTGTCCAGCCTCGCCACTCTTAACTCCGATCGGCTGGTGGACGACAAGGCTTCCGATCTCCAGCGTTACGGCCTCGACCACCCCGCCATGGAGTTCGACGTCACCGAAAAAGATAACAAGGGACAGCGGCTGCTTCTCGGCGACGAAACGCCTACGGGCAGCGCAGTCTATGCGGCTCTCGCTGGCGACCCGCGCGTCTTTACCATTCCGAGCTACCGAAAAACCAGCCTCGACAAGAGTCTCAACGATCTTCGCGACAAGCGCCTTCTGACCCTGAGTCCCGACAAAGTCAGCCGCCTCGAACTCGATAGCAAAAACGGCGACATCGAGTTTGGCCGCAACAAGGACGAGTGGCAGATTCTGAAACCCAAGCCGATGCGCTCGGACTCTATGGCCGTCACAGCTCTCATCAACAAGCTAACGAACGCGCACATGGACCTTACCGGTCCCGATAGCTCGGCCAAGGACTCGGATGCCGCCTTTGCCAAGGGCACGCCTGTAGCCACCGTGAAACTCACTGGAGAATCGTCAACCGAGCAGCTTCAGCTTCGAAAAGAGGAAGACTCGTACTACGCGAAATCGAGCGTGGTCGAAGGCGCGTACAAGGTCGAGCCCGATCTTGGCAGCGCTGTGGATAAGAAGCTCGAAGACTTCCGCAACAAGAAGCTCTTCGACTTCGGGTATGCCGATCCAAACAAAGTGGAACTTCACAGCGGCTCGAAGACGTACTGGTTGGTGCGGAGCGGCCAGGATTGGTGGGATAACGGCAAGAAGATGGACGAGGACAGCGTGCGCACGGTGATTTCTGATCTGCGTGATTTGTCTGCCGACAAGTTCGTCAACTCCGGTTTCACTGCTCCGGAGGTCGAGGCTACCGTGACGTCCGAGGACGGCAAGCGAGTCGAAAAAATCCAGATATCCAAATCCGGATCGAACTACGTTGCCAAGCGGGACGGCGATCCCACACTGTATCAACTCCCGGCTGCCTCCGTGGACGATCTGCAAAAATCACTCGATGGCATCAAACCTGCCGCGAATCCGGTCAAGTCGGCGAAGTGACAGGAATCGAGCCGCCGCCGTTTAACCTCTCGCGTCAAAATCACGAAACTCTGCATGAAAAAAGAGACGGCGACGAATCGCCGTCTCTCTCGGGAAGCCGGGAAACCCGGCCGTTAGAAGCTCACGCGGAACATGAGCTGCAGGTTGCGTGCACCAGTCGTTACCGAACTGATGGTGTTTGCACTCGTGTAGGGTTGGCCTACGCCCGCAGCACTGCCAAGGTTGAGTCCGCCCGGAATGCCCAGGCTCTTGTGATTGAAAACGTTTGCGGCATCGGCACGGAATTCAATCCGGACTCCTTCCCACGGCAAGCCGAAGGACTTGGCTGCAGACATGTTGAAGACGTTCATGCCTGGCCCGTAGAGGCTGTTTCTCCTCACGTTGCCCCAAGTCCCGTCTGCGGGCTTCGAGAAGGCTGCCGGATTAAACCATCCATTGATGCCTTTGTTCGACACATACAGAGGAGCGCCGGGGACACGGTCCGGGAATTGCGTGCCGGCCAGCGACCAGTTCGCTTGATCGCCATACACGCTGAATGGCTGCCCGCTTTGCAGAAGCACGGTTCCTGAAAGCTGCCAGCCGCCGACAATCTCATCCAGTAGAGTGTTGTTGTTCAGGAACTCACGGCCTCTGCCGAACGGCAGTTGATAGACCGCGTAGCCCTTGAAGGCATGGCGAACGTCGAAGTTTGAATTGCTGTAGTTCGACGCAGCACTGTAAGCGTTTTGATAGTCTTGCTGACCCGCCCGGCTTCCCCAACCAGATGAATCCATGTCATCCATGAAGTGGGCCCAGGTGTAGTTAAAGCTGAGGCTCAGGCCTCTCGTCATGCGTTTCGTGATCGAGGCTTGCAGCGAGTTGTAGTTGGAGATTGCATCCGTCCGGGTGCTGGCCGTGTTTATGTTTTGGTATTGAGGATAGGGCCGGTTTTGCGAATCGTTCGCCGACCATCCACTCTGCGGTACCTGGTTGATGTCCACTGGGTACGCCAGGTTGAAGCCATGGCTTCCCACATAGGCAACTTCCGCCACCATGTCCGTGGTCAACGAACGCTGCATCCCAAAGTTCCACTGATAGATCTTGGGAACCGGAGTGTGATACTGCTCATAATTCTGGAATCCCCCCCCGTTGAAGCGAGCTGGATCCGTTGAGCCTGATGTATACGGCAGCGGAGTGCTGGAAACCCCACCTGTTACGGGAACAATCGTGTTCCCGTTCCCAGCCAGGATCGCCGCGGGCGTAATGCCGTTGCTCGGATCCGTGTAATTGCCGCTTGCACCGAACGCATTGCCCATACCGGAACCGTAGGTATCGAGACTCCAGTTGTAAGCGTAGAGTCCGAAGCCTCCACGCACCGTGGTATTGGGGCGCGGCGCCCATGAGAATCCGACACGCGGCAGGAAGGTGTCGTAAACGTTGGCTTCCAGCGCAGTACGACCGTTGGTATGCGTAGATGCGTACCATGCGGCACCGGGCGTGTTCGTCGCTGGATTCGTAATCGTCGGATCAAAGTTCACGATGTTACCGTGGACCTCGTTCCAGCCGTGGTTGATCTGCCACCGCAATCCGAGATTGATTGTCAGGTTTGGACGAAGCTTGTAATCATCCTGGACAAACATCTGCGGACTCTTCAGGCGAGCTCCGTACTCGGGGCTCTCGTTTGCCGACCAGTTATTGATATACCCGAGCAGGAAGTCCGCGTACTCGAAACCTGTGTCCGGGACGGTACAAGCGGCGCCGTTCGCACTGGCGCCGCACACGGCCGGATCCGTGGTCCACTGCTTCGTGTATTGACCTGAATACTGCATATTGCCCGCGGTCTTGTTCCCCCAAGCTGTGGAGTTGTCCCGATACTGGAGCAACTCTCCGCCAAAATGGAGAATGTGCTTGCCGCGGATCATGGTCACGACGTCGGAATAGTCGAAAACATGCTCTTTATAGACTGAGTTCGTGCCCGGCGTGAGCCAGGAATACGGATAGGTTCCCGTCGTCTCAAATCCCGGGAAATCATCCAACTTCGCAAACTGCCATCCGAGTTGAGCAGCATACCCCTTACCCAGCGAGCTATCAGTGAAATAGTTCATCTGGTTGGTGTAGCCGATTCGGAACTCGTTTACGGTCGTGGAACTGACGTTCCACACGTCCGTAATCTGCGAGTTGTTGTTGTCGACGTACCCGTTCTGGCAGCCGACGGGGCAATTGCTGATCGAACTGAGGCCCGGATATGTATAGTCGCCTTGCGTAACCGACATCGTGATCCGGTTATTCGACTTGACGTCCCAATCTAAACGCCCAAAGTAGCGCTTCGCCGGGTTGGAAACCAACTGGTTGTAGTAATAGTTGTTGTTTTGCTGACCTTCGCCGCCGATCGACTGCCCACCAATGATCGGAGTCAGGAACGAAGGATGGTTCGCGGTGGTCGGGAAAAACGCTGATTGGAATTTCGCCGCGACCGGGTCGAACATCGCAGTCGGAATGGCATTGACGCCCGCTAACGCGCCAGTATTTTCGCTGGCAAAGCTTTTTCGTACCGGGTAGGGATTGCCCAAAGCGTCGTACGCGATGGTTTGTGTAGTCGGGTCGAAAATCGCGTTCATCCCGGCGAAATTCCCACCAATATTAGCGTCCGTCGGTAGCGTGTTGTATCCGTGATTGTTGCCGTGATTCACAATCTGGTCATAGTTGAAGTAGAAGAACATCTTGTTCTTCAAAATCGGACCACCGATCGACCCACCAAAGTTGTTGTAGCGCAGGAACGGAATGGGTCCGGTGCTGAAGTACGGATGCGCCGTCAGCATGTCATTTTGAATAAAATCGTAACCGGTCCCGTGGAACTGGTTGGTGCCGCTCTTGCTGACCTGGTTGAAGATGATTCCGCCGATCCCGTACTGCGCCGAGAACGAAGACGTATTCACCTGCAACTCGCTCACGTTCTCAAACGTCGCCGGATTCGCATTCTGGCTGTGCGACAGTGTCGTCGATGCTCCGTCGGCAATGATGTTGCTGTAGGGCAGATTTCCATTAACCGCAACAACCTGGCCTGGATTCGAGGTCCCTTGAGAGCAGCTGCCGTTGTTCAAGTTGGCGCAGCCGCTGGCTCCCGGCAGCAGGATCGTAAAGTTCTCCCAATCCTGCGTGACCTGCGGGAGTTCGACCATTGATTTAGCTGTAAAGGTGGTGCTCTGGTCGCTGGTCTCGGTCTGCAGCAGGGGCACGTCGCTCGTCACCGTTACCTCTTCGGTCGAGGAACCAACCTTCAGTTCGCCGTTAACCGTAGTAAACCCGAGGGGCAGCGTAATCGGACCGCGCACCAGTTTCTGGAAACCGTCCTTACTGAACGTCACGGTGTAGTTACCAATGATGATCGAATCGGTGTCATAAACCCCCGAAGCATTGGTGGTGATCGTTTTCGTGACGCCGGTGTCCACATTGACAACTGTGACGGTCACCCCGGGAATCAGTGCTCCGGAGGCGTCGGTCACGGTTCCGCGGATATCGCCGGCATTGGTGCTTTGCGCAAAGCCGGTCACACTTGCGAAAACCAGGAAAAGCGGAAGAATCCACAACGGCATTCTTTTCATTGCAGTCTCCTGAACTTGGCTCGTTGCGCGTGTCTGAGCGGAAGAGCCATCTCAAGGTTCATAGTGGCCGCCGAAAGCTTCTGAGCTTTCACAGGTCTATCCCGTCGAATATCCACAGGATCACCCCGGCGCGAAGCAAGGTCCTATCGCCCGGCGAGGCTAGTACAAAACTGTTACCCTTCCGTTGTCAAGAAAAAAATCGCCACAAAACCGGTTTTGTGCTATTACTGAACCGCTTTAGTGAAACTGGTCTAAACGCTATGAATGGTTGCGTGACTCTAATCACCCAATAACCGATCCTGGAATGCGCCGGCGGCTGTCCACCAAGTCGAAGATTTCGTTGAAGATCAGCCCCGATGTTATGCTTCAGCGCATGCCGGATCCAGATCGGCGGGCCCAGAAAGAATGAAAAGACAGACCCAACGGGGGCCGGCGACTTTGCGGGCCTTATGCAGTTATCTGAAGCTTTCTCCCGCAACCGTCTCGATCGTCATCAACGATTCACCCGCCGCCAAGGCGATTCCGGAGCATACCAAGAAACGAATTTTGAATGCTGCGCAAAAGCTGAACTATCGCGCCAATTTCTTTGCCCGTTCTTTGAGCCTAAAGCGCGGCTACACCGTGGGAGTGCTCGTCCCCGAGTTGAGTGAAGGATACGCGGCCGCCATCATGAGTGGTATCGAAGACGAACTGCTCCAGCGCGGCTACTTCTATTTTGTGGCGAGCCACCGGGGCCGGCCGGACTTGATCGAAGAGTATCCCCGCATGCTCGTCGACCGTGCCGTCGAAGGGATGATCCTGGTGAATACTCCCATGTCGCACAGCATTCCTGTGCCAGCCGTCTCCATTTCAGGACATCGCAGGGTCAAAGGCGTCGTGAATGTGGGAGTCGATAACGCCAAGGGGGCATTCCTGGCGATGGAACATTTGGTCAAACTCGGCCACAAGGAGATTGCATTCTTCAAAGGCCACCCCGGCAGCGCGGATACGACCTACCGGTGGAACGGCATCAGCCGAGCGGCATGCGAGATGGGCATTCGGATCCGTCCGGAATTGACCTTGCAATTGCAGAAGGGCGCTACCCTCCCAGGCCCTTCGGTTCCGGAAGAAGGATATGAGAATGCTCAGAAGCTGCTCGCAACTGGTAAGCCGTTTTCGGCTTTAATCGCATTCAACGACATCTCCGCCATTGGTGCAATGAGGGCGTTCCGCGACGCCGGTTTGCGCGTTCCTGAAGACATCTCCGTAGTCGGCTTCGATGACATCCAGGGAGCGGCATACATGACTCCCCGGCTCACCACCGTGCGGCAACCGCTACGCCGCATGGGAGAGATTGCGGCCGAACGGCTTCTGACTAAGATCTTGAACGGTACGAAAGATGGAGCACACCAGGTGTCCGTCGCTCCCGAGTTGGTGGTACGCGAATCTACCTGCGCGCCGCGTGAAGCCGAGGTGGAAGAGGACGTCCATCTCGAGGTCGAGAGCTAGAATTCACTTCAGAAGCGCTACCCACCTGTTCTAACCTGTAATGACCTTGCGAACCGTATCCCAGGGATGGAGAAGAGCCGCACGTTTCTTCGTGAGCAGCTCGTTTGCTCTCTCTGTTCTGTGGAACATCCAGGGGCTGCACGGTCAAGCGTCTGGGCACGGGACAGCTCGCCACCCGGCCAAAATTGCCGCTGAACAGTCCAGCGACTCCAGGTCGGCATCGCCGATTCACTTTGAAAACGTCATTCAAAACTCCAAGATCAAGTTCACGCTGAAAAATAGCGTCAGCCCGCAGCGTTACACGTTTGAGACCATGGTTGGCGGCGTCGCTCTCTTCGATTACGACAACGACGGACTGCTCGACATCTACTTCACCAATGGCGCGGCAATTCCTTCGACTGGAGAAGTCGAATCCTTCGTACTGGAATCGGTTATTCCACAATAATGGTGATGGAACTTTCACCGACGTCACAGAAAAGGCCGGGCTTCAGGGTCTTGGCTATTCAATGGGAGTTGCCGCGGCGGATTACGACAATGATGGATTTGTCGACCTCTACGTGACCGGTCTCAACCGCAATCAACTTTTCCATAACAACGGCGACGGAACATTTACAGACGTGACGGCCAAGGCAGGAGTCGCCGATATAGTTCCCAAAATCGGCAAGGCCTGGTCGGTCACCGCGGGATGGTTCGATTACAACAACGACGGTCTGCTTGATCTCTTTGTCGTCAATTATCTGAACTACAACATCTCAAACGCCAAGTTGTGCGCGCAGGAAGGGCATCCCGCCTACTGTTCTCCCGTTGATTTCATCGGCACGCCGAACGTTCTCTATCGCAACAACGGAGATGGCACGTTCACCGACGTTTCAGAACAGTCGCACATTGCGCAGTACATCGGCAAAGGCATGGGACTGGCATTCGCCGACTACGACAACGATGGATTCACTGATATCTTTGTCCCCAACGACACTTTCGAAAACTACCTCTTCCACAACAAAGGCGACGGCACGTTTACCAACGTCGCGCTGCAAGCCGGAGTATCGTACAACGCATTCGGCAACGCCATCGCTGGCATGGCAGCGGACTTCCGCGACATCGACAACGATGGCAAGCCCGACATTTTCGAGACTGCGATGTTCGGCGAAGGATTTCCGGTTTATAAGAATCTCGGCGACGGCCAATTCCAGGACATGACCGCACCCTCCGGACTCGCTGCCAGCACCAGCCGCTCGACTGCGTGGGGAGTCGGAGTCTTCGATTTCGACAACGACGGAAACAAAGACCTGTTCACCACGAACTCCGACATTCTCGATAACTCGTTGGTCTTAGCGCACCGTCCCTTCCCGCTGCCCAATCACGTTTTTCGCAACAAAGGCAATCTCACTTTCGAAGATCTGAGTTCCAAGGCCGGCGCATCGTTCCAGGTTCCCGCTCCTCACCGCGGCGCAGCGTTTGGAGATCTGAATAATGATGGCAAAATCGACGTCGTGGTCACGGTCCTGAATGGCTCTCCAGAAATCTGGATGAACCGCTCGAGTAATAAGAATCACTGGATCATTCTGAAGCTCGTTGGGGTGAAATCGAATCGCGACGGTCTGGGGACGAAGGTGAAGATCACAACCGCGCAGGGCTCGCAGTACAACCAGGCAACCACCACGGTCGGCTACAACTCTTCGAGCGACAAGCGCGTGCACTTTGGCTTGGGTACTGCTGCCGTGATCGACATGATTGAATTGACCTGGCCCAGTGGAACAAAGCAGATCCTAAAGAACATCAAAGCCGACCAGATTCTGACCGTAACCGAAAGCGCTCCCTAAGCTATTGCGCCGAACCGTCCGACAGCCGCTTGGCCAGATCACCCTGCCCATTCCGTGCCAGCAGGTCCATAAGTCCTCGCATCACGTCGGGCTTGTTCCTCGCATAAGCGGCCATCGCCTCAGCGTTAAGGTCCGCATCCGCAACCTTTCCCAGCCGGAAGTAGGAATCGCAAAGCATGTAGAGCAACTCCGGAGTCATCGTCTTTGACTTCGACAGCAGCTCTGCTGCATCGGACCAGCGTTCCTGGTGATACCGGACCTCTCCCATTTCCGCAATCGCCAGCTGATAGCTCGGATCATTGGCAAGTTCCGCCTGGAATTCTTTTTCCGCCCGACTCAAGTCCCCGATTTTAAGCGCCAGGATCCCTTCGTAGGTGTGTGCTCCTCGAACGGTCGGCTGCATCTTTAGCGCCTGATGTAGGCAACGCAGTCCGTCGTCCGTCTTCCCCATGAACAGATACAGCTTCCCGACAAACACGTAGGCATCTGCTGGCGTGGCTGAGGTTCCTTTGAAGTGGTCCTTATACAGTTGCATCGCCGCATCTTCGCGGTGAGCCGCGAGCAACTGCTGCGTCTGCGCTTTGATCGCGCTCTCCCGTTGTTCGGTTTCTATTGAACGTGCAAACGTTGCTTGCTCCATCATGAGTTGATGAAGCGCTGCCTCGTGTTGTGCAGCATCCGTTTTTCCCATGCCCGCGAACGCTTTCGAAAGGTAGAAGTGCGCCAGAAGTCTCGTCGGGTCTAACCTCAGCACAGATTGCAGTCTCTCTACCGCCGCTGGATAATTCTTCAATTCCACTTCACACTGACCGAGTCCGAGCAATGCCTCTACATCGTCGGGCTTGAACGCAAGAAGCCGCTCATACGCCGATTTCGCTTCGGGCCAACGAGCCAGTTTCAAACTCGCGATGGCGAGGAGTTGCAGCGTCGTCACATCGTTCGGCCGAGATGCGACTGCGTGTTCGGCATATTGCGCAGCACCGGAAAGGTCCATCAACTTGTAATCGGTGGTTGCAATATCGAAATCGATTTGCGGCAAGGTCGCGTCGGACTCCCTTGCTTTCATAAGCCAACCCAACGCACCTTCACAATCGCCCGTAGCGCAAAGCAGCTCTCCGTATTTCTGCCAAACAGACGGATTCTTTGGATCAGCCTTCAGACTCTGCCGGATGGCGGCCAATGCCAACTTGTCCTGACCGTTCAGGTGATAAGCCTGCGCAAGGTAGAACTGTGCATCGGCGTCAGTAGGATTGATCTTCGCGCAACGCTGCAGAAGTCGAATCGCTTGTTCGCGTTCCCCTAAAGTGAGTTTGTATATACCGGATTTCAGCAGCAAATCAGGATCGTTCGGCGCAAGTTTCAGACCCTCTTCATAAGTGGCAGCCGCAGCCTGATTCTGCCCTGCCTCCTCGAGCAGCATGCCTTTCAGTTTGATGGCAGGAACAAACTTCGGATTTTCTTCGAGCAGGTGAAGGGTGATCGTCATCGCCTGTTGCCGATCCCCATGCTCGGCGAGGCTGACAGCTTGGTGCAGTTGGCGCATCAAGGCGGCCCGAGCAGAATCGGCTGTCGTCTGCGCCGCGAGCAGTGGGGCCTCTGAAAACGACAGAAGCATTGCAAAGAACAGCAGAGTTCCGCACCGCGAAACGAATTTTCCAGACCTCTTCATGAGAAGTTCCAACGCGGGTGCCCTATCCTTGTCTCGCGGTCTATGCGAGATAGGGTGGGGACTTTGACTTCCATGTCGGAAAACCACAACCTCAGCGCGCTCTCGCCGGCTTCTCCGCCCCCTTACTCGACACAACTCCTTCACCCTCGCGGACGACGTAAAATCGGTCCGCAGCGAGGTTCGTCAAAACTTCTTTCGTGCCATTCGGCCACAGAATCTCAGCTCGATCGATCCGCTCGTGATTTGCCAGGCCAAAGTGCTGGCGCAGATCGTGTTGCGACAAATAACTCCCGCCGCTAAGCACTTCCCTGAGTTGAACCAGATCTCCGGCCGACACTCGGACCCGCGCATTTAATGCCAGACGATTGCTCTTCACACCTTCCAATTGAAAGCTGACCCAGTGGTTCTGTGGCCCGCCCTCAGGACGAAGAATCATGGGCTTGCCGCTCAGATTTTCTACCACCGCTTCCATCCGGCCATCGTTGAAAAGATCGCCGACGGCCACGCCGCGGCTGACTTGCTCGATTTCGAGCGCTGGTCCAACCTGACGGCTCACGTTGCGAAAGGTCCCGTCCCGCTGGTTCAGGAACAGGAACTTCGGCTCGAGATATTTCGTCGTCCTTTTCGCAGTATCCACCTGCGGATAAACGTGGCCGTTCACCAGAAAAAAGTCCTGCCATCCGTCGTTGGAGAAATCCACAAATGCGTCTCCCCACCCAACATATCCCTGCGTTCCGCGGGCAATTCCGGAAACGATCGACGAATCCGTGAAGTTCATACGCCCCTGATTGCTGTAGAGAGCGGCATATTCGATATCGAAATGCGACAGCAGTAGAGACATACGCCCCGTGTGCATGTAATCGCCGAGCGCGACTCCCATGTTGGCTTGCTCGACTCCGTCTTCGTTCGCCGCCACACCTGCAATGAGCGCGATGTCCTCGAACTTGCCCTTGCCATCTCCTTGGTAGAGATAGTTCGCTTGACTGTCATTCGTGACGAAGAGATCTAGATGCCCATCCTCGTCGAAATCCGACCAGATCGACGTCAGGCCGTAGCGGTGTTCGGGATCGTCTACTCCGGCCTTCTTCGAGACGTCCGTGAACGTCCCGTCTCTGTTGTTGTGATAGAGATGGTCCGGCAAGCCCTTGAGCCCGCGCGGACCGCACTGCACATCGAGTCCGATGTATTTGCATGATTTGCTCGAACCGAAAGGCGGCAGATCATCAAGGCGGAAGTCAACGTAATGGGACACGAATAAATCAGCCCAACCGTCGCCGTCGTAATCGCCGAAGGTCGCACCGCTGGCCCAACCCCAGTCGCCGCCCAACCCCGCCGCTTTCGTCACATCGGAAAACGTTCCGTCGCCGTTGTTCCGATACAGTACAACTCCGTTCAGGCACGTCACCAAAAGATCAGGGCGGCCATCGTTGTTGTAGTCGCCCACGGAAACGCCCATCGCCCAGCACGGATATCCGACTCCTGCTTTGTCGGTGACGTCCGTGAAAGTGCCGTCACGATTGTTGTGATATAGAGCGCTTCGTGCCTTGGCGCCGTGGAGCGCCATCTCTACCGTCTGCGCGTTGGTGAAATAGATATCCGGCCAGCCATCGCCGTCATAATCAATAAGCGCAACTCCGCCGCTCATGGATTCCGGGATGTACTTCGCTTCGGGGCTGGAATTGTGCTCGAACTGAATGCCAGTGGAGTCCGTGATATCTACCAGCTTCGGGTAGTTCGGAAGCTGGCCGGTTGCCTTCCGCTCGGCCTCCGCTTTTTCGCGCTCTTTGGGCGACAGTGGTGTCGCGTTCCCCATTTGCGCGATCGCGCCCGTGTGCAGCCAGAAGACAATCAGCACCGCACCTGCTGCGAGAAACCTGGTCCGCGTCCGGTTCCTCGCGATGCTCTGTGCGATAAGGCTATTTCTGGTCCGGCTCATCCGCGGTGATTTCTTTGGGTTGAATCTGCAGCTCTTTATAAAGAGCGCGCAGCTTTTCTTTCATGTCCTTGTACTTTTTATAGAGTTCGATTTCTTGCTTGGACTCGTCTAGACGCCCCATCTCCCGGTACATCGATCCCAAGCGGTAATGTGCGGTGGCATTGGTCGGATCCAGTTGCACCGTTTCTTCCAGCAGTTTCCGAGCTTTGTCATTCTGATCCAGCGCAATCAGCGTCTTCGCAAGACCCAGCTTCGCATCGGCATCCGATGGCTGCAGAGCAACCGCTTTTGTGTACTCCTCGAATGCTTGCTGCGTATTCCCCTTTTGCGTATCGATCTCCGCCAGACGGATCACCGCCTTCTCGTCCTGCGGATTCTCTTTCAGCGCGGCGCGATATTCTGCTTCTGCCTGTTTCTTCACCGCGTCATTATCTGAAGCGTACAGCAGTTCCGCCAGTTCGAAGTGAACTCCCGGCAAATGTGGATCGATCTCGATCGCCTTTCGATATTGCTCGACGGCACCATCTGTTTTCCCTTGACGGGTTTCCTCGTGCGCGAGCATCTGATGCATCTGCGCTGAATCTGGCGCGGCCAGCGACAAGGCCAGCATCGATTCGCCCGAAAGATCGGAGTAAATACGATACGCGGCGTACAACACTTCCGGATTGTCGGGCGCCACCTTGCGCAACTGACCGACGACAGCGCTCGCCTCAGCAAGATCTCCGGTCTGCGTCGCAAGTGTGATCAATTCGAGGCCAACTTCCACTTTGAATTTCGGATCCGGAATCAGGGGAAATGCCTGTTCCAGATCCTTGCGCCCGTGCTCGAGATCCAGCGTGTGCACTTCGGCCAACCCAAGCAGTCCCTGGATCTTGCCCAGGCCCGGCTGTCCTCCGACTGCGGCGCGAAGATGTGGAATGGACTCCGCCTGCTTTCCCTGAAAGTACAGCAGCACGCCGAGGTTTCCTTGCGTCTCGAAATTCTGTCGATCGATTTCTGCCGCCGCGCGCAACTCCGGGATCGCCAGGTCCGGCCGCTTCTGGTTCAAATAGCTTTGCGCCTTCCGGATATGCGATTGAAAACTCGTTTGCGGGTCCGCAGTCGATGGCGCGGAGGTCGACTGCGCCAACGATAGGCTCGCTGCTAATAGGAAAGGAAGAATCCGGAATAGACCTTGAAGCTCGCTACTCATTCGCTTCAGATTATATGGCCTGCAGGAGCCGTCAGTTCACTGCGACGAGGCCGATCGAACCGCAATCAACGAAATCTGTTCTAGCCCCGGGAAGTGATCCTCTTTGTCGGCCTTTCGCTCCGTCGGCGCGATTTGTTGTACGGTCGTGCTTGCCGGCAGGGTGTTTTTGAAATACTGCGCGTAGACCTCGTCATACGAAGGCTGATCCGCGAGATTGTCCAGGTAGACCGTGGTGGAAACTACGTCGTCAAAGGTCATGTTCGCTTCTTCCAGATTGTCCAGTTGGTTGCGCATCGTCTGGCGAAGCTGGTGATTCGGAGTCGTGGCGTAAACCCCTCCGTGTGGACCTGGAATGAAGCCATCCTTCGCCGAACAATAGAGCGTGTTACCCGCAAACACGCACGGACTCGCTGTCGGGCTGGGAGGCATATTCTTGGGTCGGATCGCCTTCCGTTGAGACAGATCGCGCACGGCCACTCCCGTGTACTCGATATGCGCGCCATCCGGCAGGCTCGAGACTTCGATCGTCGCCCGCGCAGGTGTGTTCCCAAATTCGAAGCGCGAGGCATAGTGCTGGTTCATTACTCGTCCCGGAATCTCAGTCGTAAGATACGGATTCACAAAAACCATATTGGCGAGATCCAGCCCCGCGGCTTTGCAGACGGCCTGCATGCGGTCGAGCGCCATATCCACCTGCGCCGCCGGGTCGTCTGGCACTTTCCCACTTTGCGGATCGCTTCCCGGCATGCTCGATACAAACAGCCGATCATGCGTGAGAACTCCCGGCGGAACGGATTCCTTGGCGAAATTGGAAGGATAAATCGCGCGCCGTCCTGACAGATCCCGAACTGCAACCGCGCTGATCTGGATCGGTGAATCGGGAACACGAGCCACCCCAAGCACCGCCCGCGCTGGCAAATTCTTGCCGAAGTATTCCGTGAACGCGCGATCCATCTCTTCGTACTGGCTCATGTTCTCGAGATAGACCTGCGTATAAACCACGTGATCCAGCGATAATCCCGCCGCTTCGACAATGGCTTTGATGTTGTCGAGAGATTGCCTTACTTGGTCCCGGAAACCCGCAGGCGCACTTCCGTCCGCGCCATGCGTCCCTTGTCCTGAAATGTAGACATAATCGCCCGCATCGACTGCGGGAGACAAGAAACGATTCGCTTGAGAATGGGGAGGCGCCACAGCATGCGGCGCAGTCTGCGCGCGGGCCCCTACGCAGGCAAAGAACGCAAGGCTCAGCAGCATCGGTGCAATCGCGGAAACAGTCTTTCTCAAGGCGACACTTCCCTTCTACGCTGCGGATTTCTTCTGCGCCGCGCCAAGCACTTCTCGTAAACGTTGTCCGGCGATGATCTCTTCCCCCGGCTTGATGGTCATCGAAATCAGCTCGATGTAATTGGGAGCCTTCCTCTCTTTACGATTCGGGTTCGGGTTCCCTTCTCGAACCGCTTTGACCAGGCTTGGATTGTCCGGCCCAAGAACTTCGATTCTCGGGTTCCCCGCTCGCAGCGCCGTAACGCAATCCATGGGGCTGAAATTCCAGGCTTGCGGATCCCACGTAACACGCAGCGTTGGATACCGATTGCCATCTTCCGGGACATAGATCTTCGTCGTCACTCCAGGCACAGTCTCGACCAATTTGCGGATGCGGTCCACGCGCGCATTCCAATCCGCATACAACTTCTTCTCGTCGATGTTCAGCCATGTCTCGAGTGAAGTGAGGGCGCCGATAATCTCTTCCTTCCCGACCTTCATGGGTCGGCAAACCGCTCCTTCGCGAGGATTGGAGTTCATCAGCGCAGCTTCAATCAGGTCCTTGCGACCCAAGAGCAGGCCGCTGCACTGCGGCCCACACAATCCCTTCCCACCCGAAAAGCAATAAAGATCAATGCCCATCGTTGCGTAGAGCTTCACGTTGCTCACCGGAGGAATACCAGCAGCGTCATCGAGCAGCATCGGAATTTTTTTATCCTTCGCGACCGCGAGCTCGTGCGCCAGCTTATCCCCGAGATCGGTCGTGTAGATCATTGCCGTCTTGTCGTTGATCGCGTTTGCCAATTCATCGGCAGAATAGACAAGAATCAGCTTGGCCCCGGTCAGGCGAATGGCGCTGTCGAATGCGCTCCGCCCCCCGACCATGACGACTTCGTTCTTCAGACCGGTCGTATCCGGCAGTTGCCAAATGTATTTGTCATCCGCCCCGGCAATGCAGGCTGCAGTCGCGGCCGCCATTGCACCCGCCGAACCCGAAGTGACCATTCCCGACTCGGCTCCGGTTAACTCCGCCAATCGGCGCCCAACCGCGCGCTGCAGGTCGATCACGTCAACGAAATGCTCCGCGGCCTGGAGCTGCGCCTGCCGAACTTCAGGGAACTCCAGAGATCCGCTCAGGTACGTCCAAGTGCCACGGCAATTGATCACTGTCTGAACACCGAGCTTGGTATAGATGTTCTGGCGCGGATCTTTCCCGACCGCGGCTGCCGCCTGCGCGTAGAGATCACGGGCTGCAATCTGGGTTAGCAGCGGCGTGGCTGCCATCAATTTGAAAAATGATCGCCGACTCGAACTGGGAACACTCATCAGGAAGCCTCCTCAATTTCTTCGCAATACTTGAAAAACAGGGACGGCAGAATCGTTCGACTAACGCGCTTAATCCTCTTCTTGCGGGAGGGGAATCTTCGATCGTATCGCCAGAATGTGCGATTTTGCTCCAGGCTTGTTGTCGTTGTAGAAACCAACCGTGCAATTGGATCGAAAGTAGTACGCATCCCCGGCTTTGGCACGATGACGGCCTTCAATCCCGTCCATCCCGCCCCCGGCCACCATGTCTCCCTCACCATCGACCACCAGATAGATTTCTTCCGCCGTCTCATGATGATGAGGAAAATTTGTGCCGCCGGGAGCAAAGTCCATCCAGAAAAGGCTGGTCACCACATAAGCTTCATCGATAGCGTCGCGCTTTCCCGTGCGCGGGCCAGCCATCAGCTTGTATAAGACCGACGTGGGATGCCCTGAAACAGTCTCCTCTTTCAATTGATCCATGTTGACGATCTTGGGTTGTGCGGGTGGCGCGCTAATTGCAACTTTGCCCGGAATTCTGAAGGTCATCACAACCAAGCGCAGAGGCTCGTTGCCAGAATTGCTTAGCGAATGCTTCGCCCGCGGAGCTACATACGTAAAGTCGTTCGCCCGCATCGGAAACGTGCTCTGCTCGTAATCGAGGGTCGCGCCGCCGCCGAGAACAAAATAGAGTTCCTCCTGCCGGTCGTAGGAAGCGCTTTCGCACTTTCCGTGCGCATCGACAGCCACCTCGCCGAACCGGACAACACTCCGCAAAATGCGACTATCCGGATCGCCTTCGCCAAACATAGGCTTGTAATGGCAAGTCGCCGAGGCGAAATCGACGCGGGCCTCTTTCAGGTCGGGGACATAGCGATGCAGCCAGGTCGGATCGACGGTTCGTTCTTGAGCGAACCCGGCCGAGGAGACGAGCAAAAGAAATATGAAAGAAAACTGCTTCCCACAAGCGCAGATCGACTGCGGCATTTGAGAAACGGTATATCACAGTTCGACCTTCCCGCAAAACGAAAACTTTCGTTTTCTTGGCTTTCATTCCGATTCCAAGATCCCAAAATCAGCCTCGTTCGTGCTAACCTCGACGACATCAAACCAAGGTCCCAATCGTGATCACTTATCGTCCCCTCATCAATTTATTTCGAATGTCCCGCTTGCAGCCTGTAGCCGCCGCCCTTGTGTTTGCGGCCTTTTCACTCTCCGCAAACGCGCAAACTCCAGGCGCGACCAGATCGGGATGCCACGTTCAGGAAACGGATTACAAAGGCTGGCATGGCCAGCAGATTTCCAACGACTGGCTGCAGCTGGTCATCGTTCCCCAGAACGGCGGCCGCCTCATCCAGGTCACCTTCGGAGGACACCCCTATCTTTTCGTGAATCCCAAACTCGCAGGCAAATATTTCCCTCCCGCCAACGATCAGTGGTTCAATTACGGCGGCGACAAGCTGTGGCTTCTACCCGAGGGCAACAACGACGAGCAGCACTGGGTTGGGAACTCGGATGTCATCGATGACAGCCCGTTTACCTTTCGAAAAGTTTCGGAAGGAAAGCAGTGCGAAATCGAACTGACAGGGCCTGCCGACCCGCAGACGGGCATCCAGTTTGTACGAACGATCTCGATCGCTGCCGACTCGCCCAACATCCACTTCCACGCTACGATGAAGAACATCACGGGGCACACCGTCGACTGGTCGATGCAGTCAGTTTCTCAGTACAACACTTCGATTCTTTCAAGTGATGGTGGCGCAAGTTCCCAGATGAACCGTGATTTCTGGACCTTCACTCCCGCAAATCCCGCGAGCACTTATCTGAATCGCTACCACGTCCGGTACGGACCAGCCGAAAACCGCGGGGTCTCGGTCCGCGACGACGGCCTTTTCGCCGTTCACTATGCTCATCAGGCAGCCGAATTGTGGCTCGACTCCACTGCGGGATGGCTCGCCGTCGTCGATGCCAGCACCCACTACGCGATGGTGGAGCGATTTCAATATGAAACGTCGAGGCCGTATCCGGGCAAAGCTTCCGTTATCTTCTGGACCAACGGCCTCGAAGCACACCTGAAGGACGATGGCGAACTCTCCCTGGGCGCCGATCCAGATGCCAGTCCCTATTATCTCGAGGCCGAATTGAATAGTCCGATGTGTCACCTGCGCCCCGCCGAGTCCTGCACATTTGACACCGAATGGTTTCCGACGCGAGCGGGATCTGAGTTCCACGGCGCGACCGAGCCCGGCATTCTGATTCAGCCCTTGAAAGCCAGCCGCACGCCGAATGGCAAGATTGCCCTCTCCGGATCTTTCGGAGTTTTCTTCGCCGGACACCTGGTGGCGCATTGGTACGATCATCGAGGCGCTGCCACAGGCACCAGCAGCGTCGCCGACGTGACACCGACCGAAGCCGCGACGATTCAAACAGAAATCACTCCGCCGGGAAAAGCCGCGCGGCTATCGCTGCATCTCGTCGATAATGGTGGGCTCGATCGCGGCGCACTGCAGGAACTGTTCGTCGATAACGGGGAAAATCGCTGAAATGAGAAATCTTGCCTTGTTGCTGCTCTGTGCGGCGCTTTCCGGATCTCTGTCCTTCGCACAGGATGAACCCACAACCACCGGTGTGGCCCACGTAACCGCACAAGATCTTTTGAAAACTCCTGTGGGCGAAAACTGGCCTTCTTACAATGGCGACTACACCGGACGCCGCTTCAGCAGCTTGCAGGAAATCAACGCGTCCAATGTGAGCCAACTTCGGGCCGCATGGGTCTTCCATTCTGGAAATACGCAAAGACTCGAAGTGACTCCCGTCGTAGTGCGAGGGATTATGTACATCACCTCGTCGAATGATGTCTTCGCCCTGGACGCCCAGACCGGACGTACTCTGTGGCACTACCAGCGCCCGATCAGTCCCGGCCTGCTCGACGATGCAGCAGCTCACAAAAGTCGCGGCGTTGCCGTCTGGCAAGATTCAGTTTACTCAGAAACCGATGACGCGCACCTGCTGCGGCTCGACGCCAGGACCGGCGGCCTGATCTGGGACATCGAGTACGCCGACAAGACTAAGCATTACGGTGCCACTAGCGCGCCTCTGGCGGTAAACGGCACGATCATCGTGGGTACGTCCGGCGGAGATTCCGGCGTTCGCGGCTTCCTGGTCGCCTTCGATGCGATCACCGGAAAGCAGAAGTGGCATCTTTGGACTATTCCGGGTCCCGGCGAGTTCGGCTCTTCCAGCTGGCCCGGCAACGCCTATCTTTACGGCGGAGCCACAACATGGATGCCCGGAACGTACGACCCCGAGCTAAATACGCTGTACTGGACCACCAGCAACGCCGCCCCTGACTTTGTCGGCGACACTCGCCCCGGTGATGATCTCTATACCGCCTGCGTGCTCGCGATTAATGCCGACACCGGCGAGTTGCGCTGGTATTTCCAGTTCACTCCGCATGATCTGTGGGACTACGACGCCGACGAAACCCCGGTCCTGATCGATACCCAGGAGAACGGTTCACCGCGGCACCTGCTCGTGCAGGCAAATCGCAATGGCTTTTTCTACGTCCTTGACCGGACGAACGGGAAGTTTTTGCGCGCTACCCGCTTCGATGACAAGGTGAACTGGGCCACCGGTATCGATGAGTCCGGCCGCCCCATTCTGTCGGGCAAGATTCCTACCGCCGACGGCACCTACATCTGCCCCGGAATCGAAGGCGCAACCAACTGGTTTTCCCCGTCCTACAATCCCAATACCGGATTGTTCTACGTGCTCGATCTCCAGGCATGCAATATCTACTATGCCAAGCCGGAAGCGTTCATCAAAGGACAGACCTACTACAACACCGGCACAAAGCATGTACCGGATGAAAATTCGCAGAAAATCCTGCTCGCTCTCTCACTGGCTGACGGAAAACCGGCGTGGCGTTATCCTCAGGTTGGGCAGGCCCATTCCTGGGCGGGCACAATGACCACCGCTAGCGGATTACTCTTCTTCGGAGACGACGCGGGCATGCTCGAAGCCGTGGACGCCACAACTGGTCGTCCCTTGTGGCATTTCAATACCGGGCAATTGATGAGCGCTTCCCCGATGACCTACGCCGTGGATGGAGCGCAATACGTAACCATCGCCGCGGGCAGCGACATTTTCACCTTTTCCCTTTCGCACTAATGGGACGCCAAATACGGCACGAATCCTTCCGTCTTCATGCGCAGGCGATAAACCGATGTGGTCGCGGTGATGTACAGCGTGCGGTAATCTTTATCACCCCAGGCCAGATTAGCCGGTTGCTCCGGCATCACGATCGTGCCGAGATGATGCCCGTTCGCATCCCACACCCATATTCCTTTCGGGCCGGTCACGAATAGGTTTCCCTCTTTGTCCACTTTCATTCCGTCGGGAACCCCTTCGCCTTTTCCTCCAGGTTCCTCGCCGAAGATGCGACCGTTCGTGATGCCCCCATCGGTCGCGACATCGTAGACATGAATATTTCTCTTCTCGCTGTCGTCAATGTAGAAACGTTTCCCATCCGGCGAAAACGCCAAACCATTCGGCTGACTCAAATCCTTCGTCAGTAGCCGCAGACTTCCCTTCGAATCGAGGCGGTAGACGCCCTGAAAATCGAGTTCCTGCTTCGCTCCAGTCTCAAAATCCAGAGTGGGATCGGTGAAGTACAAAGCGCCGTCCGGACCGCTAACCACATCGTTGGGTGTATTCAGTTTCTTGCCTTCGTAGTGATCCGCAAGAACCTCGTACTTCCCATCGGGACTCACCGCGATGATGGCTCGCAGCCAACTCGCACAATCGATTAGCCGGTGCTTCCGGTCAAATGTATTGCCGTCCGGATCTCCCAGCGAAATCAGTTCCTCTTTCTTCCCGTCAGGATAAACACGGTAAATTTTGTTGATCGTCTCGTCGCTCACATACAGGAAGCCCGCTTCGTCCCACACCGGGCCTTCCGTGAATCCGAAGCCCGAGGCGACAACACTCAACTTCGCATCACGATCGACCAGGTTCCAGAATTCCGGCGAAATCCCCTGCAGTTCGAAGCTTCGCTTAGGTTTTGTTTGCGCTTGAGAGAACGAAGGAATTGCTGAGAAAACCATTGCCAAGACGAGACAGATCCGCGGCCACCGCCCAGCCCACGATCTTGCGACAGAATCTTGCATGCGCCGTGCTGACAGCCTCTCATTCTTCACCCAGGTATTCCCTCCTCCGCTTGGTTTCAGTTGCCGCTTTGCTCGTACTTGCAACTTTCGTCAGGTAAGCGATGAGATCGTCGACTTCCGTTGTATTTAACCGGGAACCGTAGTCGCTGGGCATCACGAGATTCGGTGCGGCTTCCGTCTTCTCGACGTCGGACTGCGCAATAAAATGAAATCGCCCATCCGCCGTCTGCAACTGAAACGAGAAATTATCTTCATTCCGCAGCAGCCCTTCATACTGCTGACCACCGCGAAGGGTCACTTTCACCGGCCGCATTCTTCCGGAAGGAGCCGGATGCAGGATCGCAGCTCTCACTTGATCCGGGCCGTGGCCGCGTGCGTACTCCGACAGATCCTGCGCGGTCAGCCCTCCCTCGCCAGCAACCGTGTGACACCGGGAACACTCCGCATTTCCAAAGAAGAGCGTTTTGCCCTTCTCCGCGTTCCCTGTCACTGCAACATTTTGGCTTGGCCCTTCCAGCGCCCGCAGATGCGCCACGATCGCGTGGATCTGTGCAGTGCTCAGAGCATGAAATGCGGGCATGCCCGTGCCCGAAATGCCGTCATGGATGATTCCGAAAATCTCTGAATCCGAACGGCTCTTCATTGCCGGAGCATCGGCAATGTTGGGCGCTCGCTCGCTGCCCTTGCCATCGATGCCGTGACACGCGGTGCAATTCGAAGCAAACAGTTGCTTCCCCAGTTTCGCTCCGGGCTTCACCGCTGGACTCTTCAGGGTCTGCGCCTGACCGGCAACCGCGCAGACTCCCAGGACTATGGCTGTGATGACATCAGGTCGAAAATAACGAATCATTCGTACCGCGGCAATCGGCCGCATCCGCCAGTCTGCCTGTACCAGGCTAGAAGATCAACATCAACGCTAAGTGGCAACCCCCCCGATGTGGCGCGGGCGCGTCGCCGCGTTTCGAGACGCGCCCCATGATGCACCACAACTCTCACGATTTCCATGCAATGAAAGTTGGACCCGCGAGATGAAATCGAGGGATTCGTGCTGAACGATGATTTATCGCACCTCGAGCACTGGTGTCAATTACCGCTCGCTCGATGCAGGAGTCCAGCACCTCCCACTCAACTCCTCTTGACGCTCGCCAGGCCAACTACTTCCGTTTCACCGCGATGGCGGCAATCTCGATCCGAGCATTGCCCACCAGTGCTGCAACCTGCACTGTGGCACGGGCTGGCTTCGGGTCGGGCATCACAGATTTGTACACGTTGTTCATGTCGGGAAATTCCTTGATGTCGGCTAAATACACCGTGACATTCACCACATCCTTGAGTTCGAAACCCGCGGCTTTCAACACCTTCTCGACGTTGTGCAGCGCTGCAGTTGTCTCCGGACCGATGCCTCCCGAAGCCAGTTTGCCAGAATCATCGCTTCCCTCTTGCCCGGCGACGTACAATGTATTGCCCGCGACAATGCCGTCACTGAAGGGTAGACCTTTGGCAGCAGACAGGTTTACGGCTTTGTGGTCCTGCGCCCCTGCAAGGGGCGTAAGACCTGTCGTCAGAAAGAAGACAATTGCGAACGCGAGCATTGCAGTTTTCACGGATAGTTGTGTTGCTTCAATTTTCATTTCCAGTATCCTTCCCACCAATTTGATTTTCCTCTGCGCTTTCAGGGCAGCAGGAGAGTCCGCGCACATATATACATCTAGGAGGATGAGGTGAACAAGTTTTCCCGAATCACAATTTCTGTCGCAATCATTTTCGCCTGTATATTCGCGCTCGTTGCAGTAGTCGCCGTTCAGAGCGCCCGCCCAGTTCACGTCTTTGCAGCCCAGGCACAAGATCAGAGCGATGCCGACTTGCTCGCCGGCTATCGGCACGTCGAGGTCGCCTCCGTTTCAGATGCCCTCGAACAATTGACCGGTCAACGGATGTACATGAGCCATCGCATGCAACCGATTTTCACCACCAAGTTCGCCGGCTTCGCCCGCACCGTTTTATTGAAGAAAGACGAAGGCAATAAGGACCCCGGTGCCCTCAACGGAATGCTCGCGGCCATCGACGAAGGATCGCCGGACTCCGTTTACGTCATGGTTGTCGAAGATGGCCAGAACATCGCAGGCATGGGCGGACTGATGGGAACGGCAATGTACGCTCGAGGCTACGCCGGTGCCGTGATCGATGGCGGAGTGCGCGATGTCGCCTATCTCCGCAAGCTGGAATTTCCCGTCTACGCCACCGGAATTGTTCCTTCCACCTCCGTCCATCACTATCGCTTCGGCGGGTCGCAAATTCCGGTGAAGTGCGACGGAGTTGAAGTCCGCGCCGGCGACATCGTCACTGCCGACAGTGACGGCGTGGTTGTCGTCCCCAAGGAAAAAGCCAAAGAAATTCTGGCCATGGCCCAACAGATGGATTTCAAAGAGCACTCCATGTATCCGGTGATCGATCAAATGAAATCCATCCTGGAAGCCGTTAAGAAATTTGGCAGGATCTAGGGCAACAATCATAAAACCCTATTGCGGAAAACTGACTTTCATCAGATAATTTGCACTTTCATTGTGTGATCCGGATTCAAGGGCAGATCATGGTCAGATCTCCGAGGCGAACCTATAACATCACCGCTTTGCAGCGCGGCTTATCACTGCTTCAGTTGTTCAGTGCTTCTCCTTCGGGCCTGACTGCAAAGCAGGTCGCCGAGCGGTCGCGATTGCCGGTGAGCACCGTGCACCGGTTTCTCGCGAATCTGGAGCACGCGGGCTTTCTGGCTTGTGGCACTGACAGCGTCTATCACCTGGGCGTGGCCTGTTTCTCCATCGGACAGGCCGCGCTCGGACAGTTGGATATCCGGCGTGTCAGCCTTCCCCACCTTCAAGAACTGAATCGGCAGACGCGCGAAACCACCCATTTAACCGTGCGGCACGGCCTTTCCGCAGTCTACGTCGAGAAACTCGATTCTATGGAGCAACTCCGTATTCACTCACGGATCGGAGCCGCAGTCCCACTCTATTGCACCGCGGTTGGCAAAGTGATGCTCGCCTATATGCCTCCCGAGGAGCGTAACCTGGTCCTGTCGCAAGTCGTTTTCAAGCGATTTACACCAAACACTGTTGGCAACCTTCAGGAACTCGAGGCGCAGTTGTTCCGCATTCGCAAGCAAGGCTATGCCTGCGATCTGGAGGAGCACGAGATGCACATCCGCTGCATCGCCGCTCCAATCTGGGACAATGCCGGCGCTGTCAATGCCAGCCTCAGCGTAACCGCACCAACCTTGCGAATGGCCATCTCTCGGCTGCGCCAACTCGCCCCAATGATTCAGCAAGTCGGATTACAAATCTCAAGAGAGCTGGGATATTTTCCATCTCCTTCGCAAACAGCATCGTTGCCGGTGGACGCGCGCTTGCGAGGCGGCATGAAAGCTGCCGCCCAAATTCGTACGCAAGGGCTCGCCTGATGTTGCTGTAGCATGCTCGGCCAGCTTTTAGTTTCATCAACGGAGCAAACTTATGAATCTGAACTACACGCGTCGATCATTTGCAGGACGATTCGCAACTTTGCTTTCAGCATTCGGCATCACCTCAGCAACGCTTTCCACTCGCGCTGCAGCGACCACTCCGCAGGCTGAAAATGGAATTCGCAAGCTAAACGGCGAGGGCAAGCCCGGTGGAGAAAAAGACGTCATCATGCCGATCGTCGAGCACCATGGCGTCCTCTACATCTCCGGCGTAGGTGCACACGACAAAGATCACAAGGACTGGACCATCGAAGGGCACACCAAGATCGTCATGGACAAGATCAAAGGTCTGGTCGAGCTTGGCGGCGGAACTATGGACAGCGTGCTTCAGATGAATGTCTTCCTCGTCAATATTGAGCACTGGGATGGAATGCACAAAGTGTTCTCCACCTATTTCCCGCATGGCGGCCCAGCCCGCACCACGGTGGCTGTTGCCGCCCTGCCGGGCGATTCCCTGGTTGAGATCAATTGCATCGCCGCGAAGACGCGAAAGTGAAAGCAGGAGTTCCTATGCCACTACGATCGAACCGCCGAGGCTTTCTTGGCACAATGACGCTCATTGCCGGCACCGCATTATCGCCACGAAAATTGTTTGCCGCCAAGCGAGCATCCACTCCCACGACGCGCGTCACCGGCTTTGGGCAGACCGGGAATCCTTATGAAGAATTGGGCGTTCGCACCGTCATCAACTGTGAAGGGACCATGACTACGCTCGGCGGCTCGCTTCCTCATCCGGAACTCGAAGCCGTCATGACGATGGCCGCTCGTCATTTCGTAAGCATCCCGGAACTTGAAGTTGCGGCTGGTAATCGCATAGCCGAGATGCTCAAACTCCCGCAGGGATACACGGCTCTCGTAACCTCCGGAGCAGCTGCCGCCATTGAATCCGGCCTGGCTGGAATCCTTACCGGCAGCAATGAGCAATACATTCGTCAATTGCCCGATCTGACCGGGTTGAAGTCGGAAGTCATTATCCAGAAATCGCACCGCAATCCCTTCGATCATCAGTTGCGCTCAACCGGCGTGAAGCTCGTCGAAGTCGAGACCGTGGACGACCTTCGGAATGCCGTCAACGATCGCACCGCGATGATGCACTTCAGCAACTTCGCCAACGCCGCTGGCAAGATCAAAGTCGACGAGTGGCTGCGGCTTGCAAAGCAATTCAACCTTCCAACCATGATCGATGCCGCGGCTGACACGCCGCCTGTCTCCCACCTGTGGGACTACGCTGTCATGGGATATGACTTGATCACCTTCAGCGGCGGCAAAGCCATCCGCGGGCCACAGTGCGCCGGACTTCTTATCGGCCGCAAAGAGATGGTCGCCAACGCCCTTCTGAATAACAGCCCGTACGAAGACACCATCGGACGCAGCCAAAAAGTCGGCAAAGAAGAAATCCTTGGCATGGTGAAGGCTCTCGAACTTTTCCTGGCGGAAGACCACGAGGCACTAGCAAAAGAATGGCAGGGCCGCCTCGAAACAATTTCCAAGGAACTCACCAAGGTCCCGGGCGTCAGCACATCATTCTTCGTTCCCGATATCGCGAATCATGTCCCGCACATGCAGATTACCTGGGACGAAACCAAAATTCCTCTGAAACCAAATGACGCCTCCAAGTTGTTACGCGCTTCTACACCGTCGATTGTCATCGGCGGCGGCGAAGATCGTCCCGGCTTGATAATGAACTCGTTCCAGCTTCAGCCCGGAGAGGACAAAATCGTGGCGGAAGCCATATCCAAGGTGCTTCGCGAGCATGCGGCTTGATTCTGAGTTGCGCAGCCTCATTCGGGCGAACCATTCGAAGCGAGTAAGAATCGGAGCTTGATTTGGAAAAGCCTCACGCCACTCACGTCCGCTGGCTGTTGATCTTCTGGCTTTTCATCCTCAGCGCGGTTTCCTATCTCGATCGCGTCAACATCTCCATTGCCTCAGGCCCCATCGCTTCCAATTACAGTCTCACCGATGTCCAACTCGGCAAGATTTTCAGCGCCATGCTGGTGGGCTACGCGCTTTTCCAGACCGTCGCGGGCAGACTCGCGGATAAATTCGGCTCACGTCGCATCCTGACCGCGGGTGTGATCTGGTGGGGAATCTTCACCGCTCTGACCGCACTCGTGCCCTCCGGATTTGCGGGCGCACTCCTGCTCTTTGTCTTGATTCGTTTTCTCCTTGGCGCCGGCGAAGCCGTCATCTACCCATCCGCAAATCAGCTCATCTCGCGCTGGATTCCTGTTCCCGAGCGAGGAATCGCCAATGGCTGGATCTTCGCAGGCGTTGGCGCCGGCGCCGGCCTGACTCCGCCTCTCATTACCTTCATGATGATTCGCTGGGGGTGGCGTTCATCGTTCGTCGTCTGTTCCATCATAGGGTTCGCCGCAGCCGCCGTGTGGTACGTGATTGCCCGCGACACTCCGCGCGAACATCCTCGCGTCTCGTCGGAAGAACTGGCCGCCATCGAATCGGGATTGACCTTATCAACGTCGGATGCTCCGGGCAAATCGCCGTCTCACTCGAAATCCCTCATCCCCTGGGGGCGCGTTCTGCGCAGCAAAGAGGTGATCGCCGTGACGGTCAGTTATTTCTGCTACGGGTACGCCGCATGGATCTTTTTCGCCTGGTTCTTTCGATATCTGGCCAAGGTTCGCGGTCTGGATCTGAAAACCAGCGCCTTCTACTCCATGCTGCCGTTCATCGCGATGCTGGTTGGTTGTCTGTTGGGCGGATTTTTGAACGACCGTCTCACAAAATGGAAGGGGCCGCGACTCGGTCGCTGCATCCTGGCTGCCTTCGCTCTGGCGCTCGCGGGAATCTTTTTGGCGTTCGGATCAGAAGTACACAGCGCTCGCGTCGCCAGCCTCGTACTCGCCGGAGGAGCGGGCGCCATCTATCTTTCGCAGAGCTCCTTCTGGTCCCTCACGGCTGACATCGCAGGCGGATCGTCCGGCAGCGTCTCCGGATTCATGAACATGGGCAATCAAATCGGCGCGGCCATCACCGCTTCGCTTACTCCGTGGATCGCGCAACGGTTTGGTTGGACTGCTTCGTTCATGGTCGCCGCGGTTCTGTGCGGAGTGGGAGCGCTCGCGTGGCTCGTCATTGATCCGCAGAAATCGCTGTTGCCCTCCCAAGTTGCAAACCCAGACGCTGCCTACGACACCGTCTCGCGCTCTTCCAACTTCGAGGCTTGAGCCCACAGCCCTAGGCCGGGCTTATCGATGAAATAAACATCTTCGCCGTGGATCCGGTTGTGCCCACCGATCATTCTTCGAGGATCGTACCGTTTGAGCATCTGCTGCAGATCCCCGTATTCGTAGCCGACGCCGCGGATTTCCTCTTCGCTCAAATGCCCAGGACACCATCGAACCGTGAAGCGCTGCTCTGACGATCCGTGGATCAGGTGAGCTGCCGCGCTCAGATCGCCTGCAAGATCAGAGTTCCTGCTCACCGCCTCGAGTATTGCCGGCGTTCCTCGATACCCATATTTGCGAATCAGTAGATCAATGCCTTTGTCTTCTCCAAATTCTCTTACACCCGGCGCGAGAATGATCAACTCCGCGCCGTCTGCCAGGGCCATCCTGGTTCGATAGATCGCTTTGTTTCCGAGCCATGTGCTGTGATACTCGTCGGGATTAAGGTAGACCACGCATTTTTGAAAAGGCTGATCAACCACGTCGAAGTTGACCTTCAGGCTCAGTTCCGAAGCGCGCTGGAAGCACTCCAGATCGTCTCCAACATATAAGCCACGAATCGCCAGCTTCCCTTTCTCGGTGCGACCAACGACGGTAAGCACGTAGACGATCGGAACATTTTTGAGAAACCGATCACAAGCATAGTTGAAAACATTGCGGACAGGATTCGCGGCTCGTCCCATGATGCGCTCCATCCCGTAGACCGCTCCCAGGTAATGACTGCGATTGATGGCTTCGCGCCCTCCGCAACCGATAAGGACATTCTTGCTGTGGTTCGCCATTCCGGCGACTTCATGCGGAACGACTTGACCAATCGAAAGAATCAGATCGAAACCGCCGCGCAGAATGAGCCGGTTCGTTTGCACCGGCCACGAATAATTGAGCGTGCCTTCGGACTGCTCCGCGATGAACGACGCCGGAACCTCGCCAATTGTCTCTACATCGGTTCTCCAGTTGTGGACACAAAAGAGTTCCGAGGGCACGTTTCCGAACATGCGAGAGCTTTGCTCGGAACTGACGGGAGTATGCGTTCCGAGTGCAGGCAGGACTGCTTGCAGACGGTTGCCGTAATGCTCCCATGCAATACTAGTCAAAGGGCCCGCGGCCGAATGCACGCGGGTGAAATCCGGAGGGATCGCAAGAACCTTCTTGGGGTTCCCGATCTTCTCAACAGCATCAACGAATATGGATTGCAGTTGCGGCGCAAGATCGCAATCCACGCCCCCGGTCGCGCAATACAGACTCATTGTTGATCCTTAGCGTCCAATCTTTCCTCTCAAGATTGTTACGGAAGCCGGCCGCAACGTAAATACCGTATCCTGCCCGGCCGCAGCCGACGAAGTCGCAGGCGGCTTATCCGGATCGGCATGTCCCTTTTTGCGGTCGGGATGCCACTGATACTGTTCTTTCCCGTAGGTGATGGTCGTGACTTTTCCCTCAAAGTGTTGCTCACCATTTTCTCCGTGGAAAACGATGTGAACATCATGCGCATGATCGTGATCCTTGTTGATGATCATCAGCGACCATTGACCATCAGGGCGCAGCAAAGGGTACGCAGTGACCAGCGTGTGTTCCTGCTCGTCACGAATGTCGCTCGATGCGGTGCAAAGCCGATGATCCGTGTCTACCGGCTCAGCCCACTGTTGCGTCATCAACTGCGTCGCATAGTACTGCGACGTCCGCTCGCGGATCTGGTAATGATCGTCGACCATGAACATGTGATACGTGCCCCAGCTGTTCGCGCATGCCGGGTGCGGCGGTGAATACGGCAGGTCGTGATAGTAGTGCGTCGATTGTCCTCCTGCGGTAAGAAAACCTCCGAACGAGTCAGCCAGCCACAACGCTCCGAAGATGTCGACCGCCGCTTCTCCTCCATGATCGTTGGTCTCCGTATCGAGCAACGGGGTATTCGGAGGCAAGCCGTCATCGCGCCATACCTGCATGATGTGTTCGATCAACTGCGGCTCCTGATAGAGATTTTCCCAGGGAGTCTCGCACCCATCGTACGGATAATGTTCGAACGACATGAACGCAAGGTCCTGCAGCCGGTTGTGAGCTCGCAAGTAATCCAGGAAGCGGCCGAGCCATGACGTCCGTCCTTGCGAATCGGGCCACGCTTTAATGTCTTCCGTGACTCCTTCGAACACCGGCCCTCCAAGTTTGAACTCGGGATCTACTTTGTGCAGCGCGGCCGCAAATTGCAGATACAAAGTTGCATAGTCTTCCGGCAGCATGTACTGGCCGTCGGGTTCCTCTCCCATTTCAACGTAGGAAATCGGATAACCGCGCTTCTTCAGGTATGACATCTGCGCCGCTCCATCTTCAGGAGTGCTGTAGAGCATCGCAATGGGTACAATCGCAGGCAATCCTCGAGTGATCCCGCTCGTAAAGAAAAGATCGAAGCCGGGCTGATCTCCAGATTCCATGCGGTCGGGAGCGACATAGAGATCGGACGCCTGATGCCATGGGTCGACCGACGAGCAATACGTCAGCGTCTGCTTTTGATCGGGAGTGTGCTGCAGCAGATCCTGAAACTGGCCCGAATTGCCCACGGTCCCGAGATACAGTTCGCGGATTGCATAACCAACACAATTCCTGCGGTCACCAGAGCCATGCGAATCGCAAGTGTTCGACGATTGCGTCATGACCAGGCGTACAAACTTCGTCTGAACCGCTTGAGCAGCCAGGCGCAAGGCACTTGTTCCACCTTTGCCATCGGTGATCGTTCCTGCGCCAAACGTTTTCCATTGCCCTTTCAGCGGCTCGTCCATCGCGTCGCCGTCACCAACCCAGTACTGCACTTCATAATTCTTCGCATAGGGTTCAGCCCACGCGATGCGAATGGCGTCAACGCTTGCAGGTTTTTCGAATCCTATAACCACCCACTGAGGATGGTGCGAATCGTCCTCTCCGGTGAAATCTTTCGTCAGGTAAGGATTGCTCTTCCAATACGTCTCGAGATCGCCGTCATCCAGGCGTGAGAAGCCATCGAATTCCGTTCCGCCATTGCGCGTGAATCCGCGATGCGGCAACGAGTAGCCATACGAATGCCGGATCTGTTCTTTGGTCGGAGTCGCATCGCCGACAAAATATCCCTTCCCAGACGGATCGCTCCATTTGCCTTTCGGATTCCAATGCCAGGCCTGCACAAAAAGGTCAGTGTTCTGGCGATAGCTGATGACTCCCCATCCTGCGGAGAGTATCTGCTTCATTTGATCCGGACGGAAGAACGTGTCCGTAGCATTGCTTGGAATGCGGTCTACGGTCGAGCCCAGCGCGTACCGCGGACGAAACGTATTCACCACGCGTTGCGTATCGACCTGTATGGTTTGTGCGGAGACTGCAGAGTAGAAGAACAGCGGAACTGCCAACAGAAAGAGAGCGGTACGTATCATTCGTTCCATAAGAATGTAGTGATACAACAATTGCGCTAGTGAAGCCAGTCGCAGTATTGAGAATTTCACATCGTGAAAATCGATCTCACTTCGTCGAGATTGTTTCATCCAACGCTTATAATGCGTTCTTCCGGAGCTTAGACTCTTATGCTCATCCGCGTATTCCAAGACAAAGTGAAGTTGGGGCATGCTGCCGCCGAACAAGCCGCTGCAGCGATGCGCAAAGCCATCGCCACCCGCGGGCAAGCGCGCATCATCGCAGCGACTGCCGCATCTCAACTGGAATTCCTCAACGCGCTCACCAAGATGCCCCACATCGACTGGACGAAAGTGGAGGCTTTCCATTTGGACGAGTACATTGGACTCCCACTCTCGCACCCCGGAAGTTTTCGGAAGATGCTCCTGGAGCAGTTAGTGCAGAAGACGGGAATCCGTAAATTTCATCTGCTCGATGGCGATTCGCCGCATCCCGAAGAAGTCGTGCAGCGGGTCGGCAAGGAACTCGCATCGGCGCCCATCGACATCGCCTTTCTCGGCGTCGGAGAGAACGGCCACATCGCATTCAACGATCCTCCGGCGGACTTCAAAACCGAAGATCCGTACATCATCGTTCAACTCGACGAGGCCTGCAGGCGGCAACAAGTGGGCGAAGCCTGGTTTGCCACCATCGCCCAGGTGCCGGAACGCGCAATCTCGATGTCAGCTCGCCAGATTCTCAAAGCCAACGAAATCCTCGCGGTCGTGCCGGATACGCGCAAGGCGCAAGCAATCAAGGATTGTTTTGAAGGCGGGATCTCGCCGATGCACCCCGCATCGATCATTCGCGAGCATCCGAACGCGACGATTTATCTCGACACGCACTCCGCGTCGCTGCTCGGACCACAGCTGCAAACTCCCATTCGCGAACACGGACAGGTAGAAATCGGGAACAGAAATCCGGCACCTAAGGCTTGAACGCGGCCTTCCGCAGAAATCGCGAAACGTCCTGCCTCTACTATTTGGGATGAGAATCGCTGAATTTCGATCTTGCGACCAGATCCTTGCCTTCGTCTGGGTCGACCGGGATCAGCATGAGCTCGCTGTTGCTTCCTCCGGTGTAGCGGGCAAGAAAGTAATACGTTTCGCCAGCCTTCGCCTGCAATGAGTGCAGCCACGGGCCCTTCCACAGAGCGACGTGGCTCGTCACACAAAGATGATGTTCGCCCGCATCGAGCGAAGCAAAGAAATAGCCACCCGGCTTCACCGCGCCAAGCCACTTCCCGTCGGCAGCGAAGTTCACTACGCCCGGAGCTCTGACTGCGACATAAATCAGAGCCTTGTCGCTTTCTGTCTTTGGCGTGGGATGCCTGCCGTTATCCGGCGTGAACTCGAACACTGCGTTCGCGGGCCCGCAGGCCGCTTCCGCCGCGGCAATGGCAGCCTTGTCTTGAGCGAACGCGCAGCAGGACAGTAAGAACATCGCAGCGACGGTCTTCATCGATGCCTCCGATCTGAAAAATCTCCGACGCATCCGTAAGCAGTTGGCGACCATCATTCTCGCTGGCGCTGCGCTTCGATCCGGAACGAATCTTCCCGCCACCTCAATGTTGAGAGAGCATCGGGCCCGCTGCTTTAGCCCGCCACTCGTACCGGCGCAGAAGGTAAAGGCCGTCGGCATCGATCGCGCCGGCATTGGTCGGCGCTTCCCCCTGCAGGGCAAATTTGTAAGTCGCGCGAAAATGGCCGTCGCCGTAAATGTCTGCAAAACGCGGCCCCGCGAATGTCAGCCGCGTGCTGAAGGCAAGCGCTGCGATTCCCAGGAGACAGAAGTACACGCCATAGACCGAAAGTATTGGTTTGCGCATCTCTCCCGGAATCAAACGTTGCAGCCCGAGTAGCGTGTAGCCCATCAGGAAGGGAAGAATCGGCAGCCACAACCTGGAGTCTTGCCACGGATAGGCGAAGATCACTGCTGAGAATCCCAGTACATACACTGCAACCGAGTCAAAGTTGTGGCGTCTTAGCCAAAAACCCACGGTTGCCAGGAGGATTGCCATTCCGCCGCACATCCGCAAAACGATACCGAACGCCGCTGGGATCCTGGAAATAGGAACATTCAGCGCCATTTCGCCCCAGTCCCCAGTTTGATATTCGATATTGAAGGCAATGCTGCGGTAAATACCGCGATGACGAAACATCGGCAGATTAAATTGGAAGTATTGCGAATGGACAAGCAACGGAACAGCCGCAGCAATCGCAATCATGCCAACCAGAGCGACTGCCAGCCAATAGCGCTGGATCACTGGATAGACCTTCCGCCAGCCTTCCATGCCGCCCAGCGCCGCCCAGAAAAAGGCCGGAACCAAAAACAGTCCGATGGTGCGCAGTTCGATACATAGCACGATGAGCGGAGCCAGCAGCGCCAGAATCACCAGCCGACGAACCCCGGTTTCGCGTTCGGCGCGCAGCATTCCCAGCAGGCACGGAACGGAAGCGCCGAAGAAACAGATGTCGCTCAGCGGGTACGTCACATTTCTAATCATGACCAGCGACAACAGCGTGCCGAGTGAGATGAGTTGGGCGGTTATGTCTGAAAATTCAAAAGAATGCCTTAGGACAAAGTACGCGGCCCATATCCCGACCCCAAGAAAAATGCAGTTGAGTCCAACAATCGCCCACGAAGTTCCCAGGCCGATTTTCGACAGTCCGAAGATGAGCGCGGGATAACCTGGCGGACGCATAGTATGGGCACCGTGCAGGAGAAAACCGTGACCGTCGACTGCCGAGCTGGCCTGTAGCAAATAGCCGACGCCGTCATTGACGAGACGGAGAGTACTGAAACACTGTGCGAGATAGATGAAGGAAATCGTTACGAAAGCCACGAACCTGACGCGTGTTTGCAAAACTAGGCTCGGAAAAAACGACACGACAAAGGGCTCCTGGGAGTCTCGGCACTTCTAGCCGCATAAATGATACATCGTATCTAGGTGCGTCCCGGTGGAGCTAAATTCGCGAAAAGAATTCCGATCTCACTCGCCGTGCTGACTCCGGATGATTTTTCGCGGGCGCTCTTTCTGTACTGCTTTCCTCGGCGCTGTTCGGCGTGCGCGCTGCACCACAGATGTTTGCCGCTCCTGCCCTGTCATTTCATTCATTGATCTTGGGCGGAGCCGGGTCACTGTTGCCATGCTGTTGCTGAATTTTGTCTTCTCGTGCCCGGTATGCATACAGCACCGCTAGCAAGGGTGCGGCCACCAGCACTCCCCAGAATGGCCACAGTACTCCCAGCACGATCGGCGCCAGAACGGATGCCCAGATCGGCACCTTCGCCGTCCTTCTCATGATGTATGGCTGCAGCAGGAGCCCGTCCAGCACGACAATGACGGCATAAAGCACGAGCACACCGAGCGGGTGCTGCCAATCCCGCGACTTGATCGTTGCAGTGAGAAGGGGTCCCAATAGCCCGAGGATCGGTCCCAGGTGCGGCACGATCTGGAGTACGGCTGCGATCACCGCCCAAAGGGGAGCCAGCGGGACGTGCAGAACATAAAGTCCGATCAGCCAGAGTACTCCGACCGCCACGGAGTCCTGAAGCTGGGCCACCGCCCAGTTCTTGAGAGCGCCGCCCGTCGTGCGTAGGTGATCTCCGAGATCCATCATCGCTCCTGTGCAATGTTTTGATACTACACAGGGCGAAAACTGTAGCCGCCTGCTTTCGACATCCAGTCACGGAGAGCCTTTAAGACTGAATGAGTCGCTGTAGTCATAAAGCTCGAACTTATCGGTGGCTGAGAGAATATCACTCAACTGTCGTGATATCCCCATCTCGCTCATCGCCCCGGCGCGTTCGAGTATGCTGGGTGAGAAAGGAGTTCCGATGGACCTGACTCGTCGCGAATTATGCTCCGCGCTCTCCGGCGCGCTCCTGCCAGCATTGCTGAGCGCAAAAAACTCTGACCAGCAGGCGGCTGCCTTGCCGTCGACAATGTATCCGTATGATAAGCTGCCGGTTCAAACGTCAAACGGCGCAGAGTTCCGGGCAATACTGAAAGGCAAGCTGGCAACGGGTGAATCCCTCGAGGTGCACGAAACGACGTTGCCGCCCGGCGGCGCACCCCATCCTCCCCATCACCACCAGCATTCTGAAATGTGGCTGATCCGCGAGGGCACCGTAGAACTGACGGTGAACGGAACACGACACCGCTTGGGGCCGGGCTCGGTCGGCTTCGTGCGCTCGAATGACGAGCACGGAATCAACAACGTAGGGTCAACACCGGCTACTTACTTTGTGGTGGCCATTGGCCCCGGCGCAGATTCCTGACTCATCTTCCGTTTCAAACGCTATAGAAGTGAATCGAAACAAGTCGGAATTTGAGTGCTAAGGCATTGATTTCAACAGTCGTCGTGGGAAGCGGTACGTGATCGGGTTACAGTGCTCCGATGAAGAAAACCGAGTACCAGTGCTGTTTCTGCGGTGTGGGCATTGTGGAAGAGCCTCCCGATCCCTGCGCCCTAGTCTATACGTACAACAACCCTGACAATCCCGAAGGGATTGGGTATCTCTGGTCTCATGCGCGTTGCTTGAAACAGCGGCTGCATTCGTCCGTACCTGTTCCTTTCTAGGGCATGACCTACCCTAAGAGTTTTGAGTGAAATGGGTGATTACGTCAATTAAGCAAGTGATGCTCATCACTGACGAGTAAGCACTTGCATAATTGAATTCGAGTCAGCAGGACAGTGGAAGATTTCTGTGGCCCGGCTCCGTGGATTCGTGTTTTTCATCCCGTTCGTGATCTTGCCTTATGTCGCCACGGCTCAGGAGGCAAGTCTCAGGGCTATTCCGGTCGCGTGGTACGAGGAGCCGGAGCAGCACGCGCCCGACTGGCGCGTAGATTTCGACCATCCTACCCTCGACTTCAGTCAGCGTCTCGTCGTAGGCGTGCACGCCAGCGTTTCAGCTCACGCAAAAGAACATCGCCCCGACTGGCACATCTATTTTGGTATCGCTGACGAAAGCGGCAGATGGTCCCGTAACTATGACTATTCACGTATAGATCTGCGCCCAGTGCCGCCGAGGGCCAAGCCAGTCCTCTGGAACGGATACGCGTTTGTCCGCCCCGGCACCTATCGCATAGCTTTGGTCGCCTACGATGCAATCAACGAACGACACTTCGTGTGGCGCAAAGCGGTGCAAGTTGATCGGCCCAGCGTCCTACCCGACATCGACCGCGATCTTCCAACAGTCGAATTCGTAGCTCCGGCCCGGGTTCGACCGCCCGTCCCCGAATACATTCCTATTCACACCCACACTCCGGTACGAATTGATGTTGTCTTCAATCTAACCGGCAACGAGCAACTCAGTCTCACGTCTGATGACTTAGATATTTCTCGCCATCCCAATCTAGAAAGCGGAATGCGCGGAGCCGCGGGAGTGCTGTCGCAACTTGCGCCTACGCAAGGCTGTGTTCGCTTAAGCGCCATCGACATTCTTCGCCTTAAAGTTGTGCTGGATCGTTCTCTTGCCGACGCTGCGTCGAATCTGAACCGGGTTCAACAGGCAATTCCTGACCTTCGGGACAACGCAGCCATTGACATTCACAGCCTCATGGGCAGGACCAAGGCACGTGAGTTCTTTCAAGGATTCATCGACAAGATCGTCAGCGACAATACGGCATGCAGTCCGGAGTTTGCAGGCGCTGGCCGTGCCATCATCGTCGTTAGCGATAGCCTTGTTTTTCCCGAGGGAAGTGATACGAAGCCTGTACTGGCTGCTCAAGATCACACTGCCCTTTTCTTCCATATCCAGTTCTCGTCCGCTTCCATCCGCGTAAACTCTTATAATTCCGATCCCATAGCCGTGAGGTATTCTTTGGACGAAGTAGGGCATGTGCTTGGCCCCCTTCACCCGCGCAATTTCGAAGTAGTGGCACCAAAGGACCTCCGCCGAGCGGTTGCTGAAATCGTCCAGGACATCGAAGCGTCAACCAAAATGTCACCAGTCCGGCGATAGTGAGCTTTTGAAGACAGAAGTGTAGGTCAGTTGACGTAACACCCGTTCGCGCTCAAATTGCGATCACTTCAAGTTCCCTGAAACGAAACTAAAACGAAAGCAGTCGAAATTTGAGCGAGAAGGCCTGTGGGTGTTGAAAAACTCTGGGTTTCTGGGGCTCCTCTCTTGCTTACCGCCTAGTTATTCGCTTTCCCGTTTCCCGCGCAGTTCATGCAATTGCGATTTCCTGAATCGGCTTGCGGCTGAGGAACCGCACCAAGCGTTT
>DASYZA010000128.1:0-3450 GCA_035946775.1 Candidatus Sulfotelmatobacter sp. | reverse complement strand
ACTTCGGGATCGTGGCTTGACCCTTGACGGTGATAGCGGATTCCATCTCGCCTCCATTACATATTGATAAATGTAATACCACGACAGTGACCTCCAGGTCAAGCCTGCAAACTCACACAAAGTCTGCATCTCAACGGACTCACGGCCACCTTGATTCGTCTGAGCGGTTCCTTCGACCTAGCAGAAGAAGCGCTCCAGGACGCATTTGCAGCGGCGCTGGTTCATTGGCCTGCAAAAGGAATTCCCGAAAATCCTGCGGCTTGGATTACGGCTTCCGCCCAAAGGAGACTCATTGATTATGCTCGGCGTGCCCAGACCCGGCGCAATCATGAAGGTGCAATCGCGTATGAGACGCCAACCTATACAACCATCCAGGATCCAATTGTCGAAACGGAAATGATCGGATTCCCAGATGATCGCCTGCGGCTGATGTTTACTTGCTGTCACCCCGCACTGAACAAGGATGCGCAGGTGGCGCTTACCCTGCGCACGCCTGCTGGGCTCACCACCGTGGAGATAGCACGGGCATTCCTTGTACCGGAGCCTACCCGTTGCGTTCGAGCTTACTCGTCCTGAGTGCTGCCCTTGCCGTAAGCGGTGTTGTTGTCTCGGTGAATTACGGTGCCAGGTGGCACTGAGAAGGTGCTCGACCAGATTCGCCGGCTCGGAACGAATGTGCTCATCATCACTCCCGCCCAAAGCAAATCCGTCGCGGGACGCGCTCGCACCGGTTCCGCTGTAACCACCCTGATCGAACGCGATTACGTTGCCCTTAAAAGAGACACTCCATCGCGCACGCGCTCTTCCGCACTCGTCACACAAACTTTCTGGATCAAGACTGGCGATCTCTCAAAAAACACAGCCATCGTCGGGTGTGAACCTGACTACTTCCTGGTGAAAGATTGGCCCGCGCAGGCGGGCGAATTGTTCGACCAATCGCAAGATCGTACCGCATCCCGTGTCGCAGTCCTTGGACATACCGTGGCGGTGGACCTATTTGGTGCGTCCTCCCCGTTAGGTCGCCTGATCACGATCAATCGTGTCCCTTTCACGGTCATTGGAGTCTTACGCGAGCGGGGGCAGGGTCTGGACATCAGCAGCGAGGACAATCAGGTATTTGTGCCTCTGAGAACCGCAATGAGACGCCTTATGAACGTGGACCACTATGCGGGGATCCTTGTGGAGATCAATTCGCTCCAAGACATGGATCAGGCAGCCAGAGAGATTCGGACGATTCTGCACCATGACCATCACATTCCGCCCAATAAACCGGACGATTTCCAAATACAGAATCAAAAGGCGCTGCTGGACACGCAGATGGCTGCCGCAAAGCGGCTCGGCTTCTTCCTGAACTGGATCGGTCTCAGTGCGTTGATTGTCTCCGGAGTGGGAATGGTCGCCATCACTTGGATATCCCTACGTGAGCGCACACGGGAGATCGGGACGCGCAGAGCTTTGGGAGCAACTGCCGCCGACATCGTCGTGCAAATGCAATGTGAAGGCGGTTCGCTAGCTCTGGCGGGAGGTTTGTTGGGAGTTGTCATATCGTGGCCTATCTCGCACTTGCTGATAAGTCGTCTCCAACTCCCTTTTGTCTTCGAGCAGAAAGTCGCGCTCGCGGTATTTGGGATCGCGGGCGCGCTGAACCTGGCTTTTTCGCTGATACCATCTGGCAAGGCCGCATCAGTCAGCCCGATTGAGGCACTTCACTACGAGTAGATCGACGCCGGGGAGGAAAGTGTCGTTGGGATTGACCCCTGCCCACCTATGGATCCTCGATGCAGAGTGCCTCCGCTCCACGCAATCGCTGGAGCGATACCTCGTGTTGCTACGCGGTGCGATGAAATAGGGTGCCTGACAGTCAAGCGGTCGGCCCATCCGTCGATTGCAACCACCCCCGGAGGCAGCGACTTCGGCGCATGTTGAGGCAAATGCCCTCCATTTGCTCGTGCAACTTGCGCCGTCATGATTGCAAGGGTTGCGACCAGCAGAAGAACGCTGATCCAGCTTAGGTTAGCCATCCAGAGCAGAGTCTTTCGTACCGGGCGCCTGGTTTCCTTTTTTCCCATACTCCTGGTCAACAGCAACGCGGCAATTGGGAACCCGACTACCCCAAGCAAGCCTGCGATCCCATGATCGATCCGGTGGCTAATGTCGAACATCGGCGCCATTGCCTCGCCTATTGATCAGCCCGGCAGCGTCCCCCACCCAACGAAAACGCGGTGAGTGGGGGCCCGTCGAGTGTCTTTCGCGAGTCTCATTTTTGTGGAAGGACGTAGCTGAGTTCGGGGTGAAATTTCCAGAGATCCCACTGCGTACTTTCGACGAGCGTTCCTACCTTGGTTTGAAAAGCTTTCCACTCGGAAGCGCTCATGCCTTTTTCCGCGCCGATCGGGCCGTCGAAATCGGCCCAGGCGTTCACGCCGAGGTAGCTGTGGAACTCGTTGGTTGGGGTGCCGAAACGGCCGACGGCGACTCCATAGTCGGTAGTGCCGGCTTTTTTATAGGCCGGGAGAATCTCATCGCGAAACAGGGCGCGCATCTCCTCCATTTTGCCGGGGACAATTCGGCTTCTTCCGGTGCGAACATAGGGAGGGATGCTCTGGCCGCGAATCATCAGATCTGGCTGCATTTCATCGATCCAGTACTCCAGACTGTCGGTCTGTCCATTGAGTCGAGCGAAAAGAGTGGCCAGATCGGCGGCTGAATCTTTTAGTTTGGGATCATCCTGACCGATGTCCTTGAATTTTTCTGAGTACCACACTATCGCCCACTGGTGCGGACCGGTTTGTGATTCCCAGACGGTAAACCCGTGTTCCGCGCCGGCTTTTTTCACGAGCGAGACGTAATCCTTGACGGAAGCTTTCCAGTTGTCTTCCTGATCCAATTTGACTTTGACGAAGAGAACCGTGCGCAGGTTCCCTTGCCCGAAACAGGGTAGGCAGATCACGAGCAATGCGACGGTGGCGAGCAAACATCGGTGAAGCGAGAGTTGCTTTTTCATTGTCACGCTCCTGGGCCCCGGAGAGATGGACGAATGCACCGATACCAACGTCTGGCCCTAACAGCGTGTTCCGAGGCGGCGCCAGTATACACACGTCCGCAGAATTGCGCTCCGAGATATAGAATTTGCGATCGGCCTTCGGTTGAGTTCAGGCAGGCTCCCGGTATCGGTCCATTCAAAGCTGCACGTGTCGGAACGGCACGCTCAACAAAAGAACCGAGCGAGAGTTTCGCCGTGTCGTGACCTGTTCGGTTTGACCCCGTAAGCACCAAAATTGGATATTCTTCCCGCTCCGCAGCAAAGGGTATCCCATTCGAAACTGCTGAGGATGTGCTAATCAACAATTCTCTTGCGGTTCCAATGGGAACCTTGGTCATGGCATCAGTGGGGCAGTCCAGCGATATCGGGGAATTTGGCCGTGGCGCCAAGGGAGATCTTCAATTCCG
>DASYZA010000127.1:0-1657 GCA_035946775.1 Candidatus Sulfotelmatobacter sp. | reverse complement strand
ACTTCGCAAATCCAGCTTTCGTCAAAGCACGGTTTCAGCCGTGAACAGGCTCAGCGGAACCATTGTCGCGATTCTTGCTGCAGGTGCATGGGCGTGCACCGCATTGGCGATGGGGCGAGGAGCGGCACAATCGCGGGTACCGGTTATGCACGTCGAGGTTGATCTGCAGCCAATCGAGGTGCAGGTCGCGGACGCAAACGGAAACAACATTCCAGGACTTAACGGAAAGGACTTTACCGTCCTTGAAAATGGTCAGCGCCAAAGGATCGCATTTTTTGATGCCGGCAAAAGTCCAGTCAGCGTTGCCATTCTTGTCGATTCGTCCAACTCGATGAATTCGAACGGCCCCCTGGGCTCCGCTCAAGCGATTGCCGTTGAATTCATGAGCACCGCTCGCCCCGGAGGCGACATCTACGCTATGGATTTCACCGATCAGACAGGCCCTTTCCAGCAATTGACTCGCGAACAGCTTCTGAACCCCTCCGCCGTTACATTGGCGACTGCTCCCAGCGGCGGGTCTGCTCTTTACGACGCGATCGCCGCTGCTCTGTGCCATTTGCGCGCCTCGAAAAATTTGCGGCGGGCCGTGATCGTCATCTCCGATGGAGTTGACCAGTATAGCCACATCTCCCTTGAACAATTGATTGCACTCGTGCGCTCGTCGCACGCCCAACTTTTCATGATTGGATTGCAAAGCCGGCCAGAATTCGGTTTTCAAGGACGCCCTGAACCGAAGCTGACTCTCATCACCGGCCACGACATCGACAATCCAGTCGTCGTATTTGACGACCTCATGAAGGAGTCGGGCGCCGAATCGTTCATTCCGAAATCCGGAAGCAGCCTGAAGGAAGCCCTGCTGGCAGTCTCCAACATGCTGCAATCAGAATACACGCTCGCTTATTACCCGGGAAAAAGTTCAAGCCAATTACGAAAGATCGAAGTGAAAGTAGACCGCCCCGGCGCGCATGTGCTCGCACGCCGTTTCGTTGACTCGCAGCGGGATGCCTCGCAATTCGTGCATTTCGACCAAGCTACTTGCACCGTTTCTTCCCAATCCTATCCCTATCCTTATGAAACCCATCTAACGCGCGGTCCCGGTGGAATGACGTACCACGAAGATTTCTCCGATTCTCATAGCGGCTGGCCGATTCATGAAGACTCCCACTACGTCTCGGGGGGATACGAGCTTTCGAATGTCCCGGTACCTGCGGGTAATGTCAATGATGCGATGCGGGCATCGGCCATGGGTGGGTCCGTTCCGTACAGTGTTGGGACGGCCGAAAAGTCGATGGCATTTCGAGAAAACATCATTGCCGCCTACGGGCCGTGGTGGACCGATTTTCACGCATCCGTTACAGTGAAGGTAGTTCCGCCACCCCAGTCGCACGGCGCTAGGTCGCAGTTCCCTTACGCCGCTCGCCCCGCCGCGGGCCTGGTATTTCGGATGAATTCGAAGGGATATTACGCGCTGCTCATTGGTGGCATCGTCAAAAAGAAGAAATTATCCGTGGAGCTCGTCAGGAGGGATTTTCTCCCGGACACTCAGCAGGACTACGCCGAAACGCGAATCGTTCCGTGGACAACTGTCGCGGAAGCAGCGCCACCCGGAACGGAACTTTCCGCCGACGACATCGGGGACCAGATCACTATTTTCGTG
>DASYZA010000126.1:0-20475 GCA_035946775.1 Candidatus Sulfotelmatobacter sp. | reverse complement strand
GGATGATTCCACCAATAACTGGTTCGTTGCCCTTTTGACCTTTGGCGAAGGATGGCACAACAACCATCACGCGCATCCGACTTCCGCCCGGCACGGTCTGAAGTGGTACGAGATAGACATGAACTGGTACGGCATCTGGCTGCTCAAGGTGCTGGGCCTGGCAACGCAGATTATGAGGTTGAAACCGGCCGGGTTGGATCGAAGAGAAATACAGGCAGACGACCACGGAACCATAACCAGCCTGGAACATTTGCAGAGCGCAGCGGGCGACTAGCAGCGCAAAAACCGGGCTGTCCGCACTCTCAATAAGCGGCTGTAAGTTGCTGCATGGAAAGATCCGTAGTCCCCAGTTTAGTCCCCGGTCGCCTACAAATACGAATTACGGCTCTCGCCAATGCTTTAACGTGCGTCTTTATTTACACCTTCAGCCGTCGCTGGTTGCACGTTCAGCCGTTCCCGAACTCAGTGCACGTCGGGCAGTTACCGTCCAATTGCTCTGCGCACAAAAGTTTCATTCGAGAGGGAAATCGCAGAGGCTTGGGTCTCAGCAGCTTCTTGAGTTTGGAAAGCTTCCCAATCGAGCTTCGAGTTTTGCCAGCGAATGTGATAGTGGGTTACGCGACTCCCCCGTTTGGACTGAATCTGATTGTTGGAGCTTTAACTTCGATTGAATACCCATGGTCCACCCGGCCATCGAATCTCCTTGGGAAAACTGGAAGAACGATCAATCTTCTAATTAAACCCAAGCAGGTTTGTGGAGGGAGCTGCCAGTGCCTGCAATTCGAAAAGCGAATACAGCCGCCGAAGATGTGGTGTAGCGATTCCAGAGACTCAAGGACTTGTATTTCGCGGCTCTCCATCTCGCTTGCGAATGCGAGACTCCCACTGAAAGAAAGTGTCTCGTGCAAGAGATGCGCGCCATCATAGACGAAGCAAAGAGCGTTACGGTCGAATATCGTAAAGCCATCGCACGTAAGCAGTAAACCTGTGACTGGAAATAAATGTGAGCGGCTTGCTGCACGTAGTAAAGGACATCTAAGACAGCCGCAGACTCGTCAGCGAGGCACCGGCGAGTCCGCCGCTGATACTGGGGACGAGGGCCAGTTCGAGAATAGCGACATTTGTGAGATCGACATGATATTCCTCGACCTCGTACATGTTCGACGGAAGAGACAGAGACAGAGACAGAGACAGACACCATCCCTAAGCCTTCGGCTTAGGTCGGTGCGATACGCCCGAGCTGATTCGGATGTTCTTCGCACAAGCTCGAACAGGGTTCTAGTTCGTTCGGTCGGTGTCTCACAACCGTTCGAATGCGGAAATGACGAAGGTCGCTGCTACCGCTTAAGGGGTTCTGTTCCTTCACTCAGGATCTTCAGATAACGTGAATATCCGAAGACGCGGGCTCGGCGCTTTCCGGTGACCTCCTTGGCTATGCCGAGGCGAACCAGATGATCCAAGGCAACCGTCACCGTTGGGATCGAAAGTTTAAGCTCCTCGGCAACAGCACCAATGCCGACCAGCGGTTTCTTCTGCAGGTATTCATGAACACGCAATGCAGAAGACGCAGCGCGTCCGATTGTCTGAATACGGTCCCGATCTTTTGCAAAGAGAGTCAGAATCTGTTTTGCAGCATCGGCAGCTGAGCGCGCCGTGATCTCCGTCCCTTCGAGAAAAAACGCCAGCCACTCTTCCCAGGCACCCTGTGTTCGTACACGCTGAAGCAACTCGTAGTACCGATCGCGATTCGTTTTGAAATACAAGCTGAGGTACAGGAGAGGTTCGCGCAACGCGCCCTTGGAGCAAAGCAGGAGTGTGATCAACAGACGCCCGAGTCTGCCGTTGCCATCCAAGAAGGGGTGAATGGTCTCAAACTGCACGTGAACCAATCCGGCCTCAACCAAGATGGGCAGCTTGTGCTCTTCGTCGTGGAAAAAACGTTCAAGACTGTCGAGGCACTCCATCAACCGCTCTGGCGGAGGAGGAACAAACGCAGCATTGCCGGGGCGAGTTCCACCGACCCAATTTTGCGATCGGCGAAATTCACCCGGAGTTCTGTTCGCCCCACGTCCCCCGCGTAGCAGGATGGCGTGAATCTCGCGGATCAGCCGGAGCGAAAGGGGAAATCCGCCCGCGATTCGACGAAGACCATGTTGCATCGCTGCAACGTAGTTTGAGACCTCCTCGACATCATCTATCGGAACACTGGGCTCGGCGTCATTTTCAAACAGCAATAGATCAGAAAACGACGACTGCGTTCCCTCGATTTGGGACGACAACAGCGCTTCTTTCCGTACGTAGAGGTAAAGGAAGAACTTGGTGTCCGGAAGCAAGGTGGTCAGGCCATCGAGTCTGCCCAGCGCTTGGTTGGCACGGTCAAGATGCTGATACAGCCCTGCCAATTCCACAGGTGGATTGGGCGGCAGCCCTGGCGGGATGAAGGCCCGCACTGGTTCTCCAGTGACCGTCGTTGTCACGTAGGTCCCCAGCCTCGACTTGTCTTCAGTGACCACTGGCGTTATGAAGGGTTCCTTTAATAAGCCCTTTCGCTATTAAAGGATAAGGCATTATATCTTAATAAGCAAGTGGAGCCTTCTGGACGAAGGGCGTTTGCACGATTTCTCGGGTGCGTTCTAGCTATTCAGGAATCCCACAAGTTGGCCGAAGATTGGACCATCCGAGACTGTCGAAGGTGCGGTCTCAATGAACGATTGGCACTGTTGAGAAATCTAAAGTGACGCTTTAGGTTTCTCAAAACTACCATCAGTTACGGTGCGCCAACACTCGATCCTTGCGTCGGATAAACGGTACTGCCAGACCAAAATACCGCGAGCGGTCTTGGGAGCCGTCACCTGTTTTGGTTAGTTTCCTGACTGCCCGTCATCCGGACACAGCTCTCGACGTTGAAGACTGCTCCCTTAGCTTTTCACCAAATGCTCCGGCAGCGGCCTAACTTGGGAAGATGCCGACCATCAGGACAGACTCGGAAATAGCGCCGTCATGCTATTTGCTGGTCGATACCATTGCAGTTCCGTCGCGGTGCGCCTTCACATCTCGCATCGGTGGTTGACCGAAGAGGCGGCTGTATTCCCGGTTGAACTGACTTGCGCTTTCGTAGCCCACACCAAAAGCGGCGGTGGCGGCATCCACGCCCTCGCTGAGCATCCGTTGACGTGCAACGTTGAGTCGGATTTGTTTCTGGTACTGGATCGGACTCATCTCAGTCAGTGAGCGGAAATGGTTGTGGAACGTGGAGATTCCCATCCGCGCTACTTCAGCCAGTTCCTCTACCCGCAGCGGCTTCGCATAATTGTCCTTCAGCCACGCGGCGGCCTTCGCCACTCGATTCTTTTGATCTCCCGCCGTTGCAATTGCGCGCAGGTGTTTGCCTTGAGAACTCCGAAGGACGCGGTAGATGATTTCACGCTCGACAAGGCCGCTGAGAAACGGAATATCGGCAGGGCTGTCGAGGAGATTCATTAGCCTGGAGAACGCGTTCAGAATCTCCTCCGAAGCTGTATTCACAGACATTCCGCGGGTGTCTGACGGATCGTCAGGAGAATCGAAGTCCTCTTTGTTGAGAAGTTCTCGAACGATCGTCATGTTTAATCGCAGGATCATCGCAAGCATCGGCTCCTCTTGACTCGCCTTGATCACCTGACTAACAACCGGTAGATCTACGGACGTCAACAAGAGCGAGGAGTCGCTGCACAGGTACGTGGTTTTGCCGACATTGATGCGCTTCTTGCCTTGAAAGAAGAGAATTAGCCCAGGCTCGTAGGTAGCTGACGCGCAGTAGCTCGGCACCGAACGTCGAGAGAGCATGAGTTCTGGGATCGCAGTCGGATTCAGTCCTTCAACGGAGGCATGCGCAGCGATTTTGCTCACCAGCGCGGCTCGCGTGTCAGTTGCGTTCCCAACAGTTTTCGCGTCTGCGATCTTGCCTTTTATCAGATACATTCTGCCTGCCTCTCAGTACTAGCCTACCTCGCAACACACGGGATGTCTGCACAGAAATAGGGCTATCGAGAGAATTAGGCAATGAATCGGTAGGAATTGGATACCGCTCTCGTGCCCGGGTTCGCTACCTTCGATGATGACGGACGAGCAGACTTATCGATCGCTAACGGCGTTCAGCACGCTCGGAACCAGAATCGACAGTGAGTTATCCAAATGACGCGAATAGCAATAAACGTTACCGTTATGACCGCAATAATCGGGGTTTCGCTAGGCGAAGCCTTAGCCGCTGACTACAAACAGAACCCCTTCACGTTAACCTACACCGGTGCAATTACCAAGAACGAGGCGGGTAAGGTCAATATTCATCCGGTCACGTACAACCTTAACGGCTTGAATATTTCCGCCAACGTTTACACCCCGGCGGACTACGATCCTGAGAAGAAATATCCAGCAATCGTCGTGGCACATCCGAACGGCGGGGTAAAGGAACAAGTCGCAGGCTTGTATGCCCAACGCCTAGCGGAAAAGGGCTACATCACAATCACCGCCGATGCCGCGTATCAGGGTGCCAGCGGCGGTGAGCCGCGCAACGTAGACAAACCCGAAAACCGCATCGAGGACATCCACGGAATGGCGGATTTCATTTCGCGTTATCCGGGCGTCGACAGGACGCACTTGGGCCTGCTGGGCATCTGCGGCGGCGGGGGATACTCGTTGGCCGCGGCGCAAACGGACAAGCGATTCAAGGCGATCGCGACCTTGAGCATGTTCAACTCAGGACGCGTGCGCCGCAATGGCTTTAAGGATTCACAACTCGACACTATCCAGCAGCGCCTGCAGCAAGCCTCCGATGCCCGCGCCGAGGAAGCGGAGGGCGGGAAGATCCTCTATGTCGGCGGTGGGAACTTGACGGAGGAACAAATCGCGAAGCTACCCTTCGACCTATATCGGCAGGGTTATGAGTATTACGGGAAAACGCACGCGCATCCCAACTCAACCGGCAGGTACACCATGAGCAGTTTGCTGGACCTGATGCGCTTCGACGTCACCGACCAGATCGAACTGATTGACAAGCCGCTGTTGATGATCGCAGGCAGCAAAGCCGACACCCTATACATGACTGAGGATGCGTTCGCCAAGGCCACCGGCACGAAGGACAAGGAACTGTTCAAGATCGACGGCGCGACACACATTGAAACCTACTGGGTGCCCAAATACGTGGATGTCGCAATGGACAAGTTGACAGCGTTCTACGCAAGGACCCTCTAGTCCGAGAGTGAATAGAAGGTCGATTTAGTAGATACGGAGCTGCAGGAGTTCTTCGGAACCGCGCTGAGCAAAGGAGCTGATTCGATGATTACCGCCACACGAAAAGTTTGCATTGGATTCGTGCTTGCATCGCTCAGCGTTCTTCAGTTATCAGCGCAATCCGCAGGGACCAAGGAAGAGGCCGCGCCGCTGATGATCCAGGAGCAAGGCAGCTTCGCGGTCGGCGGCTCGGTCACCACTGCTCCCGGCACTTTCGACCCGATCAAGCAGGGGAACTACGACCCCACCGGCGCCAGTTCAGCGGGCCAGACCTTGCATGGCGACCATGCCTATGTCTTTTACCAAGTTCCGGTCAATCGACGTAAGCTGCCGCTGGTATTTCTGCATGGTACCGGCCAGTTTTCCAAAACATGGGAAACGACGCCCGACGGGCGCGAAGGGTTCCAGAACATCTTCCTGCGGCGCAGATTCGCGCTCTACCTAATCGACCAGCCGCGGCGTGGTGACGCCGGACGCGGCACAGTTTCGGCAACTGTCCCCGCAGTAGCAGACGAACAGACGTGGTTCGGTACCTTCCGGGTCGGCATCTGGCCGGACTACTTTCCGGGTGTTCAGTTCTCGAAAGGTCCAGAGACACTCAATCAGTATTTCCGGCAGATGACACCGAATGTAGGACCGTACGATCCAGCGGTAATCTCCGATGCTTGCGCTGCGCTCTTCAACAAAATCGGCCCTGCTGTTTTTGTGACCCATTCGCAGGGCGGTGGTCTCGGATGGGCCACGGTTCTGAAAAGCCAGAACGTAAAGGGCGTCGTGGCTTTCGAACCGGGAAGCGGATTCATTTTCCCCGAGGGCGAAGTCCCGGACCCAATGCCAAGCGCCGGTGGAACGCTCGCAGCCGTTGGCGTTCCGATTGCCGAGTTCATAAAACTCACCAAGATTCCGATCGTCATCTTTTACGGCGACAACATTCCCGACAAGCCGAGCGAGTATCCAGGTCAGGACGGCTGGCGGGTACGCCTGGAGATGGCGAGGAAGTGGCGGGACACCGTTAATCGGCATGGGGGCGACGTCACCGTGGTGCATCTGCCCGAGATCGGCATTCGTGGCAACACCCACTTCCCGATGTCGGACTTAAACAACGTTCAGATCGCAGACCAGGTATCGAAGTTTCTTTCAGAAAAGAAGCTCGACTAGAGGTGCGCCATGAAGCTGCACGCCACGATGCTTGCGATTTTTGTTTTTGTGTTCACAGCAGTTTTCGCGTCCGCACAGACACAAGCAGGATCAAGCGCTCCGGTTGATTCGGCTTCATCGTTACCTGATTCACAACAGATCAAGATCGTGCGCGCAGGATCGCAGCCTGCCAGCACTGGCCCGGAGGAGCACTTCACTGGTTCCGTGCGCGTGGAGCCTCTCTTCAGCGCACATGATCCAGCACGCGCGTATGGCGGCATCGTTACGGTCGAGGCTGGCGCACGAACCGCCTGGCACACTCACGTGCTAGGGCAGACGCTGATCGTGACAGACGGCACCGGTTGGATTCAGCAATGGGGTGGTCAGAAGCAGGAGATCAGAAAAGGCGACGTTGTTTGGATCCCAGCAGGCCAGAAGCACTGGCACGGAGCCACTGCCAGCACCCGCATGTCACACATCGCAATCGCCGAGCAACTGAATGGAAAAGGTGTCGAGTGGATGGAGAAAGTCAGCGAAGAACAGTATGACAATTCTAAATCCACTTCGAAGGGAGTCACTGGCATGACGAAAGAACCCTCTGCGGCCCAGAAACTGATTGGCGATATTGATCCCAAACTAGCCGAGCTAACCGACAACGTTCTATTTGGCGATGTCTGGCAACGTCCGGGACTTGCGAAGCGTGATCGCAGTCTCATCACGGTCGCGGCGCTCATTGCGATGAATCGGCCGGAACAGTTGCGATCTCATATCCGGCTGGCCCGTGAGAATGGCGTAACCCAAGAAGAAATTGTGGAGACGATTACGCATCTGGCGTTTTATTCCGGGTGGCCGAATGCGATCAACGCCGTCGGTGTCGCAAGGGAAGTTTTCGAGAACAAGAAATAAGAACCACACATATCGAGGAAGGGCCATGAAAACCTTAATGTTAGGTCTGTTTCTATCAATACTGATTGTGCAATCGTCTTACGCACAGCAATCACCAGAGCCGCCAACGGAAACGATTAAGACTGCCGCAAGTCATACACCCGAACAACAAGAAGTCATCAACCTCTCAAACCTGAAATGGGATTGGATGGCAGACAAGAAGGTCGATTCCCTAGAGACCTTATTTGATGACAAAGCCATGTTCACTCACATGGGAGGAACCTGGGGAAAAGCTCAAGAACTAGCCACCATTAAGAGCGGCGGCATCTGGTACAAAAAAGCCACAGTTTACGCAGTTGACGTTCGCATATTTGGCAACACAGCCGTCCTGCTAGACGACATCGATTTGCAGGCAGTAGTCGGTGGGAATGAAGTCACTAATCCTTTTATGGTGACTGAGGTTTATATCAAAGAAAATGGCAAGTGGAAGATGGCCCAACTCACGTTCTCCCATCTGCGTAGGCCGGTCAAAGTGAATAACAACAAAAATTAGCCAAAAACCTCTTCAGCGAAGACTGTGCCGAAATTTGGCACTCGTGGAGTTTGCAAAGAAGATGGGCCGTGCGCGGGAATAGGCTGCTTCCGCACAAATCACGCTGTCATGAAGGTGACCGGGCTTTAGTCGCGGGCTCGGTCGCTGCAAGGTGTACCGGTTCACTAACTAGAAGGCGGAAAGACAGAAAGGACGATGAGCGTGAAATCGAAATTGCCCATCCTCGGGTTGTGTCTCCTGATGAGCTCGCAGTGGACGTTTGCCCAGGTCGTGACCGGCAGCTCCGCCAGCGATGCTACTCAAACCGCAGCGCCAACGGTTCGAACCTCAGCTGGAGTCGTGCGCGGTGTGACCGAAGGAGACGTTTCGACCTTCCGAGGCATTCCGTTTGCCGCGCCGCCAGTCGGTGAGAATCGGTGGCGGCCTACTCAGCCGTTGGCGCCGTGGCAGGGAGAACGTGATGCCAGTCAGTTCGGCGCCGATTGTGCGCAGATGGGATTCACTCCGGGCACCAGGTCGGTGTCGATGTCTTCGACCTCGTCAGAAGACTGTCTGTTTATCAATATTTGGAAACCTGCCGAGGTCGCGTCAGGAGCGAAGTTACCTGTGATGTTCTGGATTCATGGCGGTGGGTTCGTTTTCGGCTCAAGCGCAATGCCCACCACAGCGGGTACACAGTTCGCTAAACAGGGAGTCGTGCTGGTCGCAGCCAATTATCGCGTGGGGCGGTTGGGATTTTTCGCCTTCCCCGCGCTGAGCAAAGAACGTCCGGATGAGCTCAAGGGCAACTATGCCTACATGGACCAGATTGCCGCCCTCAAGTGGGTGCAGAAGAACATCGCCGCGTTCGGAGGCGATCCGAACAACGTCACTATTTTTGGGTTCTCCGCGGGCGGTGTATCGGTGCACAGCCTCCTCACCATGCCAATGGCACGCGGCCTATTCCAGAAGGCGATCGTCGAGTCTGGTGGTTCGCGTGATAGCGTGCTCACCGCACGGCCGTTGAGCAAAGACGGCGTCGATCCGAACTATCCGGATTCGGCCGAGACGATCGGGATCAACTTCGCGCATTCGATGGGGATCGAAGGCACGGACAAAGCCGCGTTGGCCAAACTGCGCGCCCTCAGTGCCGAACAGGTCGTTCGCGGAGCGTCCGAAGGGAGCACTCCGTCCTACGAAACGACTCCAATTCTTGACGGCAAGCTGATCACTGAGACTGCGGAGGCCGCCTACAAGGCTCACCGCGAGCCGCGCGTTCCAATCATGCTTGGCAGCAACAGCGCCGATTCGGCGGGCAACAGGATAAGTGCGACTACGAAGGAGCAACTGTTCGCTCGGTTCGGCAAGTGGAGCGAGCAAGCGAAGGCGGCCTACGATTCACCCGGATCGACAGACTTGGCCACGATCATATCGAGGGCCAACAACGACTTTGGCCAGGCCGAACCGGCCCGCTTCGCAGCGAGTACGTTTGCGGCCGACGGTTCGCCCGCATATCTCTACCGGTTCTCGTACGTCCAGTCTGCGATGCGGGAGAGGTTTAAGGACGGCGCTCCGCATGGTGGCGAAATCGCCTTCGTGTTCGGAACCTTGGGTACTCCAGGATTCGGACCGCCGCCACCCCCGCCAACACCCCAAGATCAGGCGGTCTCTCGGATGGCGCAAACCTATTGGGCCAACTTCGCCAAGAACGGCGATCCGAATGGAGCGGGCTTGCCTGTTTGGCCACGTTACGATCCGAGCAAAGACTTGATCTTCGATTTTCACCCCGATGGCACAGCCAGCGCGATCCCGGATCCATGGAAATCGCGGCTGGACGTCACGCAGTTGGCGACCGAATCGGGAAAGCGCGCCGACCAGTGAGACCGGACGACGGAATAGAAAGGAAAAGAAAGAGATGGAGACAGTTACCCTGAACAACGGCATCGTCATGCCAATCCTTGGGTTCGGAGTCTTTCAGGTCACGGACCTCGGCGAATGCGAGAGAGCGGTCGTTGACGCGATCGACGTGGGATATAGATTGATCGACACCGCTGCTTCCTACGAGAACGAAGAAGCTGTGGGAAGAGCGATCAAGCGAAGCGGCGTTCCCCGAGCGCAGCTCTTCGTCACCACCAAATTGTGGATCGCTGACACCGGATACGACAAAACGAAGCAAGCCTTCCAGCGATCGATGAAGCGCCTTCAGCTTGATTATTTGGACTTGTACCTGATCCACCAGCCATATGGCGACGTTTATGGCTCATGGCACGCTATGCAGGAGCTCTACCGCGAAGGCGTCATCAAAGCCATCGGCGTGAGCAACTTTCATCCCGACCGCGTGATGGATTTCATCATGCACCAAGAAGCACCTCCATTGGTAAACCAGGTGGAGACGCATCCTTTCCATCAACAGGTCGCCACTCAGCAGTTCCTGCAAGAGAACAAGATCCAGATCGAGTCGTGGGGCCCATTCGCCGAAGGGAAAAACAACATCTTTCACAACGAAGTGCTCAGCCGGATCGCAAAAAAGCACGGGAAAACCATAGCGCAGGTGATCTTGCGCTGGCTCATTCAGAGAGATGTCGTTGTTATCCCCAAGTCAGTTCGCAAGGAGAGAATGGCTGAAAACTTCGATGTGTTCGCCTTCAAACTCGACGCTCAGGACATGAATGCGATTAAGTCATTGGAGACGGGTGCCAGTCTCTTCTTCGATCATCGCGATCCGGCGATGGTGAAGTGGCTCAGCCAAGCAAACCGTCGCACCTAAGTACGAACAGCTACGCACAGGAGTAAGTGTCGCGTAATTTCAGTTAGTTACGAACAAATGCTTGGCTCTCACGGCACATTCAGGAAGTGTTGGGAATCGCAGGACAGCCGGAGGAATACGCGGTCATCGCAAGGATCAGTTTTCAAAGCGGGGGCGTAGTTCAGCTGGTTAGAATGCCTGCCTGTCACGCAGGAGGCCGCAGGTTCAACTCCGTCGCTCGCCAACACTCCCCTAGTTTGTCTTTGGTGGCGAAAGAGGCGCCCCTGCTACCGCTGTCTTGTCAGCTGCCCGTCAACGATGAATGGTACACGGGGCGCTTCCACTAACACTGACTTCCCTTGGCTAGATGGGCCTTGAGCTTGTGTCCTTTGGGCGCCTGTATCAAAACAGACTTGCCCTTCACGATAACACTGATATTTTGATTGATTGCTGAGGTGACATCCGCTATTTCGTCCAGTACCGGAGTTTCATATTCGGTGCAATAGGTTTGATCGGAAACGCTGAGCGAGATATACAGCATGTAGTAATGCATCTGGGGATAACGACTGAGGAAGTATTGGTTGCGCAATACTTTCCGGACACTCAGCACCTTCGCAGTACGAATCCCATTTTGCAGCGCTCCGCTGGGGTTTTGGGAGTCAGAGGCCCATGGTCTAGCGACCATGAAGGCGTTCAGCACACTATAAAGAAGGACGTGCTTCGGGATTTTCCACCCTGCCATCGAAGCAAACCTATATTGCGTCCAAAATCAAAGTCATATTAGGTCTCGGTAGCGCTCAAGGGCAACTCGAACCAGCTGGCTTCGGGTGCGTACCTCAGCCTTTCCAAACAATTGCTGCAAGGTGTTCTTGACGGCGCTTTCCGAGATCTCCATTCGCGACGCAATTTCCTTATTGGACAATCCTTGGACTACCAGTCGGAGCGCATCCAGCTCTCGACTACTGAGTGACGGTCTTTCCTTATGATCGAACGATGGTGTCGATCCGTTGGCAGCCACCTGCTCCTCAGACACGTCGGCGATGATCGCCGCTAGCTTTGGCGCCGTGCCTTCCTTATATGTGGAAAACCAGACTTCAGCCAAGAATGACTCCCCGTTGCCGCGATGGCCGCGACATTGCATCGACGTTCGGAACTGGGGTCCGCCTTCCGGGCGCAAAGCATGATGAAGTTCAGGCAGAAAAGCTGCGACGGGTTGTCCGACCAATTTGCCGTCATGCGGGAGCATGAGCTCGTTGGCAGCTTGGTTCGCCAGTTCGATAAATCCGCGCTCGTCTACAGTAACGATGGCTGCGGGGCTCGTTTCAACCAATACCCGCATCCGTTCCTGAGCCTCGAGACTAAGGCGTTTGTTCCGTACCACCTCAAAGGTCAGTAGCCCACAGCCGCAAAGTGCCAGTGTTTCGAATCCCAGCCGAATATTGGCATCTGCTGGATCCAGGTTGCTGAAGCGCTCGCTCAACAGCGCGCAGGCCAGCCCCAATAGAACGATTGTCCAGCGGGGCAGGATCCCCGCCACGAGCATGATCGGAAAGAGGTAAAGGAAGCCTAGGGAGAAATATGGCTTCGTCCACCAATCGACGGCAGCGATGGCAACAACGATGACACTGCTGGCCAGAAGAACGGGAACGCGATTTCGCCGGTCCCAGATCCAATCCAAAAGGAGCATTTTCCTGGTGTCAGACTTTCGATTATGGCACGCGGAGCCCCCTCACCCAAGGCAATCGAACGATTTGTCCAGAAGATTAGGAGCTTTGCATTCAAGGCCTTGAGAGCCGATTGCCTTAGGGGCGTCAACCCCTTTCCGATTGGCCAAAAGGCCAGTTCGAGAAATCAAAATAGTTGCCTATCTGGCTATTGAGTGTCTTCCGCAGAAGCACCACGAACGATAAATGGAGTTCATGCTCTGTCGTTGAGTACGCGCAGACGTGTCGAACGAAGTGAGAAGCTGGCGAGACGCGACGGGCTTACGGAGTGGGAAGTGAATCTGGAAGCCCTGAACCGCTATGTGCTTGTCATTGTCGGACTGTTTGGAGTGGCGGTGTACATCGTAATGGTTTGTGCCGGAGTGTCAGAGCTGCTTTCGCGACTACCAAAGCCTAAGAAGTCCCGGAAGCGCTCCACAACGGTCGCTCGTTCGAGACTAAGGAACGCCAAGAAATCGATGTAGATCCGGACGATGCTTAGGAACAGTGAAAACGCAGATGGCCTCTCGACATTCTATTGCTTCTGTGGAAAACCCGGCTTCGATATGGGGCCACAGTCAGAGATTCGTCCTGATAAATGGGTTCGTCTGGTTGCTTCTGATGGTCAGCCTTTTGGCGAATACGGCTCATGCCCAACAGAACAGATATACGTGGCAGCAGATTCGAGATATGTTCGAGTCTTCAAATCCGACGCTGTTGGCGTCGAAGCTAAGTGTCGAGGAACTCAGAGCTCAGGAGATCACGGCGCACCTGCGGCCGAATCCAGATTTCACTCTCTCAGCCGACGGCACACAGATTGCTCCAAGCAGAGGCGTCTGGCAGCCGTTTGCCGGGACGTTCGTTTCCCCTGGCCTCAGCTACCTTTTCGAACGTCGCAATAAGCGCGGGCTACGCTTTGAGAGCGCCAAGGAAGGCACAGCGATCGGGATTGCGCAGCAGTCGGATACCGAACGCAGCCTGCTCTTCAACCTCCGAGCCGCCTTTGTCGGCATACTCCAAGCAAAGGCGGTACTGCGACTCGCACAGGATAACCTCGATTACTACGACAAGATTCTAAAAATTAGCCAGGACCGATTCAGCACAGGAGACATCGCCAAGATCGATCTCGATCGGCTTCAACTGCAACGCCTGCAATATGAGTCCGACCTACAGACGGCACTAGTTAATCTCCGCACTACCAAAATAAATCTTCTTGCACTGCTCAATGATCGTAGGCCGGTGGACACCCTTGACGTCGAGGGATTGTTTGATTTTCAGGAGGACATTCGCTCTCAGGACGAATATCGAAAAGATGCACTCGATGCCCGACCTGACTTACGTGCCGCGCTGCTTTCCGTGACGCAGGCGGAGACCAACTACAAGCTTGCCGAGGCTGATGGTTCAACCGATCCGACGGTTGGCATCTGGTTCACGCACAACGGATCGTTTAACAACCCGGACGCACTGAACACTTTGGGAGCTAGCATCAGCATCCCGCTTCGTATTTTTGACAAGAACCAAGGCGAGAAGCTGCGCACGAAGATCGAGATCGGGAGAAGCGAAAAGCTGAGGCAAGGTGTTGAGACACAAGTTTACAGCGATGTCGACTCCGCGTACGCCCTTCTTGTAAGCGACATCAATCTGTTGAAGCCATACAAGCGGCAATATCTGCAACAAGCGGTGCAAGTGCGCGACACGATCTTCTTTTCCTATCAGCACGGCGCGGCCTCACTGCTGGATTTTCTTAACGCAGAAAGTGAGTACCGAACGGTTCAACTGAGCTACGTGAACTTGGTCGGCGCATTCTTAACTGCCGCGGCACAGATGAATCTATCGGTCGGTCGGGAGGTCATTCAATGAAAACACTTTCGTTCCGTCGGATTGTCCTCGCCGGAATCATAACGGCCGCGTGCGTACTGACGGTCGCCTGCACGACCAGCAAAGCGGATCCAGGTGCGGAATCGCCCCCAAAGGCGGTGGTTGAACCGGACCTGGATGCGAACAACTTCAAAGTCGAGCATCCTGAACAGTTCCCACTGGCGACCGCAGTCGAACACAAAGCCGCACCCACTCTCAACGTAACTGGAGTTGTACAGCCTGACATCGTACGCGCCGTCCCGGTGGTCTCTCTGGCGTCAGGGCGGGTGGTTGAGATCAAGGCCCGGCTTGGCGATGCAGTGAAGAAAGGACAGCTCCTCCTACGAGTGCAAAGCAACGACGTTTCGGGTGCGTACCAGACATACCTCAAAGCACAAAATGACGAGCGTCTGGGTCGCACGCAACTGGAGCGAGCCCAGATTCTCTACGACAAAGGAGCAATTGCCAAGAGTGCTCTTGAACAGGCGGAAGCAACAGAGGCCGACCTCAAAGCAGACCTGAACGCCGCAACCGAACAACTGCGCCTGCTCGGCATCGACAAGGAGCATCCTTCGGGGATCGTTGACATCGTAGCGCCAATTTCCGGCATCATCACGGATCAGCAGGTCACGAATTCGTCAGGCGTTCAAGGTCTGTCAGGAACAAGTCCGTTCACAATCGCAGATCTTTCGTATGTGTGGATTGTATGTGATGTCTACGAAAACGACCTCGATGCCGTCCGCGTTGGGGAATACGCTGACATCCACCTAAACGCCTATCCCAATCAAGTGCTTAAGGGACGCATCGAGAACATACTTCCGATCCTCGATCCCAGCATTCGCACCGCCAAGGTACGAATCGAAGTGGCGAATCATGGAATGCTGAGGATCGGCATGTTTGCAACTGCCACTTTCTTTGGAAAGCAGCCGGAAATGCATTCATCGCTTCCAGCGAGTGCAATCTTGCACCTGCATGATCGAGAGTGGGTGTACACACCGCTTGGAGAAGGACATTTCAAGCGCGCTCCAGTCGTCACAGGAAATATGTTGCCCAATAGCCAGCAGGAAGTCGTATCGGGAATCAAGCCAGGCGACCAAGTGGTTTCTAACGCACTGGATTTGCAGAACACGGTGGAGCAATAGGTGATTCGCCGCGTCGTTGATTTCGCTCTGGCCAACCGACTTCTAGTGCTCGGGTTCGCCTTTGTTCTGTTTGTCTGGGGGATCATCTCTTTCCACAACCTGCCGATTGAGGCTTACCCGGACGTAGCGGACAACTACGTTGAGATCATTACGCAATGGCCAGGAATCTCCGCGGAGCAGATTGAGCAACAGGTGACGATACCGCTCGAAACGGCAACGAACGGCATTCCTGGAATTGTGCACCTTCGCTCGTTCTCTTTGTTCGGCCTCTCCGATCTCAAACTGATCTTCGAAGACGGCTCAGACAACGCTTGGAACCGGGAGCGAGTCCTGGAACGACTGAATCAGGTCACACTGCCTCAGGGTGTTGCGCCGCAAATGGGCACGGATTGGAGCCCCGTCGGCCAAATCTATTTCTTCACGCTTCATAGTCTGAATCCGAAATACGACCCGATGGAATTGAAGTCAATGGAGGATTGGGTCGTCGAAAAGAATCTGAAGTCGGTTCCCGACATTGTCGATGTCGCGAGTTTCGGTGGTCCCACCCGCGAATATCAAGTTCGTGTGGATCCTAATCGACTCGTCGCGTATGGGCTGAGCCTGGCCCAGGTTGAGCAGCAACTCACAAACAACAACGCCAATGCTGGCGGCAGCTTTATCCAGGCTGGTTTGCAGCAGATCAACGTTCGGGAAGTTGGTCTCGTCGATCGCGTACACGACATCGAACAGACGGTGATTTTGACCAAAAGTGGCACGCCTTTGCGAGTCAAAGACATTGCCGTAGTGTCGCAGGGTCCCAAGATTCGTCTAGGGCAGTTCGCTCGCGCCATCCACCCCGAGAACGGAAAGATCATCGATAACGACGATGTAGTTTCCGGTATCGTTCTCCTGCGGAAAGGAGCAGCGGCGGATCCAGCGCTAAAGGCCCTGCACGAGAAGATTCAGGAAATGAACGATCACATCCTTCCCCCGGGAGTGAAGATCGTTCCTTTTATTGACCGAAGCGACTTAGTCCATTTCACTAGTCATACAGTGTTGCACAACCTGACCGAAGGAATGATCCTCGTTTCGGTCATTCTTTTCCTGTTCCTTGGGAACGTTCGAGGCGCGATCATCGTCGCCGCCACCATTCCATTCTCATTGCTATTTGCCTCAATCTGTCTTGACTTAAAGCAGGTACCTGCGAATCTGCTTTCGCTGGGTGCTCTGGATTTCGGCATGGTGGTCGATGGTGCGGTGGTGATGATCGAGAACATTGTGCGTCACATGAGCTTCGCTCATGACACGGAAACTCCGATTGAGCGAATCGGAGAGGCGGCGCACGAGGTGCAACGCCCTGTCTTCTATGCCATCGGCATCATCATCACCGCCTATCTGCCCATCTTTACTCTGCAACGCGTCGAAGGCCGGCTCTTTCAACCGATGGCCTGGACAGTCGCCTTCGCTTTGTTGGGAGCGCTCGTTTTTTCCATGTTGATTGCTCCGGTGCTCGCCAGCTTCGCTTTTGCGAAGGGGGCTAAGGAATGGCATAACCCGGTGATGTCGTTTCTTACGGAACGGTATCGAATTGCGGTACGTTGGGCAATTCGCCATCGGGTAGTAACGGTGACTGTTGCAGGATTCGCCATTCTGGTAGGAAATTTCATAGCTTTCAGCGGAATCATAGGCTCCGAATTCTTGCCCCATCTCGATGAGGGTGCGCTTTGGGTCCGGGGAACGCTCGCGCCTAGCACCGGACCGGATGAAGGAGTTCGGGTCGCCAACCAGGCACGAATCGTGCTCTGCTCGTTTCCGGAAGTGCCGCAATGTACAAGTCAGGTCGGGCGCCCCGATGACGGCACCGATACCACTGGCTTTTTCAACACCGAATACTTCGTGGATCTCAAGCCTAAGGAGGAGTGGAGGCCGGTCTTTCATGAGGACAAGGACGAACTCATAGCGGCGATGCAGCGAGAGCTCGACAAGATTCCCGGCGTCGTTTGGGGATTCTCTCAGCCGATTGAAGACAACATGGAGGAAGCTGTCAGCGGTGTTAAAGGCGAGCTAGCCACGAAGGTTTACGGTGACGATCTGAAGACGCTGGAAGCCAAGGCTGATGAGATTGTCTCGACGATGCGCAAGATTCCCGGGATTGAAGATCTCGGAGTGTTTCGGGTCCTCGGGCAGCCGAATCTGAACGTTAGCGTAGATCGGGACGCTGCCGCCCGGTACCAAATCAATGTAGCAGACGTGCAAGACGCAATTCAGACGGCGGTGGGGGGAAATGCACTCACACAAGTGCTTCAGGGTGAAGCTCGCTACGACCTCGTGGTCCGCTACCTGCCACAGTACCGCGATACGAAAGAGGCAATTGAGAAGATCCGATTGCTCTCGAGCACCGGAGAGCGAGTATCACTTGCGCAGCTCTGCAAGATCCAAATATCCGACGGTGGTTCGGAAATTTATCGCGAAGGCAATCAGAGATATATCGCCATCAAATACAGCGTGCGCGGTCGAGATCTCGGAAGTGCGGTCGAAGAGGCCATCGACAAGGTGACGCGTCAGGTCAAACTGCCCACCGGATATCACCTCAAGTGGGAGGGAGAATACGCGAGTCAAAAACGGGCCAACGCCCGCTTACTGATCGTGCTTCCGATTACGATCTTCATCATCTTTGTCATCCTCTACACCATGTTCAAATCTTTTAAGTGGTCGCTGCTGATTATGGCCAACGTCGCCATCGCGCCGATTGGAGGTGTGCTGGCGCTCCTGTTGACGGGGACGAATTTTAGCGTGTCGTCGGGTGTTGGCTTTCTGGCTCTGTTTGGCGTCTCAGTACAAACAGGCGTCATCATGCTGGAATACATCAATCAGCTACGGGTGCGGCGCCTTTCCATCGAAGATGCCGCTGTAGAAGGAGCGGTCTTAAGACTGCGCCCAATCATGATGACCATGCTCGTTGCTACTCTTGGACTTCTGCCGGCGGCCCTTTCCCACGCTATCGGTTCGGACTCTCAGCGTCCGTTTGCTATCGTCATTGTAGGCGGACTCATGGCCGCGCTTGTGATGAGTGTTTTTCTGCTGCCGACTCTTTATGTGTGGATTGCTGGTGACCACGACGTACTCCCAGCGGCTGACGGAGAGTTCACCGAGGGAGAGCATGTTGACTGAGAGCCCAGTATCTGCTTCATTTAACTGCAACCGAGGCGGGGTTAATCGGATGCTAAGCGCACGTTCCTGTTCACAAACGCATCGGTTGATGGATGGTCGGTAATCCGGGAGGTGGCTGGCGTTGCCGAAGCTACTTAGATGCACCGGCAAACCACGTACCCAAGACGAATCCGATTGCAAAGGCAGCGCTGGCGACGACAGGCAGCCAAATCGCCCAAACTTGCTTTTCCAGCCTAGCAAGTAGATCTTCCATCTGCTGTGCGCGAGTTGTCATGCTTCTCAAGAGTGAATCATTGGCGCTCCTGATCCTAGCGACTACCCCCACATCAGGGTGAGCTACTTCACGCAGGACGTTCACCAGCTGCTTCTGGACCGAGTTCAGTTCGCAACAAGACTGACCAAGCGCTTTTGTGGTGTCTGGCAGACCAGAACGCTGAAATGACTGTCGAAGGCTTTCGCCGAGCAACTTCACAATGCGAGGTGGGTCCAGCCCTGTTTCCAATTCCTTCGGCAGTTGAGCGAGCCGCGATTCAAGGCGCGCTGTGTACTGCTCCATTCGCCTCTCGATTGCATTGGCTTGAGTTGCCGAGGTTTCCAGAATCTCCTGTATTAGGCTGCGCTCCACCGCGATCTGTGTGGGCGTCTCTCGCGTGAGGAGTGCGAGGACGCCCATTGCCTCCAGTATTCTGAGCATCTCATCGTTTGGGCTGAGCGTACGTGTGTGCGCAATGACTCTGTAGTACTCTGTCAGACGCTCCTCGGGCACCAAGCCTGCCAGTTCATCGAAGAGCGTCGAGGTTTCGGCCTGCGTTTCGTCAGTGGCCACGATTTCCTGATCGCTCATGGCAGGAACATCTCCTTTGCCCGATCGAATTCGGAGAACAGACGCCGGCGGTAGCTTTCCGCGCGCATGACGATCGAGGCACGCTTCAGTTCGTCTACTGAGTTCTGCCGCGTGGCCACCCGCCCCAGTCGTACTCCGTGCTGCCGCGCGGGGTTCTCCAATTCGGCGAGACGAAATTCCATCCGAACCACTGTTGGTGATAGCGATTCCCGAAACCGAATCGCCTGCTCGGCCGAATCCCAGTAGCCGAAGTTTGACTGTGGGCTTGTTGCATTTTGGACGACAACGTATTGGACACGATCCTGCAGGAGGTTTGCCCAGGCGAGCACGCTTTCGACACTGGCCGGGTCTGGCGTGATGACGCCGACAGCAGTGAACCGCGCGCCTGTGGCGAAAACGTCTTCGTACATGGCGTCGAACCAATCGCTCGCCACCTGCCCGGAACCCGCCCCCATGTCAGCAAGGATGATCGATGTGCCGGATTCGAGATGGTCGATGAATGTATCGAGCCCCGCTGGCGTGTGAATGTTTACCTTGGTGACAGACCCATTGAAGAAGTGCTTCAGCGATCCGCGAGCTTTGTTTTCGGTATCGAGGTCGAGCAGCTTAAACGGGATCTCGTGCGCTTCGAACCACTCTGCCAGCGCGACCATCAGTCCGGTCTTGCCGACTCCCCCCTTGCCGCCCATTGTGAAAACGATGCGTTTATTCGTGTTTTCTGTCTTCATCGCGATCCTCCTTGGCTGATGAGCTTTAATGGTTCGCTTTCTTCGAAGTGAAAGTGCTTGGGTTTAGCCTTCTGCTCGATTGGCTTTGCCCTCAGCGCAGCAATCCGTGAAGCAACATCGTCAGAGCTAAGCGAGATCGGCTTCGACTCGGATTCAAGCGGCGGGAGTTCGTACTGCACTTGCTTTCGGTGTTTGGCGCGAACCTTGACGAAGGAATGAATCGTACTGACTGCCACGTCGAGACCGACACGCTCGTGAAGAATGCGAACGATGTCGCGATACGTGCAGCCTTTGCGCCGCAGTTGGCGGATCAGTTCACGGTGAGATTCAAGTTTGGAGCGAGGCGGTTTCTGCGGGATCGTTTCCAGCAGGGAAAGAAGGGTCGGGTCCATGATTTTCAGGCTCCTTAGCACCTGGCCATCACAGTCCGTTAACAGTCCGATAACCCGTCTTCACAGTCCGATAAGGGCCCTAGAGCGCTAT
>DASYZA010000125.1:0-3361 GCA_035946775.1 Candidatus Sulfotelmatobacter sp. | reverse complement strand
TCTTCGGCGGCTGTATTCGCTTTTCGAATTGCAGGCACTGGCAGCTCCCTCCACAAACCTGCTTGGGTTTAATTAGATGATTGATCGTTCTTCCAGTTTTCCCAAGGAGATTCGATGGCCGCCTGGGCTTCGGCCCGGGTGGACCATGGGTAGTCAAACGAAGTTAAAGCTCCAACAATCAGATTCAGTCCAAACGGGGGAGTCGCGTAACCCACTATCACATTCGCTGGCAAAACTCGAAGCTCGATTGGGAAGCTTTCCAAACTCAAGAAGCTGCCGAGACCCAAGCCTCTGCGATTTCCCTCTCGAATGAGACTTTTGTCCGTAGAGCAATTGGACGGTAACTGCCCGACGTGCACTGAGTTCGGGAGCGGCTGAACGTGCAACCAGCGACAGCTGAAGGTGTAAATAAAGACGCACGTTAAAGCATTGGCGAGAGCCGTAATTCGTATTTGTAGGCGCTACGTCCGCAATTCCGGGCAAAGCCAACTGGGCAACGAAAACAATGTTGTGTCAGAACACCAGACCGCACGTGGGTTGCTGTTATCTGATGAAAACTGTCCGGTGCCTACAGTCCCACCCCGATTTGATTCTCACTTATATCTACCAGTGCCGGCGAAAGCGAAGCGTGATCGATTATGACGACGCCTTTGTCGCGACCGAGAACTGAGGCGAAGGAGATTCTGACGAAGACCAAGGAATTCGTAGGGGTCGTCGAGCAGTGGATCGCGAAGAGTCACCCCTCCCTTAAAGCATAGAGGCGAATGCCTCATATCGACAAGCCTCAAATCGAAATTGGGGACTAATCGGGTACCGGGGACTAAACTCGGGACTACGGATCTTTCCCTGCAGCAACTTACAGCCGCTTATTGAGAGTGCGGACAGCCCGGTTTTTGCGCTGCTAGTCGCCCGCTGCGCTCTGCAAATGTTCCAGGCTGGTTATGCTTCCGTGGTTATCTGCCTGTATTTCTCTTCGATCTAACCCAGCCGGTTTCAACCTAATAATCTGCGTTGCCAGGCCCAGCACCTTGAGCATCCAGATGCCGTACCAGTTCATGTCTATCTCGTACCACTTCAGACCGTGCCGGGCGGAAGTCGGATGCGCGTGATGGTTGTTGTGCCATCCTTCGCCAAAGGTCAAAAGGGCAACGAACCAGTTATTGGTGGAATCATCCCTTGTCGAAAAGGGGCGAGAACCCCACATGTGAGTTGCCGAATTCACCAACCACGTAGCATGCAAGCCCACCACTGCCCGCAGAAAAATGCCCCACAACAGGAACGGTAATCCCCCGACGGCGAAAAGCAGCAAGCCCAATGCGACTATCGGGAGGTAATGGTACTTGGTGATCCACACATGGAACTTGTCTTTCGCAAGGTCGGGAACGTAGCGGGCCAGGGTGATTGTGTCGTGATGCATCGATCGTCCCGTCAGAATCCAACCCATATGCGACCACCATTTGCCGTCTCTTGGCGAGTGTGGATCACCGTCATGATCGGCGAATTGATGATGAATGCGATGGGTAGCCACCCAGAATATAGGACCGCCTTCGAGAGTGAGAGTCGCACAGACGGTCAACAAATACTCAACCCACTTCGGGGTCTTATAACCACGATGGGTGAGTAGCCGATGATAGCCCATCCCGATGCCAAGGCTTCCCGATATCCACCACAGGAAAATCGCGACGAAGAGAGCCTTCCAAGTAAAGAAGAACAGCGCAGCCATCGCGCCAAGGTGAAAGGCCGCGATGAAAAATGTTGTTACGCAGTTGATATGGTCGTCGGCCAGTTGCTTTCGTTCGATTGCCTGGAGCTGCATCATCGCTAATCCCCCACTCCAGTTTTGATGTGGGCGTTCTGCGGGAGGTATCTACAGGAGGGTGTAATAGTTTTGTATGCAGTGCGCGCCGTTCTTTCAAATTCCCTCTTGGCATGTTCTCACACAAAAACGGCTAAAAGTCGATGAGTTCAGGATGGAATGAAAGCCCCAGCCAGTCTGGCCGGGGCCGGGATCAGACTCCAGAGTCTAGGAAGCGCGGCGCTGGCCGCCCTGGTCCTGTTGTCCCTGCTTGTTACCCTGCTCCTTATCGGCATCCTGAGAAGGGTTCTTCTTGGAAGTGTCCTGCGGATTCTTCTGGTGCTGTTGTCCGGAATGCTCCGGGTTCTGGCTCCGATCCTTCTCTACGTTATCTGTCATTTTGAGTTCTCCTTGTTAGTTTGTTATCCCGCACTTGTGCGGAGCGACGATTGAATTAAGAGGTGCAGACCCATAGGTTGCGCACGGAGGTCGAGCGGCTGCGTCAGGCTACTTCGCGAACGCGGGCTGGATCGTGCTTTTCACCGGAAGCTTCTCCCGTGGAAGAAACATCTTCCGCGCCAGTACGCTCGAGGATTTCCTTTGCTTTCTTGGTCCATTGAGAATCATCAGAGTGAACCGAGAGCAGGATGCCGCCATCTTTGACGCGGCCTTCGTAGCGCTTGGCTTCGTACTCGGGAATTCCCATGCCGACTAGGGCGCCAGTGAGGCCGCCAACCGCTCCACCGACTCCGGCTCCAGCGAGGGCAGCCATAATCGGCCCGGCCGCTATGAACGGTCCCAGTCCTGGGATTGCGAGGGCGCCGATACCGAGCAGCCATCCCAAGCCGCCGCCGAGCAGTGCGCCCGTTCCGGCGCCGGTGGTCGCACCTTCCGGCGCCTTGGTATTTTTCTCGTGAGCAAACTCCTTCGTATTGTCGCCTTCAGGAAGAAGCACTGAAATATCTGAGTTCCGAAAATTGGCAGCTTTCAATGCATCCACCGCACTCTCGGCGCTCATTCGATTCCGATAAATGCCAAATACCGCTGTATTCTTACCTGCCATGTTTGTCTCCTTTTTTATTGCAAATCTTTGGTTACGGTTTGATGTTCAGTTCGCTGGTGACCTTGCCGTGGCCGGCGACTTCGGTAGCCTTGGCTTCAATCGCTTTTTTCTCGTCTTCTGATTGCACGGGGCCTTTGAGCGTTACCTGACCGTCCTGCGTAACGATCTTGACGTTGTGTGCATAGGTCGAGAGCGATTTGTCTTTCATGATGGATTGTCGTATCTGCTGCGTGATGTCGCGATCAGAACGATTTTCTTTTTGCTGATCCGCGGTCGGTTCGTTCTGGTTCATATCGCGTTCGTTGACCTTGGTGTTGTCAGGCGCTGGAGCAGCCTGCTGGGTAGATGGTTCTTGTGCAGATGCAAATGCTCCGACACCAAGTAGCAGACCGGCGCACAAAACCGTGCGAACAACATTTCGGTAAATAGTTTTCATCATCATCTTCTCCTGGAGTTCCGGGCGGTCGGGTACTTCCGAACGCGCCGGATAGCTGAATTGCTTA
>DASYZA010000124.1:0-7692 GCA_035946775.1 Candidatus Sulfotelmatobacter sp. | reverse complement strand
ACGCCGCCGTTGTGGCCGTGATAAACGAAGCCGTCTGCAACGTTCCAGTAATTGCTGAGGCCGTAGCCGGCCTTCATGCCGTCTTTCGCAGCCCACGTGCTCTCGGGAATCTCCATGCGATCGATATCGGCTGCGGGTACGATTTGTTTTCCACCAACCGCGCCGCGATTCAAATAGAACTGGACGTACGCCGCCATGTCGTTAGCAGAGGCATTGATCGATCCGGCAGGACGCAGCAGGATGTGCCAGTACGGATACGGAGTCTTGCCGTCCGGATGGTAAAGAGTCGTCGCGGCACTTGCCGCTGGCTGGAAGTACGTCGCCGTCTTCATGCCGATGGGAAGAAACAAATTCTGCTGGACGTAGTCTTCGAATCTCTGCCCGGTCAACTTCTCGACGATTGCGGCCGCAACAGGCGGACCGGAATTGCAATAAGCCATGCGCGTCCCGGGAGGCCAGCGCGAGATGCGCGAGCGGTGATCGTAGTCGAGTCCCTGCTCGACGGTCATTGAATCCGGCGCCTGCATCGCATATTCGCGCAGGTGCATGTCATCCCAGCCGGTGGTGTGTTCCAGCAAATTCACAACTCGGATGGGATCGGTTGATTCCCACGGATTCTGGAACCAGATATCCGGAACGAGTTCGTGCACCGTGTCTTGCAACGTGAGCTTGCCCTGATCGGCGAGTTGGAGAATCGACAGGGACGTGAAAGCCTTTGACGTCGAACCGATGCGAAACAGCGTGTCGGCAGTTGTGGCGCGGTTCGTCGCTACCTCGGCGAGGCCAAGCCCAGTCACCCACTCCGGGCCGTCTTTATGCACGATCGCGACAGAAACACCTGGCGTGTGCGTGTCTTTCAGAATCTTCTCGAGCTGCTGCTGAAGTTCGGAAATCGATTGCGCGGGCTTAGGCTTCTCTTCCTTTTTTTCAGCGGCGAGACAGAGAGAAGGCAGAAGAAAAATTAACAGGGTGGTAACAATCCATTTCACGGACGGGACCTCCGCGTCGGAAGTGGCGCTCTGAGCCGACCATCTTACGCTTCAAAGGTCATATCTGGTAGTCGAGATCATCCATGATCCCCTGCAAGGATGCGGGGACGGGCTCGGCGCGCTCTTCCGAGCCTTCCAGGCGCTGCACACGCTCGCGCAGCTTCTTCACCTCGGTGGCGACAGAGGCCAGCGCTTCCGAAAGAGGGTCGTTGATCTGCTTGGGGTCGGTGATGACAACGCGTTTGCCTTCGCGGAAGACGATGTGTCCGGGTACACCGACGACGGTGGAATTATCCGGAACATTGCGCAGCACGACGGATCCGGCGCCGATACGGGAATTCTTGCCGACAACAATGTTTCCGAGAATTTTCGCGCCGCCCCCGACGACCACGCTGTCTTCGAGCGTCGGATGCCGTTTGCCGTGCTCCTTGCCCGTGCCGCCCAGGGTCACGCCCTGGTAGAGCGTGACATCATCGCCGACGATGGACGTTTCGCCGATCACGACGCCCATGCCGTGATCGATGAAAAGGCGGCGGCCGATCTTCGCGCCCGGATGAATTTCGATTCCGGTGAGCCAGCGCGCGAATTGCGAGAGAAATCGTCCAGCGAGAAAGAGACGGTGATTCCAGAACCAATGATTAATTCTGTAGAACCAGACGGCGTGAAGGCCCGAGTAGCAGAGAAAGACTTCGAGGCGCGACTTCGCGGCAGGATCGTGCTCCATCACGTTCGTCATGTCTTCGCGAATGAGTGAGAGCAGATGCGGCATAGGTTTCGATCAGGCTGGGGGAAGTTCGGCGGTCGGGATGTGAAGGGCCTTTTCGCGAAGCTCTTGAAAGAGAATCGTGCTGAGATAGCGCTCTCCAAACGACGGAAGGATCGCGACGATCAGTTTGCCGGCATTCTCCTTTCGGCGGGCTACTTTCAACGCCGCAGCCACTGCTGCTCCCGAAGAGATGCCGACGAACAATCCTTCTTCGAGTGGAAGACGGCGCGCCATGTTGATTGCTTCGTCGTTGGTCACGGTAACGACATCGTCGATGTAATCGCGGCGAAGAATGCTGGGAATGAATCCCGCGCCAATGCCCTGAATTTTGTGAGGGGCCGGCTTGCCGCCGGAGAGAATTGCGCTATCCGCGGGTTCGACGGCGATGGCCTTGAACGAAGGCTTCTTCGGCTTGATGTATTCGCAGATGCCGGTGATGGTTCCGCCGGTGCCGACGCCGGACACGAGAATGTCGACGCGGCCGTCGGTGTCGTTCCAGATTTCCGGGCCAGTGGTCTCGAAGTGAATTTTCGGGTTCGCAGGATTGTCGAACTGCTGCAGCATGTACCCGTCAGGATTGCTCGCGAGAATCTCTTTCGCTTTCAGGATCGCACCGGTCATGCCGCGCGGGCCGGGCGTGAGAACAATTTCGGCGCCGAATGCGAGCAGCAGCACGCGGCGCTCAAGACTCATTGTGTCAGGCATCGTCAGAATGAGCTTGTAACCTTTGACCGCCGCAGCGAAGGCCAGCCCGATTCCCGTGTTGCCGCTCGTCGGCTCAACGAGAATAGTTTTCCCCGGATGAATTTTCCCGGCGCGCTCGGCTTCCTGAATCATGCTGATGCCGATGCGGTCTTTCACGCTCGCCAGCGGATTCTGGCTTTCGAGTTTGGCGACAACTTCGGCCACACATCCTTCGGTAACTTTGTTCAGACGAACGAGCGGAGTGTGTCCGATGAGTTCGGTGACATCTTTGGCGATCTTCATAGTTTCGTCTTTCGAGAAGCGTTGCGACGCCGAGTCGCGCCGTCTTTCACTTAGGGTACTAATCTTATCAACCTGGTGGGCGCAGGAGCAGTACTACCGGTGGCTATCGCCAATATTCGTGGACAGGTTCCATCCATACCTCATGCAGAAAACAAGGCATCGAACATACATAACTTCTCAAGACAGCGTGCTGTATTTGGCAAATAACACTACATAACAAGGCAAACATTTTCGATCAAAGCGGCCTTCGCAGCAGGATTGGGATACTACTAGCTATCGTATTTTCAATCAGTTGGCTCAATAATCATTAAAAAAGCAGATCCATACAATTATTACTTGTTTTTGTCCTATCGATGGTGTTAGTGTTCCGCGCCTATCAAGGGGTTTTCGGGGCCGGGTACAAGTTAAGTCTTCTCTCTCAGTAATGTACTGATTCCCGAATACCCACGGGTCTCTCAGAAAAACGCAGTCGCGATACGGAAAATTCCGCGTGATTTTCGCGGAACACTCTTCGTTTTCAGGAGGGCTTTTGCTATGTGCGTCCGCAGCGAGTTGAGGTCTTGGGGATACGTGGTTCTCATCGTGGGTCTGGCGATTGTTTGCGCCATCAGCGCGCCCAACGTTTGGGCGCAGTCAACCAGTACAGGCACGGTAGCCGGCACAATTACAGATCCGTCTGGAGCGGTTGTCAGCGGCGCAACAGTTACGCTGACCGATCCTGCAACGAAAACTGCGCGTAATGTAAGCACCAATGCTGCCGGGCGATACATCTTTGTTGACATACCTCCAGGTTCTTACGAGGTCACCATTTCGAAGCAAGGTTTCTCCACGTCGAAGACAAAGGCTACGGTCAGCGTTGGTTCAGCGATCACCCTGAATATGGCTCTGCAAGTCGGCGGCGGGAATGTTGTCGTCGAAGTAACCTCGGTCGGTACCGAACTGCAGACGATGAACGCCACAGTTGGGAATACTGTCTCACCGACCGCGATTGAGAATCTGCCCAGCATCGGCCGCGACGTAAATACGTTTATCGAACTGCAGCCGGGTGTCGCTCCCGATGGCAGCGTCGGTGGGGCGGTGGTCGATGAGAACTACTTCTCCCTCGATGGCGGCAATAACACGAACGACATGGACGGCGGCGGCAGCGTTTACACTTCCGGTGTTGCAGCGAATACGATTGGAGATCCTACAGGCGGTGTGGCGGCTCAATACACTTCGTACAGCAAGCCCTCCGGCGTGATGCCGACTCCTGCCGATAGCGTCGAAGAATTCAAAGTGAATACCGCCAACCAGACTGCGGACTTCAACAGTTCGTCGGGCGCGGAAGTCAAGGTCGTGACCAAGCGTGGAACAAACACGTTCCACGGCACAGCGTACGAATACTATCGAGACAATAATTGGTCGGGAAACACCTACCAAAATAGCTACAACGCTATTGTTGCCCAAGTAAACGGCAATCCGCCAACAGGGGGACTTCCGAGCTATCACTACAACCGCTACGGATTTGCCTTGGGAGGGCCGCTTATTCCGAAGGAGGTTCTCGGGGGCAAGACTTACTTCTTCTTCAACTTTGAGGGTTTCAACTATCCGCAAGCAGAAACTTACGTGAGAAACGTTCCTTCTGCCAACTTGCGGGCAGGTCTTCTGACAGATACTACTACCGGCGCGACGTACAGTCTCGCAGCTAATGATCCTCGTGGCTTGGGGTTGAATCCTATCGTCGGGCAGATATGGAACAACTTCATGCCAGCTCCGAATTCCACCTGTCAGGCGGGAACGCAGTGCGACGGAGCCAACGTACAAGGGTATCAAGGGACGCTTAGCCTGCCTTTGAAGAGCAAGTTCGCCGTTGCGCGTCTCGACCATGACTTCGGGTCCAAGGAACACTTCATGGCAAGCTACCGTTATTTTAACCAACAGCAGCAGACGGACGATCAGGTGGATATCGGCGGCGCTATCAAGGGGGACAAGGTAGGGCAGCCTACATCCCTCTCCGGCGATCCGGTAGAGCCTTGGTACCTTGTTGCGGGCCTGACTAGCAACATCAGCAACAATGTGACGAACGATTTCCACTACAGCTTTCTGCGGAACTGGTGGGCTTGGAATCGCTCCGGCGACCTTGTCCAAAACTGCACTCTGTGCACCGGGATGGGCGGAGCCTTGGAAATCGAAAGTGGTCAATCGAGACTGCAGGACTTGGGTCCCTACAACGTGAACACACAGAATACCCGAACTCGTTTCTGGGATGGCAAAGACCACATGTTCCGCGATGACCTTTCGATATTGAGAGGCAACCATCTATTCCAGATCGGCGGAATTTACCAGCACAACTTCAACTGGCATCAACGTACGGACAATGGCGGGGGAATCAACTACCAGCCGGTCTACGAGCTCGGTAACGGATCGTCCGGATCCCAGCTCGCTTCGGACTTTACCCTGTGCAGTACCGCATCTATTATGACGTCCTCCGCGAAATGCAATTCGCTGATGGCGGCCGCTCTGGGAATCGTCTCCATTGCCCAAACGGCTTACACGCGCTCCGGGACCAACCTGGCGTTGAACCCGCCGCTAACTCCTGCGTTTGACCAAAGTACGATCCCTTACTACAACGTGTATTTCAGCGATACCTGGCACCTGAAACCGACGTTCACGTTCACGTACGGCTTGGGCTATGCCTTGGAAATGCCACCTGTTGAGTCCGCGGGCAAGCAGGTAGAAGTGGTTGATGCCTCGGGACAGCAACTTGACACCATGGCGTATCTGGCTCAGCGGCAGCGCGCCGCTCTCCAGGGTCAGGTCTACAACCCTGAAGTTGGATTTGCCCTGGTTGGCAATACTGCGGGCGGATTGAAATACCCCTATCAGCCGTTCTATGGCCAGTTCAGCCCGCGTTTCGCGGCGGCATGGAATCCGCACTTCGACCCCGATTCATTAAGCGGAAAGATCTTCGGGTCTCAAGACACCGTTATTCGCGGGGGCTACTCCCGTCAATACGGGCGGCTTAACGGCGTGGATCTCGTGCTCGTTCCGCTCCTTGGCACGGGCTTGATCCAGCCAGTGCAGTGCATCGGCGGCGCAACTGGCAGCGGCTGCGGCGCTAATCACTCGGCGGACCCGACTACCGCATTCCGAATCGGCGTAGATGGATTGACTGCACCGATTCCGGCAGCGAGTCCAACTCTGCCTCAACCTGACTTTCCTGGTTACAACGCGATCGCGGCCGGCGCCGGTGAAGGTCTGGATCCTCACTTCCGCCCAAACGTGATCGACTCGTTCGATTTAACGATTCAGCGGCAACTCTCGCACAGGCTTTCCATGGAACTCGGGTATATCGGGCGTCGAATTACTCACGAGTATCTGCCGATGAACATCAACGCCGTTCCTTACATGATGACTATGGGCGGGCAGAGCTTTGCTAACGCCTATAAGAATGTTGTGATGCAATACTGCGGAGGAGTTGCCGGACTCGGAGGTGGGAATTGTGCGGCCAACGCCGGCGCGGTGACATCGCAGCCGTTCTTTGAGAGCGCGCTCGCGGGCACGGGATACTGCACGGGCTTCGCCACTTGCACCGCTGCCGTGGTTGCCAATGAGGGAGGTAATTTCGCGAACGCTCTTGTCTGGGATATGTGGAGTAACTTGGATGCCGGAGTCGGATGTCCGGGCGGAACCGGCACTTGCACTTCCGTGAACGGCAGTTCAGGTGGGGCGTTTGCCTTCCCGAGAAGTATGATGAACAGTCCGATTCCTGGAACCTGCAATGGCTCAAATACCCTTGGTTGCCAGGGGCAGTTGACCTCCGGCGTTGGCATGAATGCCAGTGTTGGATCCGGCAACTACAACGCTGCTTTTGTGTCATTGAAGATGGCCGATTGGAAAGGTTTGACTATGCAGTCGAACTTCACATGGTCGAAAGCGCTCGGCGAGGGTGCGTTCGTTCAGGCCACCAGCGAATACACGGCTGAAGACGTGTTCAATCTGAAGCAGATGTACGGACGCCAGGGTTACGACCGTAAGTATGTGTACAACATGTTTATGGTGTACTCACCTCAAGTCTATGTATCGCAACATGGATTCTTAGGTCATGTGCTAGGTGGGTGGACGATGGCAAGCATTTTTACGGCTGGTTCCGGCACGCCAATCGAGGTCTACACGACGACCGGTGATAGCGAAGAATTCGGATCTGGCGACAACAACAACTTCTTCAGCAACCAGAATGCTGTTCCAATTGGGTCATACCAGAGCGGACACGCCTATGCTGACCCGAGCCAAAACGCGTTCTGCACATCCATCGGTGCGGGATTCGGCTGCTCGGGACAGCTGCCCTTCAATATCTTCAAGAACGGCCCGGCTGAAGCCAACAACTGGCGGAACCCGATTCTGGGCCTCGATACCAGGAACGGCGGAGCCGGCGGCCTTAGTGGCCTGCCTTACTGGAACATGGACTTCAGTTTGAAGAAGGTCGTTCACGTGGCTGAAAATGTGAATCTGGAGTTCCAGGGTGTGTTTGCCAACGTGTTCAACCATAACCAGTGGCTCGACCCCGTTGGCAATACGGGACTATTCGATGGGTCGTCGGCTCCGGGAGGCTTTGGCAGTCTGCTGGGAGAAGCCCAACCGAGGCAGATCGAGATTGGAGCACGCGTTCGCTTCTAACAACAAGCGTGGCGTCGCTGGGACGCCCCTGCTGGACTAAAAAGGCCGCGCTGCCAGGCGCGGCCTTTTCTTTCGTCCGGAAAAATAATCAGGATTCAGTGCGGGTGGATTCTCCTTAAGTACGCCCGAATTGGTCTCTACCGGTTTGCGAGGTCGTAGCTCACCGCCCCCGCCGAGCCGCCGATATTGACCAGCGAAATCGCGCGTTCGAGTTTGTGGTGGCCGGTGCGGTGGAAGAAGTAGCTGATGCTCATGACTCCGGCGGTTTCTCCGGCGAAGTTTACGGCGAGGCCG
>DASYZA010000123.1:0-1629 GCA_035946775.1 Candidatus Sulfotelmatobacter sp. | reverse complement strand
TCGCAATTGAGGCCTTGAACTGAGTACTGCATGGCAGCCGCAAGCTCGCCGTTCGCACCGCCGAACTGCTCCAGCAACATGTTGCCGAAGCGAGGATCGGGACTTCCGACGTTGACGGTGTACATCAATTTTTTTATGTGGTGGTACATCTATATCTCTCCTCTTATTAGGTCGTCTTTAATCCAGCGGCGTTCTTTTTGCGTCTTCTTTTCCGTTGAAAGGTCGATGCCTTCCAAATGGAATGAAAGCCCCAGCCAGACTGGCCGGGGCCGGGATCAGATTCCAGAGTCTAGGAAGCGCGGCGCTGGCCGCCCTGATCCTGTTGCCCCTGCTTGTTACCCTGCTCCTTATCACTATCCTGAGAAGGGTTCTTCTTGGAAATGTCCTGCGGATTTTTCTGTTGCAGTTGTCCGGAATGTTCCGGGTTCTGGCTCCGATTCTTTTCTGCGCTATCTGTCATCTTGGGTTCTCCTTGTTCGTTTGTTATTCCGCGCTTGTGCGGAGTGATGATTGAATGCGGCGTGCAGAAGACCTAATAGGGTGCGCACGGAGGTAGCGTGCTGTGTCAGGCTACTTCGCGAACACGGGCCGGTTCGTGCTTTTCACCGGAAGATTCTCCCGTGGAAGAAACATCTTCCGCGCCAGTACGCTCGAGGATTTCCTTTGCTTTCTTGGTCCATTGAGAATCATCAGAGTGAACCGAGAGCAAGATGCCGCCATCTTTGACGCGGCCTTCGTATCGCTTGGCCTCGTACTCGGGAATTCCCATACCGATCAGGGCGCCTGTGAGTCCGCCCACCGCGCCACCGACTCCGGCTCCAGCGAGGGCAGCCATAATCGGCCCGGCCGCTATGAAAGGCCCTAGTCCCGGGATCGCGAGTGCGCCAATACCGAGTAACCATCCCAAACCGCCGCCTAGCACGGCGCCTGTGCCGGCACCCGTCGTGGCACCTTCCGGCGCCTTGGTGTTCTTCTCGTGAGCAAAATCCTTCGTGCCAGTGCCTTCGGGAAGAAGGACTGAAATATCTGAATTCCGGAAATTGGCGGCTTTCAATGCATCGACTGCACTCTCGGCGCTCGTTCGATTCGAATAAATGCCAAATACCGCTGTATTTTTTCCTGCCATTTTGATTCTCCTTTGTCTTCGAAATCTATTGTTGCGGTTTGATGTTGAGTTCGCTGGTGACCTTGCCGTCCCCTGCAACTTCGGTAGCCTTGGCTTCAATCGCTTTCTTCTCGTCCTCTGATCGCACCGGCCCTTTGAGGGTTACTTGACCGTCCTGCGTAACGATCTTGATGTTGTGCGCATATGTGGAGAGCGACTTGTCTTTCATGATGGATTGTCGAATCTGCTGCGTGATGTCGCGATCAGAACGATTCTCCTTCTGCTGGTCCGCGGTCGGCTCGTTCTGGTTCATATCGCGTTCGTTGACCTTAGTGTTGTCAGGCGCTGGAGCGGTCTGCTGGGTAGATGGTTCTTGCGCAAAGGCAAATGCTCCGACACCAAGTAGCAGACCGGCGCACAAAACCGTGCGAACAACATTTCGGTAAATAGTTTTCATCATCATCTTCTCCTGGAGTTCCGGGCGGTCGGGTACTTCCGAACGCGCCGGATAGCTGAATTGCTTA
>DASYZA010000122.1:0-10136 GCA_035946775.1 Candidatus Sulfotelmatobacter sp. | reverse complement strand
GTTCAATTCTCTGCATCCCTACCAGAATTAATTCGGCTCGCGTGGTCTAAAGCATGATGACGCTTCGGTCCTAACGAAGAGATCCGGGTTGGATTCCCGGCGCGAGTTCCAAAGGGTGGGTAGTGTAACCGAACAACACGGCAGCGTCCGAAGCTGCAAATCCGGGTTTGACTCCCGGCCCGCCCACCATCTCCCCAGGTAGGCCGACGAGCCGAGTTGATTCAGTTTCTTGATTTTCGATTTGCCCATCATCCGGACATGATCGACGCACCGTTGGATGGAGTCTCCGGAAAAAAGCTCAACGTGAGGTTAAAACTGCAAGATTGTCGAGTGCCCGCATTTTCGTCGTTGACCTTTCCCACTAAAAGGCTAGTGTGGACGTTTCTCGAAGACATCCTTCACGACCGGCAAGGCGGAAAAAGCATTCGGCCAGCCGGCATAGAAAGCCAAATGGGTGACCATCTCCGCGGCCTGTGTCTGTGTGAGGCCCTTGTCCATCGCCCGATTGAGGTGGTAAGGAATCTGCGCAACCTGGCCGTTAGCAATCAGCGCGCTCACAGTCACTAGGCTCCGATCTCGGGGCTCTAGGTCAGGGCGCAGCCACAAGTCGCGAAACAGAACGTCAGTGGTGTACTGCACGATGCCCGGAGCGACCCTTCCGAACTGCTGTTCGACGTTCGTTGCGCGCTTCGTTTCCGCCTCCTTATCAAGAGGAAGTGGCAACGGCGAAGCTGCAGGAAGCTGATCGACGCCAATCTTGCGATTGGCAAAGACTACTTTCGCGACCGCGACTGCCGACATCGCATTCTCCCAACCAGAGTAAAAAGCGAGATGCGTAATGATCTCTGAAATTTCGCGTGGCTTCACGCCATTATCAAGTGCAAGGTTGAGATAGTGAGGCATCTCAATCGTTTGGTTACGCGCGATCAGGGCAGAGATCGTGACAATGCTGCGGTCGCGTGGCGTTAGGCCGGGGCGTTTCCATAGGTCGGCGAGAGGGCCTTGCGAATATTTCGCAAGCGCCGGGGACACCCTCGCGATGTGATCTGTTGTTTGCATAGGTTCCGCTGTCCTCTCGTTGTATGTGTGCTGGCCCTGAGCATAGGTTGTACTAATCAGTGAAAGCGCCGCAATCATGGCGGCCACCAGTTTCATCTTGACCTCCTGCGGTTCAGGGTGAGGCTATGGTCACTTGCGGTATTGCTCGTCGGTCACCTTTTCCATCCACTCCACGGCTTTGCCATTGAGTTGTTCCTGGATTGCAATGTGCGTCATCGCCGTGGTGGGTGTTGCGCCGTGCCAGTGTTTCACTCCCGATGGGATCCGGACGACATCGCCCTTTCGAATTTCCTCGATGGGGCCTCCCCATTGCTGAACCCAGCCCGTTCCGTCGGTCACGATCAAAATTTGACCCAACGGGTGGGTATGCCAGGCGCTCCGCGCTCCGGGCTCGAAAGTAACTTTTCCGCCGCTTGTGCGCGATGGATCGTCAGCAGGAAAGAGCTCCTGAACCTGCACTGAGCCGGTGAAGTATTCGGCAGACGCCTTCTTGGGTTCTAGGGAGTCGCTGCGGGAGATCTTGATTGAGGAGGACCTCGGTGCTTGAGCCGCACTCGTCTGAGCCTTCGATATCACCGAAGCGAACAGCAAGAGCGACATGATTGTGATGGTGAGTACTGTCATTTCTGTTCCTTTCATTCCCTTATCCCTTCAACGCATGATCAAGCCGCCATCCACCGAGATGGACTGACCCGTAACGTAGCTCGAAGCATCACTCGAGAGCCACAGAACAACATCAGCAATCTCCTCGGGCCGTCCGTATCGGCCCATCGGGACGCTCTTCTTCATTGTTTCGAGCACTTCGCCTTGGCCGCCCGCGACCATCTGGTCGGCCATCGGTGTCCAAATTAGGCCGGGACATATCGCATTGATTCGAATGCCCCGTGCCGCATATTCGAGAGCCGCGCTCTTGGTGAAGCCGAGTACACCGTGCTTGGCGGCATGGTAGATCCCACGCTCGGCGCCTCCTACCAGCCCACCAAGCGAAGAACAATTGACGATGGTTCCACTTCCTTGTTTGCGCATCTGTTGCAGCTCGAACTTCATGCAACTCCACACTCCGCGGAGGTTGATCCCCATCACCCGGTCGTAATCTTCCTGCGTAGTATCGGCAGTCTCTGCGAGGACATTTTGAACACCGGCATTGTTGTACGACGCATCGAGGCGTCCGAAGGTGGCAACAGTCTGTTTCACCATCGCCTCCACTTGAGCATCGTCGGATACGTCACAGCGTACGGCCAACGTCTTATGACCTTTGTTGGCAAGCTCTTTGGCTGCGGATTGCGCCGCTTCCTCATGCCAGTCCGCTAACACCACGGATGCACCTGCTTCCGCAAAAGCCTTGGCCGTCGCAAGACCCAATCCAGATGCAGCGCCAGTAACCAGTGCCACTTTATTTTCAAAAGATATATTCATGAACCGATCTTTCCTTCTGGCGATGTGCTCGCCTGATCCGCCAAATACACTTCGCTTGCTTTCACCGATACGTCATTCGTTCTAATTCCTCTGGGTATCGGGCACCTTGCACTGTGATCTTCGCGGTGGCGGCGTCGAGTTCCCGGAGATCCTGGGCGCTGAGTTCGATGGCAACCGCTGCGATGTTCTCTTCGAGGCGCTCCAGTTTGCTGGTGCCTGGAATCGGGACGATCCACGGTTTCTGTGCCAGGAGCCAGGCGAGCGCGATCTGAGCGGATGTCGCATTCCTTTTCGAGGCGAATGCAGCGATCAGATCCACCAGCCCACGATTTGCCCTGCGTGCTTCAGCCGAGAAGCGGGGAAAACTGCCGCGATTATCCTCTTGATCAAACTGCGTGTTTTCCGTGATCGTCCCGGTGAGGAACCCCTTGCCCAGCGGGCTGAACGGAACAAGGCCGATTCCAAGTTCTTCGAGCGTTGGAATGATTTCTTCCTCCGGGCGCTTCCACCACAGCGAGTATTCACTTTGCAGCGCCGTCACCGGCTGAATTGCATGGGCGCGGCGGATGGTCTGTGGCCCCGCTTCGGATAACCCGAAGTACTTCACCTTGCCCGCTTGAATCAGGTCCTTCACCGCTCCCGCTACGTCCTCAATGGGCACGCTCGGATCAACGCGATGCTGATAAAGCAGATCGATGGTATCGACCTTGAGTCGTCTCAGCGAGCCCTCGACACTCTCTTTGATGTACTCCTGCCGGCTATTCAGACCGACTGGATGCGGATCCTTCTCGGAGTCAATCTGGAATCCGAACTTGGTCGCGATGATTACCTGATCGCGCACGGGAGCAAGAGCCTCGCCCACAAGCTCTTCATTCACGAACGGACCGTAGACTTCAGCGGTATCGAAGAAAGTGATGCCGCGTTCGACCGCCGCCCGGATGAGTGCGATCATCTCCTGCCGAGTGCCTGCCACCGCTCCGTGACCCGGACTCAACCTCATGCAGCCCAGCCCAATTGCCGAGACTTCAAGGCTGCTTTTTCCTAGTTTGCGTTTCTGCATTGCTTCTCTTCCTTTGCACAACTTTCTGCGCCGAATAGTCGAAGGTCCGTGCCAATCCCGACTAGTAGTGCTCCCAGGTGACGGACCAGTGTTCATCCGGCCGGGCGGAGCGGATGACAAGGTGTCCGTCTGCTGTGAATTCGAACTTACGAGGCAAGTCTTTGCCAACAAGCAAGGTTCGCGTATTCGATCCCTGCACGTGATGCGTCACCGTATGCGCGGTCTCGTCTACGTCATAGCCTCCAAACGAAGCCTCATATCCGTTCAACACATACTCGTTCGTTAGAGTGTCCGCCGACTTTGGATACATCAACTGCACGGACATATGCCCATCGCGCGTATAGATCAGAATGCCTATTGGCTGCGGAACAGGCGCGGGTTTTCCATCGGGACCCGGTGCATCGATGTGCACTAGATGCCAGGCCCCAATAAGTTTTTCTTTTGCTCCGCCGCTACTGCTGATCTTCTTCGTCGATTGAGCGTGCGCAAAGACAGCGAAGACCAGGACCGCAAGAACGATGAAGCGTCGGGTTGCTCTGATTGGCGTTCTCAGTGTGTCTCTCATCGGCCCACCAGCTGTTCATGAAACTTCGAGTAACGGGCCCCTTCAAGCTTGACATTTGAAGAAGCTTCTTCGAGTGCGTGCACGTCCTGAGCCGTTAGCCCTAGGCTTGCTCCACCCAGATTCTCTTCGAGACGCGAAAGCTTCGTCGTGCCGGGAATCGGGACAATCCAGGGTCTCTTCGCGAGCAGCCAGGCAAGCGCGATTTGTGCGGGCGTGGCCTTCTTCTTCGTTGCAAATCTGGTAATCACATCGACCAATGCCTGGTTCGTTTTGCGATTGTCCTCGCTGAATCGGGGCACAGTACTCCGGAAGTCGGTACTGTCGAACTTCGTCTCGGCGTCAATTTTGCCTGTCAAGAAACCCTTGCCAAGCGGGCTGAACGGAACGAAGCCAATGCCGAGTTCCTCAAGCGTAGGCATCACCGTCTGTTCCGGCTCCCTCCAGAACAGCGAGTATTCGCTCTGAAGAGCGGCGACGGGTTGCACCGCATGGGCGCGACGGATCGTCTTCGCACTCGCTTCTGAAAGGCCGAAGTGCTTTACCTTGCCTTCTTGGATGAGTTCCTTCACTGCCCCGGCTACATCCTCAATCGGTACGTTAAGATCCACGCGATGCTGGTAGTAGAGATCGATGGTGTCCACTCTGAGGCGCTTGAGCGATGCTTCCGCGACTTGCTTGATATGCTCGGGCCGGCTATTCAAAGCGCTCCACTTACCGCCTTCCTCGGGATTCGCCTCCCAACCAAACTTCGTTGCGATCACGACGCGGCCGCGAAACGGCGCTAGAGCTTCACCGACCAGCTCTTCGTTCAGAAGCGGGCCGTAGACTTCAGCCGTATCGAAGAAGGTGACGCCGCGCTCGACCGCGGCATGCAGCAGAGAAATCATTTCCTTTTTGTCTTTCGGAGGCCCATAGGACCAGCTCATCCCCATGCAGCCAAAACCCAGCTCTGACACTTCCAGGCCGCCCATTCCCAATTTGCGCTTCCGCATTGCAATCCTCCTAAACTCTGCCGGATGTTCTATCGAAACCCCGATCAAAACTTGGCGCGAGTACCACGGTCCCCATTGAAATACTTGTCTGACAAAGACTAGGCTTCTATCTTTCATGACACAAGCCCATTGCCATCGCAAGGAGTCATGAGTAGCATTCATGAATCATGAGAAACGATTTAGGAGAACTCTCCGCGTTCGCCATAGTCGCGGAGGAGCGTAGCTTCACCCGCGCCGCCGCCCGACTGTTAGTTTCGCAATCTGCGCTCAGCCATTCCATGCGGGGCCTTGAAAAGAGGCTAGGTCTTCAGTTGCTCGCGCGGACCACGCGAAGCGTTTCCCCTACAGCCGCTGGGTCTGCACTTCTCCAGGACCTCGCACCGGCGCTAGAGCGAATCGAGCGAGCAGTAGCTGAAACGAGAAAGCAAAGAGAGACTCCAACCGGCCGAATTCGGCTGATCATCCCGCGAACAGCTACGCAAATGGTCATTCTGCCGAAGCTGGCTCAATTTGCACGCACCTACCCAGAGATCGTTCTGGAGGTCACATCTTCGAATGACCCTGTCGATCTCGTAGCCGGGGAGTACGACGCCGGCGTTCAGCTTGGCGAGTTCATCCAACGCGACATGATCGCGGTCCGGGTCACGCAAGAGATGCGTCTCGCGGTCGTCGGATCGCCGCAGTATTTCAAGTCACACAATATTCCTCGAAAACCTCAGGACCTCAAAGATCATTCCTGCATAGGCTTTCGCTTTAGCAATGGTCTCTATCGGTGGGAGTTCGAGAAAGGCCGTAAGGCGCTCACCGTCAGCCCCCAGGGGCCCGCGTCTTTCGATGATCCAGACTTGGTCATTCAAACGGTGTTGAAGGGCGTAGGAATCGGAACCGCGATGGAAGAAACGCTCACAGACATGATTTCAGAGGGACGCTTGATTCAAGTCTTGAAAGATTGGTGCCCAACATTCCAGGGCTATTTTCTCTACTATCCAAGCCGTCGCAATCAGCCCGCCGCTCTCTCCGCCCTGATTGACACACTCCGACTGTCGGATTGAACGGTCTATCTTGCAGCGTCAGGTCGCCTGCTTGTATCGATAAACGCACATGCGCTGACCGATCAACTCCCGGTTCGTCGGCAAACCGGAGTGCGCCGGGATAAACCGGCATGTTGTAGGGGATGCAAGAGCCCTACAGGAAAGGAGAACAGCGACTCCATCCTGGCCTCGAGTCTTGCAGACGAGATCGCGAGACCTCGCCTGAAGCGTAGACCAGAGGTATCGGTGGGCCGGGCTATTGAGCTTCGAAAAGCCGATGGATCAGGATGCCGACTCCTTTCCGAGATGGAGGAAGGCAACACAGCAGCCACGTTAACGCGAGTGGCTGTAGGTCCTGCGTAGTCTAAGAACCCGCGCACGCTGAGAAACAACATGCACGAGAACCGGGAGATCTCCTGCACGTCTTGCTCGAAAGAACAAGACCGGTCCGCAAAGGCCATAAACCGAACGGCGGACATGCACGTACAGGAGAAGTCGGACTGTGCCGTAGTACCTGGGAACCGGTCGAACAAAGAAGCGCAAGCTTGTGCGGATGCCGGGGAGGGAAGGGCACAGACTAAGGAGAACATCGTTCAATCACACATGCTTCCGACACAGAGCGGGAAACGCATGTCCCAGGGATTGCACGGTGTGCGGAAAGCAGCAAGGGAAAGGAAGCAGGAACGGTTCACCGCTTTACTCCACCACCTCAACGTCGCACTTTTTCGTGAGAGCTTTTACGCACTGAAGCGTCAAGCCTCGCCGGGAGTCGATGGCATGACGTGGCAAGAGTATGAAACTGGACTGGAAGATCGAATCAACGATCTGCACAGACGAGTGCATCGTGGAGCGTATCGGGTACGACCGTCGAGACGAGTCTACATACCGAAGGCCGATGGGCGGCAACGCCCGTTGGGCATTGCAGCACTGGAGGACAAGATCGTTCAACAGGCTGCGGTGACCGTCCTCAACCAGATTTACGAGGTCGACTTCAAAGGCTTTTCTTACGGATTTCGGACCGGTCGCGGCCCGCATCAAGCGCTAGACGCTCTGACTGTGGGCATCCAGCGAAAGCGGGTGAACTGGGTGCTTGATGCCGACATTCGCGGCTTCTTCGACAACATGAGCCACGAGTGGACGATGAAGTTCATCCAGCATCGGGTGGCTGATCGCCGCATGCTTCGCCTGATCCAGAAATGGTTGAAGGCCGGAGTATCGGAAGATGGCGAGTGGTCGGAAACGAAGGTGGGTACTCCTCAGGGAGCAGTGGTTTCGCCACTGCTCGCAAACCTGTACCTGCACTATGTGTTCGACCTGTGGGTTGAGGTCTGGCGCAAGAAAGTCGCATGCGGCGAAGTAATTGTCGTGCGCTATGCCGACGATCTTGTCTTGGGCTTTCAACATCGAGCTGACGCCGAGCGCTTCCAGAGTGAGTTTCAGGAACGGCTGGCAAAGTTCGGTCTGGAATTAAATCCGGAGAAGACGCGTCTGATCGAGTTCGGGCGGTTCGCCGTCCGAAACCGGAAGCAACGTGGCGAGGGGAAACCCGAGACCTTCACGTTCCTGGGATTCACACATGTTTGCGGGAATCTCACGAGCAGCGGAGCTTTTAATGTCTGGCGCATCACAGCGAAGAAGCGGATGGTTGCGAAGCTCAAGGTCATAAAGGCAGAGCTTCAACACCGGAAACATCATCGTACGAGTGAGGTCGGTACATGGCTTCGGAAGGTCGTGCAGGGCTACTACCAATACCATGCTGTGCCAGGTAACACCGGTCAGTTGCGCGTCTTCCGGCGTCGCGTCTGCCGACTGTGGCGGAGCGTTCTCGTCCGTCGCAGTCAACGGGCGCAGGTGGGCTGGGATCGTCTTAACCCACTGTTCAACCGGTGGATTCCGCACCCCCATGTTCTGCACCCGTATCCCGACAAGCGCTTCGATGCCATTCATCCTGGGTAAGAGCCGTATGCGTAAACGCGCACGTACGGATCTGTGCGGGGGGCGATCAGCGATGGTCGTCCCTACCGCGACGATTAGCCACCGCTTTTGGGTATTGACGAATTTCGGAAATGATGTAAAAGTGAAACTGAGTTACAAGCAATGATGCGCAAGCCCCATACCGATTGCTACCCGACGCCAGCCACATTTATGTGGCAAGGTGCGGGGAAAGGTACGTACATGTAACGGGGGCTGATCTATAGCGCGTAGTTTTTCTGAGCCTCCGATACAAATCGGGGGCTTTTGGTTTTTAGGGCCAATTTCGTATATAGGAGGCAGTGTCGTCTAACGGCCAGGATGCGGCCCCTTCAAGGCTGAGATGGGAGTTCGATTCTCCTCGCTGCCACCAACTTATGAGTACACAAACTATTGAACTCGAAGGCTTTGAAATCGAGATTGCGTCGGAGCTGTATTGCGATCGCGGCGGAGATCACCGCGAGTTGGTGGATCGAGCGCGCACGGATCGGGAAAGACTTGGCCACAACGTCGATGATTCGGCAGTGCTGTGTGTGCGGTGCATGAAAGCCATCGCGCTGAAGGCGTGATGCCGGGTCGTCTAGCGGCAGGACCCTGGACTTTGAATCCGGGTACGGGCGTTCGAATCGCTCCCCGGCAGCCAGTTTGAAGTCAGCAAAGGAGGAAGCTCATTGACGAGCGATGAGATAAATTCGAGGAGTGGTGAAGGCTACGGTTACTTCTCTTGTCCAGAAAACACACCGTATCCACACGTTGGATACGCGGCGGATTGGGTACTCTTGGCACTGCTCTCAAAGAGTGTTTGGGTAGCAGTCCGGCGATCTCATAACCCTCCTGCCGGCGCAGCACATGGAGAGTCCATGCGCTGTCTTTACCGCTGCTCCAGGACACTAGAATCCGTTTCATCGTGAGAGAGTCCGGTTTACTGTCACAAGATCATCATTGTCGAGAAGTGGGCGAAACGATACAAATCAATTGGCTGCTAACGAGCAGACGCCACAAGAACCTCGGACGTGATGCCCCAGCTTGTCGTTGTCATCCGGTGATCCAGTCCCCAGCTATCCGCTCGCATGTAGCCTGAGAGTTCAATGGCATGGCACCCACCCGTAATGGCAGGACTAAGCCGCCACAAGTGTTGCCAGCCCCAGCATAGTGCACGCGAGAGGCGAGACTCACCAAACGTCATGCTCACCAGACAAAGCTTTCCTCCCGGAACGAGCAGGCGGTGAGCCTCTGACAGAAGTGCATCAATGAAGCCGGGAGCCAGAAGGTCAAAAACATAGGTCGAAACGAAGCGGTCAAAGCTCCGATCAGGTTCAGTGATGCGAGAGGAACCGTCACACTGATACACACGTGCGCGCCCTGACCATGTCTTCAGACGCTTCTGCGCGAGCGACACCATTGTGCTGCTGATGTCTATCCCAACGTAGCGCGCGTCTGCGGGTAAGTCGTGTAGTAAGAGCCGCGCGGCGAATGCGCCCGTTCCGCACCCGAACTCGAACACTGATTGTGAGGAGTCAAAGGCAGCATGCGCTGTCAATGCGTTGACGGCTGGATTTTCGTAGAAGCCCTGCCAGTCTTGCCGTGAGCCGAAGCGGTCATAGAAACGCTTCGCCTCGGCGGGCGAAAGATAACGATCTGTGGTCTCACGAACCTTCACTCGCGACTCTTAGCAGCGGCAACTCTCAACGAAGCCTCTAATGCTCAAACCCGCGGCGTTGCAAACTGGTTGTACAGCCAAGCGAAAACCGCGCCACCGATGAGTCCGTCCACCGCGCCATACAGGGTCCCGACGATCACTTCTCCAATGCTGCGAGTGGCATGATACCCGGGATAAACAGACGCCATCATTTGCAGGAACTGCTGACCATAGCTGCTCCAGCCCAAGTTCGCCAGACCCGTGCCGAGCATCGCTATTCCCCAAAGGATTCCAGATGCCAGTGCCAGACCCTTTACGCTGAATTTCATGGCTCGGTCCTCCACATGAATTCTAGACCCGCGCCATCATTGGCTGAAAGGAATGCGTGGAGGGTGAAGTAGAG
>DASYZA010000121.1:0-3162 GCA_035946775.1 Candidatus Sulfotelmatobacter sp. | reverse complement strand
GGGAAAACGGAACCCATGAACTCCGTTGCGGCGCTCATCATTGTGGAGTCGGCGAGACCCTTATGCATCGTGACCATCTCGCCGCACATATCTTCTTCGCTGACTTTCCCCGCTTTGTACTCAGCGTAGCGCGCGCGCATCTCGCGGCCGACCTCGGGGATGACCACGCCCGTTCGGATTTCCCAGTCGAAGAAAGTCTCTCCGGCATCGCCAGACCAAAGGGTTCCATCGCAGTCGAAGGCCGCGACCCGAGGAGCGATCCGCAAAACCAAATCGACAAAGTCGCGGCTGGAAAGAGTTGCACTATTTGCGCTGACAGGACTCATACAATTTGACGATAACGTGGCTGGCGCGGAATGCGCAACGCGGAAGAGTTGCTCGTACTCAAGAAGATTTGGCGGTCAGCGCGGCATAGTCCTCCGGCGTGTTGATGTTCATCGCGACGAAGGGATCATTCACTGAAACGTATTCGATGCGTTGCTGGAACCGGTGCTCAATGTCGCGGGCATTGCTGGTGGGCGGCGCTTGCAGGAAGTGCTCGATCATCTCGCGTCCGACGACATAAGGATGCCCGTGCTTTCCGGAGAACTCCGGGATAACAGCCCATATGTTCGAAGGCGCGGCCTCAAATGCCCGGCGCAGATGTTCAACGGTCGGAATCGCGGCGGGCGGGCGATCGACTAATGTGATGATCGCAGCATCGCGCCCGCGGTTCATCACTTCGCGCAGTCCCACCTGCAACGAACTGAATTGGCCCTGATCCGGGTCCGGATTTGTGACAAGCGAGGAACCGAGAGAATAGACGACCGGCACGAGCGATGGCGCATTTTTTCCCGCAACAATCACGACAAAGTCGGTCGATTGCTCCAGCGACCGGATCGCGGCGGAGAGGAATGTTTCAGAGGAAGCCATTCCCCCCGCTTGTGCAGGAGGCCAGGCCAGCAGGGCTTTGTCTGTGCCCATGCGCGAGGATTCGCCGGCGGCGAGAATCACACCCCCAAAGCTTGGCGCCCGGAACATGTTGCGGAAGATAGCAGAATCTGAGGAGAAAGTCAGTGTGCAGAATTCAGAATCTGAAAATCGTCTGCTTCCCCGTAGGTTCAGTCACCATAGCGCCTTCAACTTTGCCAGTTCTGGTAACCAGATAATTGAAATAATAGGTTCCGCCGTCTTCCACTTTCACGCTGGATATCCTGCCGAGCGAGTACTCGTTCAGCAGAACCTGATGTTTATCGGCATCCTGAATCGTCGTCATTCCGTAAGCGTCGTACGAATAAAGCCATTGATCCCGGCCACCCTTACGGACCTCACTGAGATCGCCATTCGGATTGTAGGAATACTGCAGGGAGCTTCCCGTGTCATCCGAAGCGGAAGAGATCCGGTCGTGATCGTCGTAGATGAAATGAATCTGGTGATGGCTTGGCGACGTGAGGCTGATAAGGTTGTGCCTACTATCTCTGACAAAAGTAATTTCATCGCCCTGGGGATTCCGAATTCCAGTGAGAGCGCCATCTGCCCCGCGTTTAGCGCGATAGGCCTCGGGAAATCGGAAGACGGTTCCATCCCGAAACGTTAAGTCCCAGTGATCACCCCTCCATCGGACCTGTGATTTCTGAAAGATGGAACCCGCTGATCCGTTGTGTTCGGCGACGAAATCAAGGTAGCTCGTGCCCTCTGAGATGCGGCTGTAGTGAATCGTCGAATCATCTCCGAGGAGCAGTTCCATGTAGGTATAGGGAAACTGGTCACCGTAGGGGAAAATATCGAATGGGTGATTGCTGCCGTCGCCGAATGCCCGCGAATGGCGGTCTCCGGTTCGATAAGCGCGCGTCAGGGCAAGGGGTATGCGGTCAGGAACGAAGAGATCCGTCTTCCGCAGTATGAAGGCGCCGGATCGCAAATCCACCTCATACTGCTCAACCGCGGCGTCATTGTCCAAGGCGGGTAAGCACTGTTGCAGAGCAGCCCGAACGGGTTCTGGGGAGCAGCGGCGTTCGATGCGCAAACACGGATAGGAATCAACTGAGAGCGGAAGTTTGGCGATCTCGGATGCGGATTTCATCCGCACCGAAGGATGATTGTGCCGCCAGACTAAAACCTGCAATGAAAGAAAGAACACCACGGCGGAGAGAGTGACCATCCGCAGCGCAATCTTGATGCGAGGAGTTTTGTTGGAGCTCATTCGGCAGGATGAAAAGTTACGAACAACGATTGGATTCGGGGGCCTTTGAATCCTCAGCCACGGAATCGCCGCCCGCGTCCTGGGTCTTCTTGCCGAACCAACTCATATGGGGCAGGGTAGAAGTGGCGTGTCGGCGGAAGGCGATCAGTTCGGCAGTGATAGCGACCGCGATCTCCTCCGGTGTGACCGCCCCGATGTCGATTCCGATCGGGGCATGCACGCGCTCGAAAAGATGGGCTGGCAATCCTTCTTCGTGCAGGGTCTTGAAGATGCCGATTACTTTGCGCTTCGACCCGATCATGCCGATGTAACGGGCGCGCGTTTGTACCGCCCAGCGCAACAGACGCATATCGTCGTGATGGCCTCTTGTGACGATGACGATGAACGAAGCCTCGTTCGGATCGAACCTCTTTATGGCCTCGTCGAACTCCAGCGCGTGGACCTCGTGCGCGGCGGGGAAGCGTTCTTTTGTCGCATAGGACGACCGGTCATCAATGACAGTAACCTCAAATCCGGCATTTGCAGCGATCCGGCAAACGTTGGAAGAAACATGACCTGCACCGAAAAGATAAAGTAACGCTGGAGGCAGCACCGGTTCCACGAAAATCTCGAGTGTCCCGCCGCAGACCAGCCCCGTGTCGTACTTCGGATCCTGGTTCAAGTCAAACTTTAAGGTTCGGGGCGTCTCCGATTCCATCACTTCGCGCGCGGCCTGCCAAACGTCGGCCTCGACGCAGCCTCCGCCAATCGTTCCGACGATCGAGCCATCGTCGCGAACCAGCATTTTGGCGGTCTGGAATGAAGGGATCGATCCGCGGACGTTGACGATGGTGGCGACAGCTCCCTTTCGTCCTTGGCGTCGAAGTTCGACGATCTGTTCGTAGATGTCCATGTGCGAAGCCGAGCCGCTTTCAAGATTATCGGTTGGTTAACAGTGGGTAGTCAATGAGGCAAAAGCAAAGCCCCGGATCATCACTCCG
>DASYZA010000120.1:0-158603 GCA_035946775.1 Candidatus Sulfotelmatobacter sp. | reverse complement strand
GATGCTTGCGGCCAAGAGGCATGCCGGGGTGCACACACCCGTAATCGTGGGCAAAATGATAATTGCCAATCAACAGATGGCATACGCAGCCTAATTAATTAGGCAGCCGTCCCAGGAGGCTTTGCTCGCGGGCCTCCGAAGGACGTCGCACAGCGAGCTGCTCTTCCCTGCTACGTCTGGGCATGGAGGTTAAGACCACAGGCTAGCGGAACGCGTTTCTTGTCCGTTCTGAGCGCGGACCGCGAACGTCCCAGGGTAATGCCTGGGGCATGAACGTGACTACGCATGTAGGCTCTTGACCAGTAACATTTTCGGACGCGGGTTCGACTCCCGCCGCCTCCACCACTTATCTTTGCGAGTTCAGGCTCGTTTCTTTTGGCGAAACCGATGACTGGGCACACGACCGCGACTATGCCCAATATCTAACAGCAGCGCACCGGGTGGACCACTACATCCGAACAGTATGGGAATTTGTGCAGAGCATGCCCGAGTATCGCAACCACACGACGCTCGTTTTTTCTCGCGATCATGGCCGAGGTAGCGGACGGCAGGACTGGAGAGATCACGGAGAAAACATCAGGGACTCAGAATACATCTGGATGGCGTTTTCTCGGTCCTGATACTCCGCCTCTCGGTGAGCGGGCAAACATTCAGCCGGTTTCGCAGAATCAAATTGCTGCAACGATGGCGGCATTGCTGGCCAAGATTACCCGCAAGATGTGCCAAAGGCCGGTAAGCCCATTTCGGATGTAATACGACCCTGAAGTACGCGACGAGTTTTCCCGCAAACACTTTCCCTCTTCGTAGTGACATCGAAGCCGTCTTGTGTATTGTGAATCGGAAGCTTGAAGTAGCTTTTGTCGTAGGAGTGCAACGCAATGGTCGGTATCGATTTTGGCACGACGAACAGCGCTGTTGCCGTGGCTGATGAATTCGGCCATGTCACGACCGCCCGCTATCCGTCTGGGGATACCGAATCTGAAACGTTTCGTTCGATTCTATTCTTTGCGCATCCGCAAAAGGAAATGCGTCGAGAGTTGTCCGCTTACGCGGGTCCCGAAGCGATCGAGCGCTACTTGCATGCAGAGGACGGCGGTCGCCTCATCCAGTCCATCAAATCGTATTTAGCGAACTCTTCCCTGAAGTCTACAAGCTTGTTCGGGAGGAGCTACCGGTTCGAAGAACTGGTAGGTTATCTGCTCCGTTCCTTGAAGACAGCAGCCGGCAAGTCAGGAATTCCGATCGGGACCAAAGCGGTCGTTGGTCGCCCGGTGAGATTCGTCGGTGCGGCAACCAAAGCCGATGATGCATATGCGACCAAACGGCTAACGGAGGCCCTGGCGATGGCTGGCATCACCGAGGTGTACTTCGAACTCGAACCGGTCGCAGCGGCTTATTCGTACGAAGCGAATCTGAAAAAGGATGAACTGCTGCTGGTTGCCGATTTCGGTGGTGGCACGACGGACTTCACTTTGATCCGCGTGGGTCCGGACGCCCGCGGGAGGAGAGACTCCCAGGAACGAGTGCTGGCGAGTGCCGGTGTAGGAATCGCGGGGGACAGTTTCGACGCGAAATTCGTGCGCCATCTTGTTGCACCGCTGCTGGGCCGCGGCTCACAGTGGCGGCTTCTGGGGAAAACCGGAACGGTTCCGAACTGGCCATTCGCAAAGCTGGAGCACTGGCATCACTTGTCTTTCCTAAAATCGAACGAAAACATGGAAGCTTTGCGCACGCTGCGTGCGCGGGCCATCGAGCCTGACAAGATCGACTTGTTCATCATGCTCGTAACGGAGGATCTTGGGTTTCAGCTACACAGAGCCGTGCAACTAGCAAAATATGAACTCTCAGCGCATGAGGAAGCGACTTTTTCCTTCCGCGTGCCGGGAATCAACGTTTCGCAAAAGGTTACTCGCACAGAGTTCGAGGAGTGGATTTCAGACGAGCTTCACGCAATCTCATCGTGTGTTGATCGCCTGCTGGAAAGCAGCGGTATAAAACCGTCGGAGGTCGATAGAGTATTCCTTACCGGAGGCAGTTCCTTCGTACCTGCCGTGAGGAACGTCTTCGAGAGCCGATTTGGACGTGAACGTATCGTTGGTGGGTCCGAGTTTACCTCGGTTGCGAAGGGTTTGGCTCTACGATCGCGTGACCTGTCGAATGGAAGACAGAGAAATGGTGCTCGCCCATGTCAAGGATGAATCGACCCGGTCGCCTTTGCTGTTACGTGAGGCGGAGGTGATGGAGCGGACGGCGGAAGACATGCAGCGGTACGCCATCAAGCACGATGCGTCGCGCAGAGACCTCGTGAGCCAGGTGTAAAACGAAGCTTCCCTCCTCGGGCTGCAGCTGCTGACAGGACACGGGAGCGTGAACGCTGTTTTCACCATCCGGGAAATCTGATTACCGGATCAGGCTTTGTCCGAAGTCTTGGAGCCTCTTAAACGTTTCTTCACGATCAGGGACAGTGGAATGGCAATTAGCTGCGCAACCACCGAGAACCCCATCAATGAAGGGATGGAAACGTCGTACAGCTTTCCAATGATCAGGCTGCCGAGAAACCAGAACACCCCATAGCCGGCGGTGAATATCCCGTAAGCCGAGGGCGCCGTTGTTGCGGCACCATCGTGGGACCGTCCGTGTATTCCTGTTGGATATCCCGTAAATCTGGCGTCCAAACAGCCAAGCGTGGCATCATAGGATTATCTGCGAATGTCCGCCTCTCGACCAGTAATGTTCTTCTCCATTGTGCTGATCCTGGTTTTCAGCGCCTCCACCGTGTGCTTCGCTTTGCCGATCGGTTCGGCCGGGCAAGTTGGCCAGGCTCCGGGCGGCTGTCACGACCATCGTGGGCCCATGCCTAAGCCCTCGCCAATGCATACTTGCTGTTTTGCTGGGCATCAAGTTCCGGCAATTTCAATTGGTCCCGCTCCGATCTCGCTTGATACTGCCGTAGACCAAGTCGTCAGCGCTCCGTCCAGCGGAGAGCATGACGCTCTCATCTCGGGCGCGTCGCAGGTGCTCGATACTTCGCCTCCGCTCAAGTCGGTCCTTCGTATCTGATCTTTTCCATTTCCCTGAACTCGAAGTACGGACGCGCTTAGCGTCTGTCCGTGTTGGACCTTTCTGGTTGAATCGAGGAACTGGAATGTCAGCAAGCAAGGAAACCTTTATTCTTTCTCTTTTATTGGTCCTCTTAGTGGTGCTGCCCGCATCGGCTCAGCAGTCGGATAGCAACGAGCAAAAGCAAACCCACCTCAATTCCCAGCAACAGGAGTGCCCCACGATATCGGGGATGAAAATGCCGTGCAGTCCAAATGGACAGCAGACCTCAAGAACCGAACCCCACGGCAATATGCAAAAGATGGATCACCATCAGATGTCGGGGATGCAGATGAACGGGCAGCCCGGGACGTTTGTTGAAGCGATTGTTCATCACGGAACATCCGGGAGCAGCGCAGAACCAGACTCCACCCCCATGCCGATGCTTATGATCACGAAGGGCAAGTGGATGCTGATGTTTCATGGCGAGGCTTTCATAAACGCCATGCAGCAGAGCGGCCCACGCGGCGCCGACAAGGTTTTTTCCACGAACTGGTTTATGCCCATGGCGCAGCGGCAACTCGGACGAGGAACGCTCACAGCCAGGGTCATGTTGAGTCTCGAGCCGGGCACCGTGACGGACCGGTACTATCCCGAACTTTTCCAGCAAGGCGAGACTGCGTTCGGGAAGCCCATTGTTGATGGCCAGCATCCTCACGACTTCATCATGGAATTAGCAGCACTCTATGACTTGAAGCTTGGCGATCACAGTATGCTCTCGTTCTACTTCGCTCCGATGGGCGATCCGGCGATGGGGCCAACCGCTTATCCACACCGCGCGTCGGCTTCGGAAGATCCAATCGCACCGCTGGGTCATCATCTGCAGGATTCGACCCACATTTCAGATGACGTGATCACTACTGGATTCGCCTACAGAGTGGCTCGTGTCGAGGCTTCGGGATTTCACGGGCGCGAGCCTGACGAGTTCCGATGGGACATCGATTCGGGCAAGATTGATTCCTGGTCCGTTCGCGGGACCGTAAATCCTGCTCAGAACTGGAGTGCGCAGTATTCTTTCGCTCACCTGACAAGTCCCGAGGCGCTCCACCCAGAAGAAGACTTGCAGCGAATGACGGCGTCGATCATGTACAACCGGCCGATCCCGCGGGGAAACTGGGCGAGCACACTGTTGTGGGGACGCAATCGCAGCCTCGACACCAGACTGGCATGGAATGGCTACATGGCGGAGTCCACAGTTCGATTCGCGGTGCGCAATTATGTTTGGGGACGAATCGAGAACGTCGATCGAACGAACGAGTTGCTGTTCAAGAATCAGTTGGAACCGCCGAATTTCCAAGAAAGCATCATCGGACGAGTGCAAGCCTACACCGGAGGCTATGAGCGAGATTTCGACCTTGTCCCTCACCTGGCGACCGGTTTGGGCGCGCAACTCACCGTCTACTCCACTCCCGACACCTTGGTCAGCCAGTATGACAAGCATCCTGTGGGTGTAGTCGTGTTCTTGAGGGTCCGACCGTTTGGGAAAGAACGTTGATCTTTGACCGCATTTGCGGCAGTTATGCAATTAACGCAGTCAAAAACCCGCCGAATTATCTGCAGACCGGGCTACCGGAACGAAGCTCAGAGCACAAGTCGTCAAGCAAGCCGCGAATCCGACGAATCAATTGGCGCCTCCGGCAAATTATCCTCAGATATTTGTTCCAAAAAACGCACGCGAGACAAGCCGATTCATCACTGCCAACGCATGATGATGATTAGGAGTAAGACGAGGAAAGTCGCCACGAGCAATAGCATGACCATGCCTTGACGGGTGGTCATCGACAATGGACCTTTCTTGCGTTTGGATCGACTCATACTTATCTCGGTGAAACTCCAAAGCTCATCTTCATGGACATGCCGTTGATACTGGGTATTCGGCATTTGGGCAAAGGCTCCGCAAGCAAAGGCTGCCGAAACCCGATTTGTACGGTCACGAATTCTCCGGAAGTCGGCTACGGTTGCACACCGATTTCAAAGTTCAGAGTCGAGAGCGCAAGCCGGTACTGGTATTGAGCGTTGACATAGCTGATGGCAGCGTCGGTCTGCTGCAACTGGGCCTGACTGAGTTCGACGATGGAGCCGAGGCCGAGTTGGTATCGGCTCTTCGCCAAGGTCAGACTCAGGTCCGCCTCTTTGGCGAGTTCTGCCGTAACTCCCATTCTCTGATAGGCGGTGTTGGCCGAAAGCGATGCGGTACGAACGTCGCGCGCAATCCGGTCGCGTAAATCGCGAGTGTTCTCCGAAGCAGCTTGAGCGCGATATTTGGCTTCCGCCGACTCTGCGGTGAATAAGAATCCATTGAAAAGAGGGACGTTCATTTGGACGCCGATGGCTCCATACCAGCTTGACGTGAAGTAGTTAGGAAAACAGCCGCCGAAACAGTCGGGACGGACCGGCGTACCTCCCATGATTCCAAGAGTGCTGATGGTGGGAAAGAGCTGATCACGCTGTGCTCGGCGGAACTTTTCGGCGGCCTGCTCCTCATAGGTGAATGCCTGCAGATCGGGACGCTGCTGAAATGCAGTGCGAATAAGTCCATCTACGTCCGTCGGGGGCCCCGGTGGTTCAGTGTCCGTCTCGCTGAGTTCGAAAGTGATTTGTTTGTCGTAACCCAGTACAGCAGCCAAAGCCGCCATACTCGAGTCGAGGTTATTTTGGGCGTCGAGTTGAAGCAGCTTCGCTTGCGAGAGATTGACCTGGGCGAATGTGAGGTCGAGAGTCGATTTCAAGTTGTTTCTGGCGAGTTCGTCGATCTGATGCTCCACAGACTGGCGGGTATCTACGGTTTGAAGAGCGACTTTCAATAAGGCCTGGTTCTCCAGTGCGGTGTAGAAGGCCTGGTCAGTGACCAAGATGATGTCTTCGGTAGTGGCAAGAGAATTTGCATTTTGAGCCTTCTCGCGGAGTTTCGACGACGAGACAAGATTGCTGGTACGACCGAAGTCAGTGAGAAGTTGGGTCAGGGTTACTCCGGCACCGGCGTGTACCAGGAGTCGCGGTGCATTCAGCGGCCCGGATCCGATGCGGCTACCCTCATTGGCATCCACGGCGGTGATACTTCCAGTAAATGTGGGAAGCTCGGCTGATCGGGTCTCGCGATAGACCTGATGTTCGGCCAGAGCCAACAACCGACCTACAGAGATCCGCGGGTTATTTTTGAGCGCCAGTTGCTCGGCATCTTTGCGGGTCAAGCGCATTGCGTTGCCAGGAGCTTGTGGGGTTGGTCCCTGTTGTGCTGCAGGAGGAGAACCTGCCTGCTGAGCAGAGATATCCGTTGCGGGCATTGAACTCCTCGCAGCGAAGGAAAGTTCGGTGCCCGCACCTTTGTTTGGCTGTGGAGCTGGCGGTAAAGCGTGGTTCGGCGTCCGGTCGCTGGCAGCCTGGCCGCTACAGGGCATAGCGCTTGCAACAGCAAAGCAAACGAAGAGTATGCAGGGTACAACCCTGATGAAGAAGTCTTTCATTAAGCAGTCTCCGTAGGAGTGGCAGTTGCAGCCTGCTGATTTCGCTTTCCGTAGACAAGCAGATAAGCCGCAGGGACGATGAAAATCGTCAAAACCACTGAAGAGGTCAAGCCTCCGATGATGGCTCGGGCCATGGGTGCGTATTGTTCTGCTCCGGTCCCCATCTTGAGAGCCATGGGAATCATTCCGATGATGGTGGCCAGCGAGGTCATCAGAATGGGGCGGAGGCGTACGCGGCACGCGGTGATGACAGCATCAAGGGGAGAAAGTCCCTGCCCTTCTAGGTTGTGGGCAAAGTCGACGATCAAAATGCTGTTCGAGTCCGCGATACCGACGAGCATGAGCACGCCCATCAGGGACATGACGTTAAGCGTGCTGTGGGTCATTGGCAGGATCAGTAACACACCAACGAATCCCATCGGAATTGCCAGCATGATCAGCAATGGGTCGATGAATGACTTGAACTGCGCCGTCAGAATCAGGTAGAGCAGCACAAAAGAGAGCAGGAATCCCAAGGCGAAGCTACTGAAGGAAGCCTGCATACCTTGCACCATCCCGCGCAGATTCACGCGCACGTTTTCCGGCCGTGGCACATCTTTCACAATGTTCTCAATCTTCTTCCGAACTCCGCCCAGATCTTCGCCCGACGGTGTAACGTAAACATCCATCACACGCTGAATCTGGTAATGATCCACTTCGGTCGGGGACTGAATGTTCTGGAGCTTCACAACAGTGTCCAAGGTAGTTGGCTTGGGCAGGTTGGGGGCTCGGAGAGGAATGTTGCTTAAGTCAACTGCATTGTGAATCGCAGGTTTGCCGTTTTCGAAATACTGCACGGTCAGGTAATAGTCATTGCCGCTCTTGCGATCGACCCAGTAGTTGGGCGCGATCATATAGTTCGAGTTCAGGGCAGTGATGACGTTGTCGACGACGTCTTTCTGTGTCAGGCCCAGTTCGGCCGCGTGAACGCGGTCCACGTCGAGACGGAGGCCGGGATAGTTCATATCCTGCGGGATGTAGACCTCGCCAACGCCGGGCAGATTGCGGATTCTTCCTGCGAGGTCCTGGGCGACACCATAGATCTGACGCAGGCTGGGGCTGCTGACTTGCACGTCAATTGGCGCCGGCATACCCATGTTGAGTACGGCGTCGACCATCGATCCGCTGGAGAAGAATGTGCGTACGTCGGGGAAATCATGCGCCATCGCCGTCTGCACGCGATCCATGTACTGGAAGCTGCTGAGCTTGTGATCGTCCTGCAACTGGACCTGGATGGTCGCGGTATAAGGACCGGCATTGGTGGTGTAAAGAGAGGAGAAGTCGGGAACGACGCCCAGGTTGGAAACAACCATCTTGAGGTCTTTGGGCTCAATTTCGTGCTTGATGAGGTCTTCGACCTTGGCGACGTATTGTTCCGTGACCTCGATGCGAGTGCCCGTGGGGACTTTCAGATTTATGGTGAACTGGCCAGCATCGGTCTGAGGAAAGAAAGCGAGCCCGAGTAGAGGGTAGATCGCGAGACTGAGAACGAAGAGACCACTCAGCGCAGCAACGGTGAGGGCTGGACGCTGCACAGCCCGGCGAACCCACACTTCATAGAAATCAAGTACCCGGTTGAAGTTGCGGTTAAAAGCTGCATTAAAGCGATCCCATCGCGAGCGATTTACGGCCGTCGTCGGCTCGATCTCGTATTCCGGATTGTCATGCTCTCCTTTGTGTTCGGCCGCGTGCGGCACTGCCTTAAGGAAACGAGAGCAGAACAGCGGGATCACCGTCATGGCCACGACAAAAGACGCCAACAGCGAGAGGCAGAAGGCGAGGGCCAGCGCGGAGAAAAGGAACTTGCTTACGCCGTAGAGAAACGTAACTGGAAAGAAATCGACTACGTCCACCAACGTGGCCGCGAGCACCGCGAGGTTTACCTCAGCGCCTCCGACTTCGGCCGCGATCATGGGCGCGGCGCCCATCTCGAGATGCCGGTAGATGTTCTCCAGCGAGATGACGGAATTGTCGATGACACGAGAGAACGCCAGCGCCAGGCCCGCGAGGATCATGGTGTTGACGGTGCTTCCCCACATGTACAGCACCACAAACGTAGCCAGTGCTGAGAGGGGAATCGAGAGCAGAACAGCAGTGGTCGCACGGAAACTTCCCAGGAAGATAAGAATCATGGCGCTGGTTAGAATCAGGCCGATGACACCTTCATGGAGAACGGTCTTCAGAGCCTCTTTCACGTAGACTGACTGGTCGAAGACGATTGCAGTCGTCATCTGCTTGGGAATGTCGTAGAGGTGCTTGATCAAATCGCGGACGCCGTTGACGACAGCGATCGTATTCGTGTCACCCCCCTGCTTCATGATCGGGATGTAGGCGGAGCGCTGGCCGTCGATGCGAACGATGTTGGTTTGTATGCCGTGTGCATCCTCGGCCTTGCCGATGTCGTTCACCGTGACCCACGACTGGCCATTAACCTTCACGGGGATCTTTCCCAGTTGGTCCATGTTGTTGACCAGGCTGTTGGAGTAGACGTAGTAGTCGTACGGCCCCATCTTGACGTCGCCTGCAGGAAGAATGAGGTTCGAGTTGTTAACGGCGTCGACTACATCCATGGGACTCAACTGCCGAGACGCAAGCTTGTAGGGATCGACGTAAACCATGATCTGGCGGTAGGTGCCGCCGAAAACGCCAGGGATTTCAGCGCCGGGAACAACCGCGATCTGGTTACGAATCTGGAATTGCGCGTAGTCGTGAAGCTGGGTTTCGTTGAGGCCTTGACCTTTGACGGTGACCAGCGCGACCGGCAGGCTGGAAGCGTCGAATTTGAGAACCACAGGGGGAAGAGTGCCCGGAGGCAGGCGCTTCAGATCGGCGAGAGCGAGGTTCGAGAGTTCAGTGACGTCCGCATCCGGGCTGGTCCCCGGCTGAAAGTAAACGCGAATAATACTGACGCCTTGCATGGATCGCGATTCCATGTGATCGATGCCGGCAGCGAGAGTGAAGAACCGCTCAAGGGGATCGGTAATGTCGGTCTCGATATCCTCGGGCGGCATGCCGGAATAGAAAGTCGCGACGACGACTTCCGGCAGATTGATCGCGGGAAAAAGATCCACCGGCATTCGCACCAAGCTGGTCACGCCGATGACGAGCAGCGCGAGGCAGATAACGATAATGAAATAAGGATTACGAATTGAGAATCCGGGCATTGAATTCCTATCCTTCCTGAGCTCCTGGACGGTCCATATGTGCGATCCTCATGCTGTTTGGACTCTCTTCTCCCGATACACCAGCAAGTACGCCGCAGGCACGATGAAAACGGTGAGGACTACAGAGGCGGTCAATCCTCCAATAATGGCGCGGGCTAATGGTGCGTACTGTTCGCTGCCGGTGCCGAGTTTCAAGGCCATCGGCACCATGCCGATGATGGTTGCCAGCGAGGTCATCAAAATGGGGCGCAGACGCACTCGGCACGAAGTAATCACGGCTTCTTCGATCGATTTGCCCTGGCTTTCAAGGCGATGAGCGAACTCGACAATCAGAATGCTGTTCGAAGCGGAGATGCCGACCAGCATCAGGACGCCCATCAGCGACATCACGTTCAGAGTGGTCCCAGTGAGCGGCAGGATGATCAGGACACCGATGAATCCCATCGGGATCGCCAGCATGATGAGGAATGGATCTTTGAAAGAGCGGAACTGCGCCACGAGAATGAGGTACAGCAGCACGACCGAGAGCGAAAGGCCGATGGCAAAGCTATGGAACGAGGCGTTCATGCCTTGGACCATGCCACGCATGTTGATACGCACATTCTCGGGGACCTTCATGTCCTTGATGACCTTTTGAATCTTGGTCGAAACGCTGCCCAGATCCTCTGACGCGGGGGTTACGTACACATCGGCGACGCGCTGAATCTGGTAGTGATCCACCTCGGTTGGGGTCTGCACGTAGTCCACGTTTACGACGTTCTTGAGAGGCGACACTGGCCGAGTGGGCGGGCGCGTTTCCGTCGTCGGGCTCTGTGGATCTGGCGCAATCGGATTGCACTGCCAGGCAGGTTTTTGTGGATCGACCTGAGCCGTGAAGTTCGTCGGTGACATGTTCGTGGTAGCAGGTCCGCAGGAAAATCCTTTGTGAACTTTATCTGCGGCTCGCAGGGGAATCTGGCCGAGATCAACCAAGTCATGGATTGCGGCCGGGCCTTTTTCGAAATACTGAACCGTCAAGTAATAATCATTGCCGCTCTTGCGGTCGACCCAGTAGTTAGGCGCGATCATGTAATTCGAGTTCAGGGCCGTGATGACGTTGTCGACGACATCTTTCTGCGTCAAACCCATCTCGCCCGCATGTACACGATCCACGTCGAGGCGCAGGGCCGGATAGTTCATGTCCTGGGGAACGTAAGCTTCGCCGACACCACTCACGCCGCGAACGCGTGCGGCCAGATCCTGTGCAATCTGATAAATCTGGTGCAGGTCGGGGCTGCTTACCTGGACATCGATGGGAGCGGGCATGCCCATGTTGAGCACCGCGTCAACCATCGATCCGCTGGAGAAGAAGGTACGAACTTCCGGAAACTGCTTTCCCATCTGTTCTTGCACACGGCCCATGTACCAGAAGCTGCTCTTGCTGCTGTCATCGTGGAGTGCGACCTGAATGGTGCCGGTATAGGGGCCGGCATTGGTGGTGTAGAGCGACGAAAAGTCGGGGACGACTCCAACATTGGAGACGATCATCTTCAAATCTTTGGGAGCAATTTCGTGGCGGATGAGATCCTCGACCTTGGATACATATTGCTCTGTCACTTCCAGACGGGTACCGGTGGGCACCTTGAGATTGATGGTGAATTGACCGGCATCGGTTCGTGGGAAGAAGGCCAAACCTAGCAAGGGATAGATCGCCACACTGGCGAGAAATGCGCCACTCAGAACGGCCACAGTAAATGCAGGCCGTTGCACGGCGCGCCGGACCCAGACTTCATAAAAATCAAGTACCCGATTGAAATTGCGGTTGAAACCGGTGTTGAAGCGATCCCACCAGGACGTAGCTGCGGCGGTTTCAACGGAGGCATGTTCATGTTCGGTCCCGTGCGGCACCGCTTTCAAGAAGCGCGAACAGAACAGTGGAATCACGGTCATCGCGACCAGGTACGACGCGAAAAGTGAGATCACGACGGCAAGGGCCAAGGCGGTAAAGAGGAACTTGCTAACCCCGTACAGGAACGTGACCGGGAAGAAAACGACGACTGTCGTAAGAGTGGCGGCGAGCACCGCGAGGCTGACTTCGTTTCCTCCGATTTCGGAAGCCTTCATCGGTTCGGCACCCATTTCGAGGTGCCGATAAATGTTTTCGAGCGAGATGACGGAGTTATCGATGATGCGGGAAAAGGCCAACGCCAAGCCACCAAGGATCATGGTGTTGATGGTGCTGTCCATCATGTACAGGACGACGAATGTCGCTAGGGCAGAGAGCGGGATCGAGAGAAAGACCGCCGACGTAGCTCGGAAGCTTCCCAGGAAAATCAAAATCATCAAGCTGGTCAGAAGCAATCCGATCAAGCCTTCGTGCAGAAGAGTTTTGATGGCTTCTTTTACGAACGCGGACTGATCAAAAACCACCGTCGCTTTGAGTTGCTTGGGAATGTCGAAGAGGTGCCCGATCATGTCCCGGATACCATTCACAACCTGGATGGTATTGGTATCGCCGCCTTGCTTCATGATCGGCAAGTAGACCGATCGCTGCCCGTCGACGCGAACCAGGTTGTACTGAATTTGGTTTGCATCTTCCGCCTTCCCAAGATCATTCACGGAAACCCAGGAAGTCCCGACGGTTTTCACCGGGACCTTGCCGAGTTGATCCATGTTGTCGACGAGACTATTCGAATAGACGTAGTAATCCACCGGCCCCATCTTGACGTCGCCGGCGGGCAAAATCAGGTTGGATTTGTTCACGGCACGGACGACGTCCATCGGACTGAGTTGGCGGGACGCCAGCTTGTAAGGATCGACATACACCATGATCTGGCGATACTTCCCGCCGAAAGGCGGAGGGATTTCGGCGCCCTTCACGACCGCAATCTGGTTTCGGATGGTGAACTGTCCAATATCGTGAAGCTGCGTCTCGTTCAGACCTTCTCCTTTCAGGGTCACGAGACAAACCGGCAGGCTGGAGGCGTCAAATTTCAAGACGACTGGAGGCAGAGTGCCGGGGGGCAAGCGCTTCAGGTCGGCCAAGGCGAGGTTGGAAAGTTGGGTCACGTCCGCATCGGCGTTAGTGCCCGGCTGGAAATAGACCTTGATGATGCTGACTCCCAACAGGGAGCGCGATTCCATATGATCAATACCGCTCGCCAGCGTAAAGAAGCGTTCCAGAGGATCGGTGATGTCGGTCTCGATATCCTGTGGAGGCATGCCCGAGTAGAAGGTCGCGACTACAACCTCCGGAAGATTGATCGCAGGAAACAGATCGACCGGCATCCGGAGAAGACTGGTCACACCGATGACCATCAGCGCCAGGCAGATGACCACGATGAAGTACGGATTGCGAATTGAGAAACCGGACATTTTATTTAACCGTTCGTTGTATCTGGCGTGGATTCCTCTCGCTTAGTCCTGACTGGTATCGTGGTACTGCATGATCTGCACGACTTGGGGCGACACCTTTTCGCCAGGTTTCAGGCCGGCTCGATCGCTAACTACGACCATCTCTCCATCGTGCAATCCGGCAACTACTTCGGCATCGTTCGCTGTCTGAATGCCGAGCGTTACGGGGCGATCCAGCAATTCATCATTGGGCGTCACAACGAAGACGGTGGTCTTGTCACCTTCGTGGTTTAGTGCCTGGAGAGGGATCGCCGGAATATCTTCTTTGTGTTCCAGAACCAAGTCAGCCTCTGCGTACAATCCCGGCACGAGCACGCGATCGGGATTTCGAACGTCAACTTCGGTGTGCATCGTTCGGGTGTCTTCGCGAACGTCCACCGAGAAACGCGCCACTTTCCCGGGAAATGTGCGATTCAATGAAGGCACACGCACATCGACAGGATCGCCAACCCGAATGAATCGAACATAGGACTCCGGAACCGGGATCACCAGTCGGAACAGATCATCCTGCGACAGTCGGACAATCGGAATTGCCTGCGTACTGGAACTCGTGCCCGCCTGGACGAGAGTCCCAAGATTGGCATAGCGTTGCGTGACCACTCCGGAAAATGGCGCAGTGATTTTCGAGTAGTCAAATAGAGTTTGATCGTGGCTGAGTTTTGCCTTGGCGGCGACAAGCTGACTCTGCGCTGCATCAAACGCCGCCTGTCCGGCATCGACTTGGGAAGCCGAAGCGAGGTCTTTACCCTGCGCGTCATCCACCTCTTGCTGCGCGACAATTCCAGGTTGGCTTTGGAAGACACCGCTTAAGCGGGTGTACTGCAGATGCAAGGCTTTGTATTGTGCCTGATAACGTCCGAGTTCGTGCTGCGCGCGGACGACCTGATTACTGGCATTCTTAATCTCTGCCTGGTCCTGATCTAATTGCGCTTCAAGTTCTGGAATCTCAAGAACAGCCATGACTTGTCCGGCTTTTACGTGGGTTCCGTAGTCGACCAGCAACTTCTTCACGTAGCCGGATTCCTTGGCGTAGACATCAATCTCCTGAAACGGAACCAGTTCAGAGGAAAGGGTGATGTCACGACCAAGCGACATCTTAGTGACCTTGGTGACGCCGACTGTGACCCGTGATCCACTCGCCTGCACACTTTTGTCTGCGCTGTTTGAGCACGAAGATGAGAAGGCGAGCAGGGCTAGACCAATGGTCGAGAGAACTGCGGAGAGTAGCCGGGTCCATCGTTTTGTGCGGCCGACTTTGGATCTACTCGGGATTTGCGTCATCGGTTTTTATTCACCTTCTCTGGCATTGCCATTGAAATTTCGGAGTTCACGATACTTAATCCAGGCAACTTACGGCGTTCTCTTCATCAATTCACCGAGCTTTGCAATAGAAAAATTCTTGGACCGGCAAAACTCGATTACGTCCTGTTCGGAATGCTGCAGCCGCGCAGCAACGTTGGGAATTTCGGCGGCGATTTCTGCAGGTACAGTGACGATCCCGTGCTGGTCGCCATGCAGAAGTGTCCCGGTGTGAACTTCCATTCCATCGATGGTCACCGGAGTGCCGAGATCGAAGATGTGAGCGTAAGCGTGCGACACCGCCACAATTCCAGCAAACAACTGCATGCCCATCTTCCGGACGGATGGCAACTCTCGGACGGCGCCGTTGGTGACGTAACCGACGCAACCCAGGGCGTTGAGGATCGCAGCATGCATGTCACCCACGAATGCGCCGCGTCCTGGTTTGTCGTCAACGTCCTGCAGTACCAGGATTCTGGGCCCCGGGCTGTCCAGAATGCGGCTCCAAAGATCTCCTCGATCCCGGAAATATGCTCCGGCAATCGGGGGGTCACCACTGCGGAGACGGCCCGTCACAGCATATCCGGCCATCGGAGGAGCGTCGGGGAACATGCACCGGATCTTGCCGTTGGTAAATCCTGTATTGCGTAGTCTGACGTTGAACTTCTCAATGGCATTCGCAATCATGCAGGTATCGAACTGCCGAAGAGCGTCGAGCTCTTCTTCAGTCAACAACGGTGCACTAGCCATTCAGTTTTCCTCTCGGGGCGGTGATCGCACAGATCATAGCGATCACGTCGCTTTGCGCTTCACGGCGATTCGGATTTCCCGAGGGTGGTTCCAAGTCGCACAGAAGCGAAGTTTAGGATGTAGGGGAAAAAGGCTCGTAGAGTCGCAGTCGTTCGATGCACTTACGCGTCAGACGGGATTGAACCCAAGACTCCGAGTGCTAAGCGACTGGATCTACGAAAGAGAAGACACAGAAGGCGGAGGACGGTTGTAGAGATTCCGTTCGAGCAAAACGATCAAGAGCGGAGTATCCGCGGGCGCAATGTGGGAGTAGGAGCCGGGATCGTGGAACACTGCGGTCTCCACAAATGGCGGAACCCACGTTGCTGCATTATTCAGCAGTCGCTGAAGTCCCGGCGCCCAAGGACTATCGTTCTGTACGACCGCTCCCGTCCTATTCAGAACGTTGGAGGAGAAAGTGTAGCGGGTAGTTACGCTTATGGTTAGCGCACACACAGCCAGCAACACAATCGCCGTACAAAAGCGCTTGCGACCAAGTTTTTTTAGATTGGTCAATCGCAGCATTGCTAGCCGAACTTTTTTTAGCATACCAAAAGATGTTGCGCAACCGAATCCGAGCACAGAGAGGTAACTACAGTTTGGATACATGAAGTAAGGGCCGGAGTTGTATGGCTGGCGGCACAAATGAACAAAGGCTTACGATCCGGGCACGCCGAGCGTAACCAAAGTCACATTTTTACGATCGCCGCTGGCCGCCATGCTGGGTAGTTAAGGCAGCGAATGTTGCTATTTGTGCCCTACGTCCCGGCCGGGGACAACGTCGATTTGCAGTTTTGGGTCGGCGGCAGGAATGTAAGTCGCTGGCAGACCGAGCTCGCGCCGCACAATGTTCGCTCCCTGGGCAATTGCGCTCGCTTTGTAAAAGGCAATCTCGCGATTGGCTCCTTGACGGCCGAATCCGCAATCGCTCGATAAGATCAGACGTTCTGCGGGAATGTATTTGAGCGCCTTGCGAATCTCGCCCGCGACCTCTTCCGGACGGTCCGCCTGAAGCGTGCGATGGCTTACGACTCCAATGGCGACCTTCTTCTTTAGATCGTTTTTGAAGGGCGCGAATAGTTCGAGATCCTTCTGATTGCGGTCTTTCATCTCAACAGTCCAGACATCACCACGGCAACGCTCCAGATAAATCTCGATCGAATTGGCGTAGCTGGTGTCTTCCATGACGCGCTGCATGTTCGGATTGCCCCAGCAAGTGTGGATCCATAGCTCGACGTCATCGAGTCCTTCGACCTCACGATTGAAGGCATCGATCATGAATTTGACCTCGGCATGATCCTTGCCATACGTGTTTGCCATGAAGTGAAACGTCGGCTCTTCAATCTGGATGCAGCGGCAGCCTGCATTGCGTAAAGCCAAAAGTTCCTCGTTCATCGCTACAGCCATATCCCAGATCACTTCGCGTTTGTCTTTGTAGGCAGGTGTGTGGATGTCGAGGAAGAGTGCCATCACCTGCGAACAACAGGTGCCAAACTTGATGGGTTTACACGTTTTTCCCTGGGCAATACGCCACAATTTTGGATAGTCGAGCGGGCGATGTTCGATTTTTCCGACCACATGCGGCCAGCGCCAACCGGTATAGATTTCGTTCAGCAAAGTGCCGGGCGGATAGTGCAGCCAGGGAGCAGTTGTCTCCTCCGGCTGAAGGTGATCGCCCTCGAATCCAGCCCAACGCTGCAGCGGATAGTGATGCCAGGCGCGGCCAGCCAAGTCTTCATCAACGTGGAGATCTCCTGTGGTAAGGATGTCGAGGCCGGCACGCTCCTGATCGCTGATCAGGACGGCCATCGCATCCTGATATTTTTCGCGAAAGCGGACGTCGAGCATGCATGTGTCGAGTGGGCGACCCCACATGCACACGTCGAACCAGCGGGGGCGCGGGAACGAACCTGTAGTAGTGCTGGGGAGAATCAAGTCGGCTGTGGCAGTAAACATGGTCAACCTCCCGAACGCGGCATTCTACGCCCGCACAATGCTGTCAGGAAGTGGGGGTGCGCTTGGTTGAGACTGGAATGTTCCTACTAAACGGCTGCCATGACTGCGCCACCGGGGTGCGTTCTCTGCTAAACTCTCGCGCATGAGCAGAACTACACGGAGAGAGTTCGTCGAACGATGTGCAGGTGCGGCCGCGGGGGCGTGGCTTCTGCCCAGCCTGGCGCGGGCCGCGAGTTCGGGACCTTCATTTAAATTTCCTACAAACCCACGCGATCGTGTGGCGGTAGCGGCGTATCCGTTTCGCGAATTTATTGTCGGATGGAAAGGTTGGGACGGAAAGACACCGAGTACCGTTCCACGGGAACAGCGGATGGAACTGAAAGATTTCGCCGCGCATGTGGCCGAGAAATTCGACGTGCATCATATCGAACCTTGGAGTCCGATCTTCCCTTCTACTGATAGCAAGTATCTGGAGCAGTTCCGCGCTGCTGTCGAGAGAGCGGGCTCGACGATTGTTGACATCGCCGTTGATGGCAGGCACAGCCAGTATTCGACGGATCCGGCGGAGCGCAAAGCTTCAGTAGCGGCTACGAATCAGTGGATCGATGTGGCAGCGGCATTGGGATCACCTAGCATTCGCACCCATATTGACGGAGCCAAAGACGTCAAGCCCGACGTCGGCTTGGCGGCGGACACTCTCGCAAGGAACGCGGAGTACGGAGCAAAAAAGAATGTTGTTGTTCATCTCGAGAACGACAATCCGATAAGTGAAGATCCGTTTTTCATAGTGCAAGTCATCGAGAAGGTGAAGAGCCCGTGGCTGCGGGCGTTACCCGATTTCGGCAATTCCCTGGCGGCTCACGATGAAGAGTTTCAGGATCGCGCAATGGAAGCTATGTTTGCGCATGCTTACGGGATTTGCCATGTGAAGAATGGCGAAGAGAATGAGCAGGGCAAGATGACGAACGTGAACCTCGAGAAAACATTCGAGATCCTGAAACGGCATGGGTTCAAAGGATATTGTTCCATCGAATACGATGCTCCCGGGGATCCGTACAAAGCGACGGCGGAATTGATCGCGGAAACGATCAAGTATCTTTCTTGAGTGGAAGCAGATTCCTCGCGGCTTCGCCGCTCGGAATGACAATTGAGGGCGTACCGTAAACTTCGACCCCATCTTTCGAATCTCACGCAGGTTGGGGCAACCCTTTTGGGGAATAGCAGACACAGTCATGGCGGGACAAGGAATTCAACGGCGGCAAGTCTTGCGCATTCTGGGGATTGCCGCGGGCGCGGCTACCTTTCCGGGGTTCAGCAAGTGGGGTTTCGCTTGCGGTCATGTGGGAAACGCGGCTACGCAGATCAAACCTGCGTCGTATCAGCCCCGGTTTTTCAGCGCTCCCGAGTACGCGATGATTGAGCGACTGGTTGACATCATCATTCCTAATGACGGTACACCGGGGGCGAAAGAGGCAGGCGTCGCAGAGTTTATCGATTTCATGGTGTACAGCGATCCGGAGCAGCAGTATCCGTTTCGTATGGGGTTGGGGTGGCTGAACGCGCACAGTGAAGAAAAGTCAGGGAAGAAGTTCATGGAATTGAACCCTGAGCAGCAGGTTTTGCTACTTGAACCACTCGGGTTCAAAGACAAAGCCCGGTCAGGCGAGGAGGATGGACGCAGATTCTTCTCGTTGGTGCGCGAATACACGGTGACCGGATACTACACCAGCGAGATTGGATACAAGGAATTGGATAATCCGGCGCTGAAATTCTACGCGGAATCGCCGGAGTGCCCGCATAAGGACGACCGGGAGCATCAGCACCTACACACGGGCTAAAGCTCCGATCATTTTGCGGATCCTGACGCGGCGCTGAAGCGCCGCTCTTCTACGGAGATTTGAGCGAGCACCTACGGACTAAAGCAAAACCTAATGGCGAAGACGATTTACGACGTAATTGTGATTGGGACGGGCGCTGGCGGCGGTATGGCGATCAAGACGCTGTGCGAAGCGGGCCTGAAGGTGTGCGCGTTGAATGCCGCCAGACGGCTCGATCCGGAGAAAGACTTCCGTTATCACCGGATGCCGTGGGATATGAAGTTCCGCGGGCTCGATGATCCGCAGCGGCAGGAAAGCTACGGCTACATGGATAACGAGTACACCAAAGCCGCGTGGGATCACGAGATTCCATTCACAGTGGCACCGGGAACCAAGTGGATGTGGCCGCGCTGCAATGCCGTGGGCGGGAAAACAAATTTCTGGGGACGGAGTTCGGCGCGGTTTGGCGACATCGATTTCAAGGCCGCTTCCCTTGACGGCTATGACGTGGATTGGCCGCTGACATATGCGGAAATCGATCCCTACTACACGCGGGTCGAAAAGATGATCGGCGTGGCGAGTACGGTGCAGAACCGTCCAAGTAATCCGGACGGGGCGTATTTGCCGCCGTTCAACTTTCGTTGTCTCGATTACATTCTGAATGCTGGTTGCAAGAAAATTGGAGTGCCGTATCTGCCGGATCGTTGCGCACAGTTGACGCAGGCCCACGAAGGACATCCAGCGTGCCATTTCTGCGGAGAATGCACCACAGGCTGCGATACCGGATCGTTTTTTTCGACCCCGTACTTCCTACTACCAAAGGCAGAGGCGACACGGAACCTGGATTTGCGAACGAATGCGCTCGCGAAGAACGTGCTTGTCGATGAAAAAGGGAAAGCATCAGGCGTAGCTTACATCGACCGCAAAACGAAGCAGGAAGTTGAGGTATACGGGCGCGCGGTGGTGGTGGCGGCTGGCTGTATTGAGTCGTCACGCATCATGCTGAACTCGAAGTCTCGCCATTGGCCAAATGGGATCGCGAACTCGAGTGGCCAACTGGGACGGAATCTTTGCGACCACCTGTATGGCGAGTCAGCGCATGGATATCTGCCTCAGTTGCTCGGGCAGCCAAGCTTTCCCGATCACGTTGGCGACAGCACGATTGCGTGGATGCCTCGTTGGCAGAACCTGAACCATCCGCATGAAGAGAGTTTTATCCGCGGTTATTCGGTCTATCCCGATGGGGGGTGCACAGAGTTTCCCTGGTATGCGCATTCGGTAGACGGCTTTGGGTCGTCGTTTAAGCGCGAGATCAAGCGCCGCTATCCATCGCCTGTGAGCTTCACGGTGCAGGCTCCGACCTTGCGGTCTGACACGAATTACATGGACTTGGATCCTGAGGTGAAAGATCCCTATGGAATTCCAGTGGCGCGGATGCATTTCCAGTGGGATGAGAACGTGTTGAAGATGTGGGAACACTCAAAGCAGGTTTGTGCTGACGTGATCAAAGCGGCGGGGGGAGAATTCGAGGGGTCTGCCGATGCTCCGGAGATTCCCGGGTGGAGTTTGCACGAGACCGGCACATGCCGCATGGGAAATGATCCGAAGCGATTTGTAACGAATAAATTCGGGCAGACTCACGATGTAGCGAATCTGTACGTATGTGACGCGAGCGTGTTTCTCAACTGTACGGATAAAACGACGACCATCAGCATTCTTGCGTTCACGCTACGCACGTCGGAACACCTGATCGACAACTTCCGGCGCGGCGAACACAAAACCGCCTAATAGAAATTGGCAACCGTTCTTTGAATACGTCGACAGGCAATTCCCATCAAAGGAGATTTGGACATGCGCAAGATCCTTGTATTTATCCCCTTCGTTTTGATTTCGATCTTCGCGGGCGCCGCTGACCGCAAGTACATCGTGAATCCGCGTCCTGCTGACGCCAAAGCTTTGCCCTTCAGCGACGGCGTACTGGTCGGGAATACGCTCTACATTGCGGGACACATTGGACTTGATCCGAAGACCGGGCAAGCTCCAGCCGATGCTGAGCAGGAAGCACGATTGGTGATGGACGGAGTAAAGAAGACGGTCGAGAATGCGGGTCTAACCATGGACGACGTGGTCTCAGTGCAAATCTTTTGCGCGGATTTGAAGTACTACGAGACCTTCAACGCGGTATATAAGACGTACTTCCATGAGAATTTTCCAGCGCGGGCTTTCATTGGAACGGACAAACTGCTTCGCAACGGAAAATATGAGGTGATGGGGATTGCGATCAAGCACTCACAATAGCGGAGTGTTATTCGTGTTTTATTCGCCTTTCGTTCAGAGGTGTGGTAGATGTATTGTCCATGCGCAAGGCGGTAAATCATCTCAGACAATGCGATCCGGTGCTGCGCGGGATTATTGAGCGCGTCGGACCTTTCCGAATGGAGTACGGGGTCCCGGAGTTTGCGAGCGTAGCCGAAGCGATCGTGTATCAGCAACTCAACGGCAAAGCGGCCGTGACCATCTTTAATCGCTTTATAGAACTGGCCGGCCAGCCGCTCACCCCTCAAGGCATTCTTGCCTTGAGCGACGAGCAATTGCGGGGCGTTGGGCTTTCGAAACAGAAGTCTGCATATCTGAAGGATCTCGCTGCAAAAACGGCTAGCGGCCTCCTCAACTTCTCGACAATCCATGAGCTTCCCGATGAGCAAGTCATCCGCCATCTGACGCAGGTCAAGGGGATCGGCGTTTGGACAGCTCACATGTTCCTGATGTTCTCGTTGCGGCGTCCGGATGTGCTGCCGACGGGCGATTACGGGATCCAGATGGCAATGATGAGGCATTACCGGAAGCGCAAACTGCCCAAGCCGAAGGACATGGAGAAGATCGCGCGGGCTTGGTCGCCGTATCGAAGCATCGCTTGCTGGTATTTGTGGCGGAGCCTGGATGTTAAGACAATCTGACAGCGAATCGCTAAGGGCTGTAATCCTATGGTTAAATGGTGAGCGATGGCTGAAACAAAGATTCGAGTGCTGGTGGCGAAGCCCGGGCTGGATGGGCACGACCGCGGGGCCAAGGTGATCGCGCGCGCACTGCGCGATGCCGGCATGGAAGTTATCTATACGGGACTGCGGCAGACACCGGAGATGATCGTTACCGCCGCATTGCAGGAAGACGTACAGGTGATCGGGTTATCGATTCTTTCCGGTGCGCACAATGCCATTGTGCCGCGAGTGATGGACCTGCTCCGCGAGAACAAGATGGACGATGTTCTGGTGCTGGTAGGTGGAATCATTCCCGATCAAGACATTGATGGGTTGAAGAAGGCTGGGGTCTCGGCGATTTTTCAACCGGGGACGGCCATGGATGACATTGTGCAGTTTATCCGCGCGCACGTGAAGACTCCGGGCGTGACCACGGCCGGGTAATGTCGCGGATCGAAGCGTCGCGTGCCAGAAAAATCCTCTCTACAACTGTGGGTCCGACCCCGTGGTACTGGGAAACGTTTCCTGCGATTCGTTCTCTCAGCGGCCAGCGTCTTGTCTGGACGCATCACGGAACCGAAGGGCCGATCGCGCATCTTGTCACGCTCGGACTGGAGCAGGAAGCGGACACAGTCCGGCTAGCGCTGAATACCTATTGCCGTCCGTTTTTTGTGCCTCCGTATTTCCTGGGCATCTGGTGTCCGGAAGGGCGGAATATTCGCCTGACTTGTTTTGATCCCGATCAGCTCAAGACCTTTGATGTGGCTGAGGTCGCAGGCTGGTTCAAGCAGTCTTCGGAACGGATCTATTCTGCGACGACCCCGCTTGCTGATTTTGAAGTTCCCCTGGCTCTCGGACCGGGGACTCACAAGATTGAAGTGCCTGCAGAGTTGCGCACGGTCGATGAGTTGATTGCGCCAAGCAGCTATAAGGCCATGTCGAATGATGATCCCGCGTTTGCGCTCTTCGTTTTTTACTTGCAGGCCGGCCTGGTCGAAGTCTTGCCCCAGAAGTGGTTCACAGCAGCGCAGTACCGCGTCGGACAACAGTGGATTACTCGGGTGGCGCGCGATGAAGAAACCCAGCGCATGATCGGAGAGTGCTTCGGCGTGGGGACATTCGAACTCGAAGAAGACGGCTGCCGGTTGGCTGAATGGCTTGAGCGGAAACCGTAGCCATTTTCATTTCTCAGATCCGCTTCATTCGGAGAAACTCTGATCTGGAACATTTTTTCCAACTCGAGGAACAGGGCGGAATCCGCATTCTGCGGTTGCAATCAGAGGATGGAACGAACCGGCTGACGCGCCGATGTGTGCTGGCTCTTACACAGGCGCTTGGCGAGTTGAGATCAGAAGAGCGCGGGCTCGTTATCACCGGAAATCCGAAGTTCTTTTCCGCTGGGGCAGAACTGAGTGAGATTGCAGGGCTTGATGGCCCTACGGGTTTCGAGTTCGCGAAAATGGGACAGGAGCTGATGTCCGCAGTCGTAAGCTTCCCTGCTCCGGTGATCGCAGCAGTTCAGGGTTACTGTATGGGCGGCGGACTGGATTTGGCTCTCGCTTGCCGGCATCGCATCGCGTCACCGCATGCGATCTTCGGGCACCGTGGAGCAGCACTTGGGTTAATCACAGGTTGGGGCGGAACTCAGAGACTGCCGCGCCTCATTGGGAAAAGCAAAGCACTCGAGATGTTTCTGGCCGCAGAAAAACTGACTGCCTCGCAAGCTTTGCGGATTGGACTGGTCGATGCAATCTCGCAGGATCCGGTTGCGGAAGCGGTTCGGAGCGTTAGTCCTGGGCACATGTTGGCGGAGTAGCAAGGAGTTTGCCGGATTGCGCCGTTTGCGCAGGCTGTTATAACGTAAAACGTTCGTTCCTTAAGCCATGGCAGACCGAAATGAATCCCTCGCGGTGAGTACTTCTACGGCAGGTACTGTGCTGGCGACGAAGATCGATGCTACTTCGCCCCGTTTTGAAGCCAACATGCGCTACCTCGCAGATCTGATGTCGCAGGTGCGCAATGAGTCAGAAGCCATTTGCGAAGGTGGCGGGGCCAAGGCCATTGACAATCAGCATGCAAAAGGACGGTTGACAGCGCGAGAGCGTATCGGACTTTTAACGGACCCTGGAAGCTTTTTCGAACTTGGCCTGTATACAGCCCATGGAATGTACGAGGAGTGGGGTGGAGCACCGGCCGCGGGGGTGATCACCGGAATGGCACGCGTGCATACCCGCCTGGTGATGATCATTGCAAACGATGCTACGGTGAAGGCCGGCGCATTCTTCCCGATGACTTCGAAAAAAGTTATCCGGGCCCAGAACATCGCGATTGAGAACCACATTCCGACCATCTATCTGGTCGATTCTGCTGGAGTTTTTCTTCCACTGCAGGAAGACGTTTTTCCCGATACGGACGATTTTGGCCGCGTGTTCCGGAATAACGCGGTAATGTCGGCCATGGGGATTCCGCAGATCGCGGCGATCATGGGCATGTGTGTGGCCGGCGGCGGATATTTGCCGGTGATGTGCGATCACGTACTCATGACCGATGGAAGCGGGCTGTTCCTGGCGGGTCCGGCCCTGGTGCAGGCTGCCATCGGGCAGAAGGTATCCGCGGAAGAGCTAGGCGGCGCCGCGATGCATTCGGCGATCAGCGGCACAGTGGATTTCCGCGAGCCGAATGACGAAGCGTGCATCGAACGAATCCGATCGATGGTGGAGAAGTGGGGATATCGCCGCCTCTCGCCATGGGACCGGAAGAAACCGGTGGATCCCGTTTTGGCGGCGGAGGAGATTTACGGCATTTACGACCCCTCGCCTGCGCGTCCATACGACATGAAGGAAGTGCTGGCGAGAATCCTCGATGGTAGCCGCTTTGATGAATATAAGCCCGACTATGGCAAGACCCTGATTTGCGGATATGGAAGGATCGGCGGATTTGCAGTGGGGATCGTGGCGAATCAGAAGCTGCACTCACAGCAGACGGATCATGAAGGGCGCAAACGCATGGAGTTCGGTGGGGTGATCTATACCGAGTCGGCGGAGAAGGCTGCACGTTTCATCATGGACTGCAACCAGAACCTGATCCCGCTGATCTTTTTCCATGACGTGAACGGATTCATGGTGGGACGGGATGCCGAATGGAGCGGAATCATCAAAGCTGGTGCGAAGATGGTGAATGCGGTTTCAAATTCGGTTGTTCCAAAAATTACAGTAATCGTGGGCGGATCTTTCGGTGCGGGTCACTATGCGATGTGCGGAAAGGCTTATGATCCGCGATTTGTGTTCGCCTGGCCCACTGCGCGTTATGCCGTGATGAGTGGAGACTCTGCGGCCGGAACCTTGGTCGAGATCAAAGTGAAACAACTGGAACGCGGCGGGAAGAAGTTGAGCGATGCCGAGAAAAAAGAGCTCTACGATTCGGTGAAGCAGACCTACGACGAGCAGACCGATCCCCGTTACGGCGCCGCCCGGCTTTGGATTGACAAGATCATCGATCCGATTGAGACGCGGGATGCGATCACACAGGCTCTTGAAGCAGCATCTCTGAATCCTGATGTGCCCGAGTTTAAAGTGGGAGTGCTGCAGACCTAGTGAAGAACGGACCCGTCAAACTCATAGAATGTCCCCGGGACGCGTGGCAAGGGCTGAAGGGGATGATCCCGGCTGACTTGAAAGCGGATTACCTGAAGGCCTTGATCAGCACGGGGTTCAAACACATTGATGCCGTTTCTTTTGTGTCATCGAAGGCTGTGCCGCAAATGGCAGATTCGGAACAGGTCTTGAAAGAGCTTGATCCACCGGATGATGTCGAGATTATCGGGATTGTAGTCAACGAGAAAGGTCTGCAGCGAGCGATCGATACGCAGGCGGTATCTACGGTGGGATTCCCCTACTCGATTTCCGAGACGTTCTTGCGGAAGAATCAGAATCAATCGCCGGAGGACGCACTCGAGGAATTGGAAAAAGTGCAGAAGAAGGCTGACGATGCGGGATTGAACGTGGTGGTGTACATCTCCATGGCATTTGGAAATCCGTATGGAGATCCCTGGAGCCTCGAGGAACTGGTGGATGCGGTCGAACTGCTGGAAGCTGAGGATCTGCACATGATCTCGCTGGCCGATACAGTTGGGGTCGCCAGTGCCGAGCAGATCACCGAGGTGCTGGGGACGGTGCTCGGTAAATATGACTACCTCGATATCGGAGTGCATCTGCATAGCCGTCCGGACCAGGCGGAAGAAAAGATTGTGGCTGCGTATGACGCGGGGTGCCGGCGTTTCGATTCAGCTCTGGGCGGCCTTGGGGGGTGTCCGTTTGCGCAGGACGCATTGGTAGGAAATATCCCGACGGAGAAAGTTATTTCCACACTTCGCCAACGAGGTGCGGAGTTGCCAAGTCTGAAGTCACTCGATACTCTGCTGAAGGCAACCGGCGGGATTGCTGCCAGGTACTCGGATTCGCAGGCAGCAGACTAAGCACCGGTTTCACAATCATTTTCTAAGATCCAAGGTGTTGCATCGGAGAGCGTGTGCTCGCGACAGGATCGATTTCATGAGCTACAAGACCATTCAAATCGCGTATGAAGGCAGGCTGGCGACTCTCACGCTCAACCGACCAGAGAAACGCAACGCGATCAGTTTTGAACTGATCGACGACCTGTTACGTGCGCTCGACGAGGTCGGTGAGTCGGACGCGATCGTTCTGATCGTGACGGGAGCGGGTAAAGCATTCTGCTCGGGCATGGATCTGGAGAATTTGAAGGCCTTGCTTGGCCGCACGCCGGAACAGAACCTGCAAGACTCCGAAACTATGGTGAAGTTGTTCCGGTCGCTCTATGAATTTCCGAAAGTCACGATCGCGGCGGTCAACGGGGCGGCCATCGCCGGGGGCACTGGGCTGGCGCTCTTATGCGACTTCACGCTCGCAGTTCCAGAAGCGAAATTTGGATACACCGAGGTGCGGATCGGATTCGTTCCGGCGATCGTGTCGACGTTCCTATTAAGGCAGGTGGGCGAGAAGCAAGCACGGGATCTGCTGCTCACGGGAAGACTCTTTGGTGCTGAAGAGGCGCAGAAGATGGGGCTAATCAGCGAAATCGTAGCTCCGGAAAACCTGATGAATCGCGCCCGGGAACTGGCTGCGCAATTGATGGAGAACAGTGCTGCCTCTCTGCAAGCGACGAAACAGTTGCTGACGGATCACGCGCGGATGGAACTCGACGCCCACATCAAGTCTGCTGTAAGGGAGAACGCCGCCATACGAACCACGGCCGACTTCCGCGAGGGCATCTCGTCATTCCTCGAGAAACGCAAACCGGTGTGGACGGGAAAATGAGTTCGAACCAGCATCCTGCAGTGAATGAGACGCGGCTTCGCGTACGATATGCGGAAACCGATCAGATGGGCGTGGTGTATCACTCCAATCATCTGATCTGGTTCGAGGTGGGCCGCGTGGAACTGATGCGGCAGATGGGATTTTCCTATCGCGACATGGAGCGCGAGGAAGGCCGGTTCATCGCGGTAGCTGAGGCCAAGTGCCGGTATCGGGCTCCTGTCTATTACGACGAGGAGGTGATTGTTCGAACCTGGCTCAAGACCGTACGGGAGTCGGTGATCATCTTCAGTTATGAACTGGCGCGAGCGGAGAGCGGCGCGCTGCTGGCCGAGGGCGAGACTACGCATATCGTTACCGATTCAAAGATGAAGGTAGCGGCATTGCCGGACAAATATTTGAGCGCCTTCCGCGCCGCGACAGGCAAATAGGATTCAAAGGCAGAGAGTCAATTGAACGCACTTCATATCAACGGAAACGATCTGACCCTGGAAGCAGTACGCGAAGTCTCGATGGAGCGCCGTCCGGTGCTGCTGGCGCCGGATGCGCGCGAGGCGGTCAACCGGGCCCGGGCGGTGGTAGATGAGATCGTGGCCAGCAACAAAGTCGCATATGCCATCACCACGGGCGTAGGCAAGCTGAGTGACGTACGGATTGCTGGTGAACAGATCCGCGAGTTACAGATCAATCTGGTGCGGTCACATGCTGTGGGAGTAGGGACTCCTCTTTCCATCGCAGATGCTCGAGCGATGATGCTGCTGCGCGCGAATTCGCTGTCCAAAGGACATTCGGGTGTCCGCGCGGTGGTGATCGATACGCTTTGCGAAATGCTGAACCGGGGAATTACCCCTGTCGTTCCATCCCAAGGCAGCGTAGGCGCGAGTGGCGACCTGGCGCCATTGGCGCACCTGGCGCTCGCACTGATCGGTGAAGGTGAATGCTTTGATGAAAAAGGGATGAGAGGTCAGAGCAACGATGCGCTCAAGCGAGCGCAGGTCATGCCTCTTGTCCTCGAGTCAAAGGAAACGATCTCGCTGATCAATGGCACGCAAGCGATGTTGGCTTTGGGTTCATTGTCGCTGCTTGCGGCTGAAATATTGGTAGACTCCGCGGATGTGTTGGGTGGACTTAGTTGCGACGCACTCAAGGGGACTGATGCTGCTTTCGACGAACGCATTCACAAGGCACGTCCGCACAGCGGACAAATGCGGTCGGCCGCAAACCTGCGGCGCATGCTCGCGGGCAGCCAGATCCGGGAATCGCATCGCGACTGCGGCCGAGTGCAGGATGCTTATTCGCTCCGTTGCATACCGCAGGTGCACGGCGCTGTACGGGATACACTGGCACATTGCCGAAGCGTGTTCGAGACCGAGGCGAACTCTGCCGTCGATAATCCCTTGGTCTTTATCACTGACGCGAAGAACAATGATGGAGACGTCATTTCTGGGGGGAATTTTCACGGCGAACCATTAGCCTTCGCACTCGACTTTCTTGCAATCGCACTGAGTGCTCTGGCCGGGATCAGTGAACGGCGAATTGAGAGACTGGTGAATCCGGCGCTCAGCGAGGGGCTTCCTCCATTTCTCGCTGCCGGAGCGGGACTCAATTCCGGATTCATGATGCCTCAGGTAACGGCGGCGGCTTTGGTGAGCGAAAACAAGGTGCTGGCGCATCCGGCTTCTGTTGATTCGATCACGACTTCCGGAAACAAAGAGGACTACGTCTCGATGGGAATGACTGCCGCCTTGAAGTTGAAGCGCGTGATTGAAAACACCAGAAACGTGCTTGCAATTGAAGCGATGGCAGTTGCACAGGCGCTGGATTTCCTTGCTCCCCTTAAGAGTTCAAAGCCCGGACAAGCGGCGCACGCCGCCATTCGTTCCGTCAGCCCAAGCATGGAGAAGGACCGGGTGATGTACCGGGACTTCGAGCGTATCGCCGAAGTGATTGCGGCAGGCAAAGTTGCCGAAGTGCTTCGCTGATCTTCAGGATTATGAAGACCCTCACTGAATATCTTCACTTTCACATCAAGACTCACCGCGCGTATGTCCACATCACACCCCAGGTAGAACAGATCGTCAGCCGGAGCGGCGTAAAAGAAGGCATGGTGCTGATTTCCGCCATGCACATCACTGCGGGTGTGTACGTCAATGATAACGAGAGCGGACTGATTGAGGACATCGATCAGTGGCTCGAACACCTCGCTCCGTTTCGCAAGAATTACAAGCACCACGAAACTGGCGAGGACAACGGCGATTCACATCTCAAGGCGCTGCTAATCCATCATGAGGTCATCGTTCCGATCACAGCCGGCAAACTAGACTTCGGAACTTGGCAACGGATTTTCTACGCCGAATTTGATGGACAGCGCGATAAACGCGTGATCGTGAAGGTCATGGGAGAGTGAGTCGAAGCCCGGCGCCGACTGGCTGACAGTCTTGCTATCTCCGACCCTGGACAGTCGAGATTGCCGCCTCGTCGCCGGTAGCTTTGTTTTCCTTCACGACGATGAATGAGCCAATCGCGAGAACGTCCATCCGGGTGCGTTGAAAGCAATCGATCGCTTCTTCCGGGGTACAGACGATCGGTTCATTTTCATTGAAGCTGGTATTGAGAATCACCGGTATTCCAGTCTTCCGATGAAAAGCCGAGATTAAGTCGTAGTAGAGCGGGTTTTCGTCGCGCGTGACACTCTGAAGCCTTCCAGTGTCATCGACATGATTCACGGCGCAGAGTTGCTTTCTTTTTTCCGGGCGAATCTTGTAGACGTGCAACATGAACGGTGATGGGTGGTCGTGTTCGAAGTAATCATGCTGATAATCAGCCATGATCGAAGGCGCGAAGGGACGAAACCACTCGCGGTGCTTGATACGAGCATTTAGGACGTCTTTCATATTGGGCAAACCAGGATGCGCCACAATGGATCGATTCCCTAGAGCACGCGGTCCCCATTCCATCCGTCCCTGAAACCAGCCCACGACGTCTCCGGCGGCGATGTGACCTGCAACGGTATCGTGCAGAGGCGTCCGATCCATCTTCCGACCCTGAAGACCGGCGGACTGCAACGACGATTGGATGCGGGCGTCAGAAAAATCCGGACCAAGATACGAATTCTTCAATTCCGAGCTTCGCGGCTGCTTCAATACGGAGTGGTAGGTGTGAAGAGCCGCCCCAATAGCCAAGCCTTCATCTCCAGCTGCGGGCTGGATGTAAGTTCGCCGGAACGGGCTGCGATCGAAGAGCTTGCCATTCGCAACACTGTTAAGCGCACACCCGCCTGCCATGGCCAAATTATCAAGTTGTACCCGCTGGTGAAGACGATTTAGCAAATGGAAGAACGTTTCTTCGAACGTGTGCTGAAGAGCATACGCCAGATCCATATCACGCTGAGCGATCTCGGCGTACGGCTTGCGGGGTTCTCCGAATAATTTCTCCATGCGATCGGAGAAGTGGCGCGCAAGACGGACTGTGCCATCAGGAAGGACTTGCATGCCTTGGTTGCTACCCAGCGGCTTGAAGTAGTTGAGATCCAGTTGGAAAGCGCCGTTTTTGAAGTTGACGATTTTGCCGATCTCTTCGCAATAGGTGTCTTTGCCGTACGGGGCAAGGCCCATAACCTTTCCTTCATCGCCGTACTTCGTGTACCCGATGAACTCGCAGATCATGGTGTAGAGGCTGCCGAGGGAGTGCGGCAGGAAAACCCGGTCCAGCACTTCGATGTTGTTCCCTTCACATCGGGCCGTCATGGTGGAAACGAAATCTCCCGAACCGTCGTAACTGAACCCTGCTGCTTTTTCCCAGGGCGAGCAATAATAGGCGCTGGCGATGTGGGCGATGTGGTGTTCGAGATGGTGTTCCCGAAAACGCAACTCGGAGGGATCGATTTCGATGGCCTTCGCTAAGAGCATTCGCACGTTGCGCATCGCTTCCTTACGCTGGCGAAGACGGATGAAGTTCAGCATTTTCGCCGGATTAGCGAGGGCATACTGGACTTTCTTGGTGAGGTTCGCGTCGCTGTCCTGGCCCACCGCCACATGGTCAACGTCGGTAATCTTTGCTCCGACCGCATCGAGGCAAGCTTTCACGGCAAGTGCCGGGAAACCACCGAAGTGCTTATGGCGATTGAGGCGTTCTTCCGCGACGGCAAACTTCACTTCACCGTCTACGATGATTGCCGCCGATGCGTCGGCGTGAAACATGTTGAGGCCCAAAATCAGCATGAACTAGAGGGATCTCCTGTGGGTGCGGCGCAGAGTCGAGTCATTCGGTTATTGCAGATCCGGATCCTGCGAGCGAGCCGCCTCCATGAACGCCAGGGTATCGACCGGAACTGCTCTGCCGGTCGCAATCGACTCGTCGCCTCGGATTGTGGCGAGCGTGGAACCAACAATGTCCTCAAAGGAAACCGGCGCACTATTACTGTGCAGCACCGCTTCAGAAAACGCCGCCCACTCAGCACGGTGCCCTTTATCCTGAGTCCAGAAAGCCGTGACCTTCTTTTTTCGGCCGTTCCGCACCAATTCCATGCGACGAAAGTCGTCAAGTACCGCAGTGCTACCCCCGCCGAAAACTTCGATGCGCTCCTTGGAGAAGGAGCGATCACCGTTGGCTAAGTAACTGATCGTGCCTTCGGAGCCGTTCGCGAAACGTAGAGCGATCAGCACATTGTCACCGCTGTAGCGACCAGAAGTTCCGAGTGGACGTGCTGAAACTTCAACGATCGGCGAAAAAGCCAAGAACATCAGCAGGTCGATGAAATGGCAGACCTCGCCCAGGATGCGGCCGCCACCCTGTTCGCGATCGTTCACCCAATGATCGAGCGGAATATATCCGGCATTGATTCGATAGTTGAGTGCCAAGGGCTCTGAAACCGAAGCGAAGAAAGATTTCATCTGTACCGTCATGGCTGCGAAACGACGGTTAAAACCGACCATAAGGATTGAGCGTTTTGAGTCCTCGAGTTGCAGATAGCGGCGCACAATCGAGCGCAACTCGGCTTCGGTCAAACACAGTGGCTTCTCGCAGAACACGTTCTTGCCTACTGCAAGAGCGGACTGTACCTGGTTCGCGTGCAGGTGATGGCGGGTGGCGATGACCACGGTATTGACATCGGAGTTCTGCAGCAATTCGTCTTCGGAGGTCGTGCAGGTCTTGAATCCGAATTTCTTGGCTGCGTGCTGGGCATGCGATCCCGTAGCTGCGCAGACTGCCATCAATAAAGTTGTTGGAGAAAATTTCATCGCCGGGATCAGCGTTGATGAAGCGAAACTGCCTGCCCCGAGTAACCCGACAGTGACCGACTGGGGCTTGATCCTGGGAGTGTTTTCCGGTTGTGGCACGAGCGTCAGCGTGTTCGAGATGTCAGTAATTTCGGGGTACTGAATCACCACACCGAGGAATGGCTCACCCGAGCGTCCAGTGATCAGGTCGTATGCGCTCTGAGCGCGCTCGATGGGAAAGCGATGAGTAATCAGAGGAGCGAGGTTGATCTTGTTTTCTGCCAGGAACCGCACAAAAGCTTCCATATTGCGAGTTTCAGTCCAGCGTACGTAGCCGATCGGATAGTCGCGGCCTTTCTGCTCGTAAACCGTGTCATAGCGGCCCGGACCGTAGGAACGCGAAATTCGGAAATCAATTTCCTTTTCGTAAAAGGATTTGCGCTCGATATTCATCCCAACTGTGCCTACGGCAACCACAGTTCCGCGATCTCGGGCGATCGCACCTGCCAGATTTACGGGATCGCTACTGGTGGTCTCCGCTGTAATGAGTACACAGTCTGCGCCAAAACCGTTGGTTCTTTCCCGGCACAAATCGCGAAACTCAGCCGCCGAACTTGAAATGGCATCCGCTCCCATTCGCAGAGCCAAATCAGCACGTGAAGGATCAATATCCATTCCCAGCACCGAGCATCCCGCAGCCTTCAACAGCTGAACGGTAAGCTGACCCAAAAGTCCCAAGCCGATTACAGCGACCTGATCTCCAAGGCGCGTTCCGCTTGTGCGAATCCCGTGAAGAGCAACGGCTCCCAGCGTTGCGAACGCGGCCTCTTCGAAAGGAACTCCACGTTGGGTTGGGGATTGTCCGGCTGGAATGCGGGCGGCCAGTAAACGAGGGACACATGCGATCTCAGCATGAACGGCAATACCGCCTCCAGCACACGCGACCCGATCTCCGGGACGAAGATCTGTTACCCCTTCTCCTACAGCGAGAACAATGCCAGCGCTGCTATATCCCGGGTTCTGCGGCTGATCCAGACGAGTTCGAACTGTATGAATCGCAGAGATTATTCCGTCACGCTGCACCTTGCTGATCACATCACGAACGAGGTCGGGACGCGACTTCGCTTTTTGCAGTAGATTCTTGCGCGCAAATTCTGAAGAGGCGCGCTCAGTTCCTGCGGAAACGACTGAAGCCGCTATCCGCACCAAAACACATCCCGGCAAAAGCTGCGGCGCTGGAACATCTTCGACCGTAATCTCGCCAGTGCGGACGTGTTGTAAAACCTGTTTCATGCGGTTGCAACTTGCCTGGGTTGGAGTAGCTCAGATTCCAACTTCTGTGAGCCACCGTCAATAAATGTCTGCATCCACAACTCCAGCGTCAGGAACTGCCAAATCTGGACAGACCAGTCATGCCGTCCAGTTCGATGTTCACCGATGAAGCGCCAAACTGCCTCCGAGCGGAACAACCCGCGGTTGCGGATCTGCTGCTGCGACAAGAGATCGTCGACCATTTCCCTGAGTTCGTGAGCCAGCCAATAGTCTACCGGAGCACCGAAACCGGCTTTGGGTTGTTGCAGAACTTCACGCGGCAAGATTTCTTGCATCGCCCGGCGGAGAATGTACTTCGTCGTGGGCCGGAGAACTCCTTTTAGTTTCATCTTCGGAGGAGCGTTCCAGGCAACAAACTCAGCCAATTCGCGGTCCAGAAACGGGACCCTTACCTCAACCGATGACGCCATACTCATCTTGTCGTTGTAAGTGAGATTCAGGCTGGCCATGAAGATCTTGGTATCGAGATACAACATTTGGTGAAGGAAATCCGCGGTGCCAACCCGCCCAAAGGCGGCACGATGCGCGCAGCTTGGGTCCGAGTGTGCTGCTTGGGAGAAATCATCACTGTACAAGCCAGATTTTTGCGCCTCATCGAGATACGCACAGTTTTGGATGAAGCGGTCGATCGCATCTGATGATGCACTTCGAGCCATCTTCTTGGCGAGACGGATTGTACCTTTCAGCGATGTCCCGCGCAGACTTGGAGTCGTGTTCAGCAGAGCCTCGAGCGAATGGCGAATCGCTGCGGGAAGACGGTTGTAGGATTCCGCCCAGTAATGAGCGATGTGCTTGCGGTATCCGGCAAAGAGTTCGTCGCCGCCAACGCCGGAGAGAAGAACCGTAGCTTGCTTGCGGGCTTCGCGGCAGACGAGATAAGCAGTGATGATAGCGGGATCGGCGGTGGGTTCATCCATGTGCCAAACCAGCCGTGGGAGTAAGGCGGTGACGTCTGGTTCGACCACGATCCGCTGGTTTTCACACCCGAGATGGCGGGCGAGACGCGTTGCGACGCCGGGGTCGTCAAGCGTGTTCTCGCCGACTCGATACTTCTGCGGGAAGGTGACGGTATACGTGCGAACCGGCTGATCAGTCGACTGCCGCATCATGGCGACAATGCTGGAGGAATCCAGTCCGGCGCTGAGAAAGGCACCGATAGGCACATCGCTGATCATCTGCGATTTGACAGATTTGCGAAAGCGTTCGCGAACTTCATGGGCTAGATCATCTTCCGAACGTTGGTATTCCTGATCAGCTTCCGGAAACGTTAAATCCCAGTACTGGCTGAGCTTTAGTTCCCCTCTGCGAAAGATTGCACAGTGTCCAGCCGGCAGTTTCAGTATCCGCCGAAACATCGTTTTGGGATCGGGGACCCAAAGGAACGTCAGGTATTGATGAAGCGACTCCGGATCGAGTTCGGCTTCAATGCCATCAACCTGCAGCAATGCTTTGATCTCAGAGGCAAAAGCAAAGTGATCTGCATCATGGAAGTAATAAAACGGCTTCACGCCAAAATGATCGCGCGCGACGAACAGATTCGGAATACCTGATCGCAGATCGCAGATTGCGAACGCAAACATCCCGTTGAGACGCTTGACGCAATCGGGCCCTTCCTCTTCGTAGAGATGAACGATGACCTCGGTGTCGGTGTGGGAGGCAAAACGATGGCCTTTGCTCTCAAGTTCAGAACGGAGTTCCGGGAAGTTATAAATTTCGCCGTTGTATGTGATCCACACGGTTCGATCTTCGTTACACATCGGCATGTGCCCGACAGGCGAGAGATCGAGAATGGCCAGCCGGCGGCTTCCCAGTCCGATGTAAGAGCCGTCGGGAAATTTGCGATCCCAGAGGCCGGAGTCGTCGGGACCGCGATGCGCTTGCACGAGCATCATCCGTGCCAGCGTTTCCCGATCGCCGCAATTTACCAGACCACTAATTCCGCACATGCATTCCGTTCGAACTCAGACTGTCTTAGTTTTCGATCTTAGTTCGTACATTTTGGCTTTCGTGTGAAACATCTGAATTGCCTGGAATCCGCAATAGATCAAGCCGGGGACGCCGTCGAGAAATCCTCCCCGAAAAATGTAGCGGTACAAAAACAAAAGAACCGGGGAGCCCGGTAGGGCATAGAGTTTTCGCTTAAGCCAGCGACGGCGCTGCGCCTGCGTACCCCAAAAAGACGCGGGCAACTCGGCGTCGCTCCTGGATCCCTGGAGCAGAACGCGCGCTTCCCAGTTGGAATATTCATCGTGTTTTTGGATATAGCGCGAAAGCGATTCCACGTTGTGGTGGATCAACGGATTGGCTAGTCTCCCCGTTGGGCCATCAACCACGACGTGTTCGTGGATCTCCATGTCAGCCATTGAGGCGTTCTGATCTTTCAGACGGCATTCGTAATGACCCTTACCACGACGGAATAGTGACAGCTTCCAAAAGTTGGCGTCACCATGACGCAGAACACGGCCGAGAAAGTACATTTTCAGCGAAATGTAGTATCCATCGGCAACGCCCGAGGCGACGGCGGTTCGAATTTCTTCGGCCAGCTCCGGCGTGAGGACTTCATCGGCGTCAACCAGAAGAATCCAATCGCAACTTAGCGAAAGACTGTCCATGGCCCACTGCCGTTTTTTGGGCCATCCCCCCTGATAATGAAACCGCGCAACGTTTGCGCCAAAAGATCGGGCGATCTCGGGAGTCGCATCGGTACTCCCGGAGTCGACGACGTATACCTCCGCCACATCGCGCAGGGCTTCGAGGCATCTAGGAAGATTCTTCTCTTCGTTTTTCGCAGCGACGATGGCGGTAATCGGCAACTTGTCAGGGCTCGACAAGCGATCCGTTACATTTCCGTCAGCCGCTTGCATGACGTGAGAACTCATGTGTGTAACTCACACCAGCGCTGCAGTACATAAAGAGACCAAGGCCGAGTCCAAGAGACCGTGCCTTCCATAAAGCTCGACCATATCGCACGAACAGCTTTGCCGCTCAGGATGCCACCTAATGGACCATCATCAATTGTTTTTTCATCCAGCGCGGGTTGGACTTCCTGTTGGAGTTCCTGGCGCATCCATCGCTCAAAAGGCAACGTGAACCCATGCTTCTTTCGGTGAACAATTTTGTCTGGCAGGGATTTCTGAAGTGCAGCGAGCAAAAGTTTTTTTGGCGCTCCGTTGATCTTCGACTTGCCAGGCAGGGAAAGGACTTCCTTCGCCAGTATGTGATCGATCAGGGGAACCCGAAGTTCCAAGCCCTGGGACATACTCATGAAATCGGAGTCGCGCAAGAGTGTATTGAGCATATAACAGCGTGACTCCAGATAGGAAACACGATTGATGGGATCAAGAAACCGGGAACGATTCAAGATGTCCTGCTGTGACTCGATGGCTTTTTCGACGGTCAAAGCACTCGCACCGGGAATGAGTTGGTCCCGCAACTGAGGATCGAACAACATTCGCGAGAGGAAGTAAGGATGTAAAACCGCGTCGGACGCGAGCAACAAGGACGAGATCTTGCGATTCTGGTCACTGGAACGAGCCAGAGATGCAAACGTTCGCGCTGCGGCCTGAGCGGGGTATTTCGGCATGTTTCGCCATAGATGAGCAAAACGTTCCATCTTAGGCACGGTGCGGAACGAGGAATATCCTGCAAAGAGCTCGTCCCCACCTAGACCGGAGAGGGCGACCTTGACCCCGGCTCTGCGCGCCTCGCGCGAAACGAAATATGTGTTTATCCCGTCCATTGTAGGCAGATCCATTGCCTGCACGGCATCGGGGATTGCGGCGAGGACGTCGGCCTGGGAAACAGTGATTTCGTGGTGGTCGGTCCGGAATGTCGACGCGATCAAGCGCGAATACGGCGCCTCGGAGAACTCGGCCTCGCGGAAAACGATTGAGAACGTACTCGGAGTTATTCCTCCTCGACTCAGAATGCTAACCAGGGCACTGGAATCGATTCCGCCGGAAAGAAAAACTCCCACGGGAACATCACTGACAAGCTGCATTCGTACTGCTTGCTCCAGCGCCGCTTGCAGTTTGGAGCCTGCTCCAGATCCGTTCGTCGAGTTCTTTGCTGAATCCTCGTTTGCAGATGAGTCCAGATCGACGAGGTCCCAGTAGCGGAACTCTCGAATGCTGCCCGCGTGCCAGATCAGGCCGTGTCCAGGACGCACGGACTGAATGCCGTCGATCAGCGTCAACGGGTCATAGGCTGAACCGAAGGTGAGGTAATTGATCAGCCCCGCATGATCCAGTCGACGCGGCAGGATGCCGGTTCCAAGCAGGGTGCGCACTTCCGAAGCAAAAAGGAAGAGAGATCCGGTCTGGGCGTAATAGAGAGGCTTTATCCCCATGGGATCGCGGGCAGCAAACAAAAGATGCTGGTTTGCGTCCCAAATGGCAAAGGCGAACATGCCACGCAGCTTCGCAAGACAATCCCGCCCCCACTGTGCGTAGGCCTTGAGCAAAACCTCAGTGTCGGAATGACTCACGAACGTTTTGCCCAGGGTTTCGAGTTCGCTTCGAATTTCCCGGAAGTTGTAGATTTCGCCGTTGTAAACGATCCAGTTCCTGGTCTCGGCATCGTGCATGGGTTGGTGCGCAAGGGGAGAGAGATCGAGAATTGCCAGACGCCGGTTCCCTAAGCCGATTTCCGTTGGAACCGGCGCTGAATCGCGAAGAAGGATCGTCCCCGAATCATCAGGACCGCGATGCGCCAGCGACTGCGTGCCTCGCTCCAGCACACCCGCTGGGACCGCGGCATTCTGCGCAACGATGCCGAAGATTCCACACATTTTACGAAGGCTTGTTCAATGGGAGATCGAAAGATTATCTCTGAAATGTCGCAAAAGCGGCAATCATTGCAACTTTTCCGCGACAATATGCAGGGCATATGCTCCCGCACCTGAATTACACCCTACGTAGGATGTCGAATAGCTGATTCCAACTTCGCCGCCCGACCATATCGACAAATCGCCGGTCGCAAAATTATCCGAGGAACCCAAGCTCAAGTTGTTGTCTGCACTCACGCCCGAACCGCTAAGCGGTACCTTCATGCTTCGACTGCCTGCCTCGTCCTTCCACGATATGGTCAGGCCAACCGCTGCTCTCCCTACCGCCGCACAGGTGTTTGTCGAAGTAAGGTAATACGAAATGCGGTACTGCCCTGCCTTGCACACGGTTGCGGCACAGAGGCTTCTCGTGGTTAAAGCGGCAGACTGCCCAGTGAGTGATGCGGCCTCACTTTCAGACACCCCAACGGCATTCTTGCGGGAACCGCATCCGACACATTTGCCCGTGATGTGCAGGTCTCCGTTGACTGTAACGGGAACATTGAAGGTCTTTGACGAGGCGGTCAGCCTCTCCTGGGGATCATGATCCGGAAACTTGCCAACGTATTCGCGGATCTCATGCTGTGCGCGGCTGTATAGCGTGTCGATATCCCCTTCGTAGCCAAGATCAAGATCGTTCACATCTGCCTTGGGACGATGATTCGCCGTGGCCCACGTTTTTCCCCAATTACTGTCTCCGAGTGTGATCAAGGGGGTGAATTCAGCGTTGCGGCCAGCGTGTCCGAAGTTGAGGCGTCCCTTCATGCCGTTCTCGGCAGTTTGAGGCCCGTTCGCTGCCTTCAGAATGGTGGCGCCCGGCGTGCGATCGGCCCCGCCCGTGCTGATGGCCTCCAGATTCGCAGCTGCGGGCGGGGTAGCGGTTGTTCCAACCAAAGTATTCGCGACTCCCGTCACCGCGCCGGGCGGAATCGTACTGACGATTGCCCCAGCGCCAAGAATGTCTGCTTGCAATGGCGGCCGCATTGTCTGGTAACTCGCTGTTGACATATCCGCCGCCGAGGAAATGACAATCGCCCCGGGCCAAAAATCCAATCGCGGCATGTAGAAGTTGGATGAAAGGTTCGTCCCTACCACGGTGTATGACGCGGGAGTGCCACGAAGATCAAGGAACTGACATATAAGAGTCGCACAAGAACTCTGCTGCACCGTAGCAACGAGATAGTTCCCTGTACCCGCGGGAAAAGGGCGCGTGCTTTTTTGATCCCAATCCATCCGCAGTATTTTGTAACTGGATGCTCCGGCGATTCTGGGGAAGGTCCCGATGATGTTGCGCGACCCAGAAGTCTTTGCAAAACCCGCAGGCAGAGGAATGCCGTCTCCGAAAGTTGCGTGCACCGGAACGACCCAGTAAAGCCAGTCGTGCGTGCCAGAAGACGCACCCCAGTTCGGAAAATCGCCCGAGGCGCCATTGTTCGCGACTCCACTGATTTTCACCTCGACGCCTTCGGCGAGAATCGCTGAATTCCCAACATTCCCATACGGGCTTTTGTCTTTGCAGCTGTCAGATGCCTCGTAATAAACATTGTCCGAGACAAAACCGCCAAACCCACCTCGCTGGTTGCTGACGCGCACACCATACACTGACCACCCCTCAATTACGCTGTCGGAAATCCTCAAGCCATTTCCGGAGAGCCAATTCACGCCATTCCCCACACACTGCATGGAAAGGTTTAGATGTTTGAGCCATCCGACGGCAGACCATAGATTGAACGGTCCGGGAGCGGTAATAAAAGCACCGCAGAAACCCGGATTGCAAGTGATTCCTCCCGCCGAGGAGTCCAAGCCATCAAGCAGAAAAGCCTGATCATCATCCACCTGAACGTAGGAACCAAAGCTCGCATCCTTCTGACCACGACGGGCAGTAACGTTAAAGATTCGAGTGTGTTGGCTGTTTACTTCGATGAACGGCTTAGTTCCGGCAGCGATCATCGGACGCCCCCGGGGATTTACGAGTGTGATATCTCCGAAATTGTTCGCCGACTTGTGATCACCGACAAACAGACAAGCACCGTCTCGGGTGTAGCAATTGAGAATTGCCGCTTCGAAATCAATGGTTTGGCCTGTTGCCTGGATTGAAATTGGCGCAAATACGTCGTACTCACCGGGCGGGATCACAACCCGGCCAGATTGAGAGACTCCAAGTGGATTCGTGGGGGTAAATCGGGCTGCGATGGATGCCTCTTGCACACCAGCCGACGCGCTGCCAATTTCGTATCCGGGCGGATGCGAGTGTTTGCTTACAAACTCCAAGGTTCCTGGGCGTCCATCGCCCTTGCAGGTTCCACCCGTGACCTCGACTGCTTCAGAACCTCCTGTTCCAGAGATGTAAACGTAGTACCAGGGCTCAGAGGCGCTGACGCCGGGTGGGCAAGAATTCAAACTCACCGAATTTTTTCCAGCAGAATTCAGAGCTGATGATGGGCTTTGTTGCCAATTCGACTCCGCAGCCGATCGAACAACATTCGACGCGAGCGAAACCGTTTCGGATGCGCTTGCATAGGAGGCCTGCTGAAATGCCGCCGCAACGGTACTCGGCAAAATGGTGAGTGCGGCCCATGCTCCCAGCGTCCGCAGCTGCGCCTGTAACGAAAAATCTTTTCGAAGGTCACTCACAGTCGACACGGCTCCTCCTCAGCGTGACTCGGACAAAGGGATGGTAAGGGTGCGGGTTACTTTAAAACGTTTGAGCCGCTTTCGCCAACAGGCATTTGCTCTTGTCGCGGGCTCCTGAAACAGCACCAGTTCAGTAACAGTTGATGCTGGTTGCGTTCTGTTGTATTGTGCGTCTTAACTTTTCTTTTCGCTCGCAGAGTTTCGGTCCCAGCCAGCGCTCAGGAATGAAATCCAGAGCGCCAGAAGAATACTATTTTCATGCCGATCGCAGCCGATGTTGTATTGGGTCAAGGTGTCAAGATCTTTCAGCCTGATCTGGTCAATCTCTATGGCTGCACGATTGGCAATGAAACCAAGATCGGCGCCTTTGTCGAAATTCAGAAGAACGCGATCGTCGGCAATCGCTGCAAGGTCTCTTCTCATACTTTTATTTGCGAAGGAGTAACGATCGAAGATGACGTATTCGTGGGACATGGAGTGATGTTCATCAACGATTTGTATCCGCGTGCAACCAGAGAAGGTCAATTGCAGAATGAAGACGACTGGCGGGTAGTCACTACTCGTGTAAAGCGCGGCGCATCGATCGGAAGCGGTGCAGTTTTACTCTGCGGGGTCACAATCGGCGAGGGCGCAATGATTGGAGCGGGGGCCGTGGTCACCCACGATGTGCCCGATCATTCCACCGCGAAAGGCGTTCCAGCGAGAGTGGGGCGCAGATTGGGAAAGCAATGACCATCCGAGGAACCGGCGAGTTGAATGGAGGAGTCATTTGATCCGTATCGGCGTTGTTGGCTATGGCTATTGGGGTCCGAATTTAGTTCGCAATTGCTTTGAAAGCTCGGGGTTGCAGATTGCCGCAGTCAGTGATTTGCGTGAAGATCGGCTGGATCTATTGCGCAACCGTTACCCCACAATTGCAGCCACTCGCGATTCTCGCGAACTCATCGAAGATCCTTCCATCGACGCTGTAGCCATTGCCACTCCGGTTTCCACACATTACGAACTGACACTTCGGGCTTTGCAGGAAGGCAAACATGTTTTGGTCGAGAAGCCTTTAGCGTCGAACGTCGATCAAGTACAGCGTCTGATTGACGTGGCTCAGAAACGCAATCTCGTGTTAATGGTCGATCACACGTTCGTCTACACCGGAGCAGTACGGAAAATTCGGGAACTAGTCGAGAGCGGCGGGCTGGGAGAGATTTATTACTACGATTCAGTTCGAGTAAACCTGGGATTGTTTCAGCATGACGTAAACGTTCTCTGGGATCTCGCCGTTCACGATTTGTCGATCATGGACTATGTGCTTCCCTTCCGCCCGTGTGCGGTATCGGCGACGGGGTTGAGTCATGTCCCAGGGGGAACCGAGAACATCGCCTACCTCACTCTGTTTTTCGAGGGCAGCCAGATTGCACATATTCACGTCAACTGGTTGGCACCCGTGAAACTGCGGCGTACCCTGATCGGCGCGAGTCGGAAGATGATCGTCTACGACGATCTGGAGCACAGCGAAAAGCTCAGGGTTTACGACAAGGGAATCACGCTCAATAACCATCAGAATCCAGAAAAGTTGTATCAAATGCTTGTCGGCTACCGCACGGGAGACATGCTGGCGCCGCAGATTGATGGTACCGAGGCGCTGCGGCGAGAGATCGACCACTTTGTGCATTGCATTGAACAACAACAAGAACCGATTACTGGAGGGAGCACGGGACTTCGAGTGGTTGAGATTCTGGAAGCAGCCTCGCAATCGATGGCGCAGCGGGGCCGCCCGATCGATCTGCGGCTGACGGCGCTGCAGGCTACTGCTTAAGGTCGTATGCAGATGCGACAATAAAACACACCATCTCATGTCAAACGTCAAAGTACCTTATCTCGATTTGAAGGCCCAGTACCGCAGCATCAAGCCTGAAATTGATGCTGCAATCTCTCGTGTGTTGGAGAGTTGCCAATTCGTTCTGGGCCCGGAAGTGACTGCCTTCGAGCAAGAGTTCGCGGCATACGCTGGAACAACAGAGTGCGTTGCGCTGAATTCGGGAACCAGTGCCCTGCACCTGGCACTCCTTGCTGCGGGTGTCGGTCCTGAGGATGAAGTCATCACGGTTCCGTTCACATTCGTAGCCAGCGTCGCCGCCGTTCTCTACGCGGGCGCGCGTCCGGTTCTCGTAGATATAGACCCGTGCTCGTTTACGATGGATCCGGCGGCCATCGAAAAGGCGATCTCTCCGCGCACCAAGGTCATCCTCCCGGTTCATCTTTATGGTCAGCCCGCAGACATGGATCCGATCATGGCGGTCGCCCGAAAGCATGGGCTCGTCGTGATCGAGGATGCGGCACAAGCCCATGGAGCGCATTACAAGGACCGGCCCGTCGGAAGCATCGGAGATATGGCCTGCTTCAGCTTTTATCCGGGGAAGAACCTGGGAGCTTACGGCGAGGGTGGTGCGGTAACTACCAGCAACGCAAAATATGCAAGCACAATTCGCATGCTGCGGGATTGGGGACAGGACCGCAAGTATCACCACGTGCTGCGGGGATACAACTACCGCATGGAAGGCATTCAGGGAGCAGTCCTAGGTGTAAAGCTCCGGCATCTCGAGAAATGGACTGAGGCCCGTAGATCCGTGGTCCGTCAATATAACGAACTGCTGACGGGTTGCGACATCGAGAAACCAAAAGAGATGCCGTGGGCGAGGCACGTGTATCACGTTTACACGGTGAGAAGCGAAAACCGGGATGGATTGCAGCAGGCGTTAACGGCCGAAGGCATTCAGACCGGAATTCACTATCCTGTTCCCGTGCATCTACAGCCCGCGTACGCTGATCTCGGGTACGGACCGGGTGCGTTCCCGCACGCAGAAGCTGCGGCAAAACAGGTTCTGTCGCTGCCGCTTTATCCGGAATTGCCTCAGCAATCCGTCGTCCAGGTTGCGGAGGCGGTAAAGCACGCAATTCCTAAGACACCAACCGCGGCATCGCACTAGCGAGCACGTGAGGCTTGGCCATGGCTACATTCGATATTGTCCCAGACGTTCTCGAAGTCACACTGCGTGATGGTTCCTACCTGATCGATTTTCAATTCACTGCGGAAGACACAGCAACAATCGCGACGGCACTGGAAAGCATCGGGTTCCGCTGGATTGAGATCGGGCACGGGCTGGGCCTCAATGCATCCAAAGCAGGAAAGGGCGTAGCGGCTGCCACTGATGAGGAATACCTGGCGGCTGCGGCACAGGCTGTGAAACGGGCGAAGTGGGGGATGTTCTTCATCCCCGGAATCGGCCGGGAAGAAGACCTGCGGGTTGCGGCACGTTACGGCATGTCATTTGTCAGGGTAGGAACGAATGTCACCGAAGCTGCACAAGCAGAACCGTACATTGCCCTTGCCAAGGACTTGGGACTGATCGTGTCGTACAACGCGATGAAGTCGTATGCGGTTTCGCCGGCTGAGTTCGGAAAGATTGTCGGGAAGGTGCATGGCTGGGGTGCCGATATTGCATGTCTGGTGGATTCTGCCGGCAGCATGGATCCAGATTCGGTCGCGGCTTACATCCGAGCCGCAAGAACCGAGAGTGCATCACCGCTGGGCTATCACGGACATGACAATCTGTCGCTAGCCATGGCGAATACATTGCGAGCTATTGAAGAGGGGGCGGTTCTTGTGGATTCGTCCCTTCAGGGCATGGGGCGTTCGGCGGGAAACACCGTCACGGAGGTTTTGGTAGCGATTTTGCAGCGGCGCGGGTGTTTGTCGCACATTGATCTGAAGGCTGCAATGGACGTCGGCCAAGGACTGATTCAGCCGCTCATGGGAAAACGCGGAATCGATCCCATGGCAGTCACGAGCGGTCTGGCGAAGTTTCATTCTTCGTTCACCGGCAAGGTGCAGCGTTACGCCCGCAAGCATGACGTTGACGTTCGGGATCTGATCGTGCGCTTGTGCCAAGAGGATCAGGTATCGGCGCCCGATGAACTGCTGGAGCGGTTGAGTCGAGAACTGGCCGCGTTGAAGATCCCGCGAGTGCTGTCGATTCCCGCATTTCACGTGGAATCTGGCCACCAGCAGAGCTCGGTTGACAAATTAAGCGTCTTATTGAAAGAGCTTCGCGCACGAGCGGTGAAATCGGGAAAATTCTCCGCACTGAACGTAGTACTAGGCGAGAAGAAACGCTCTGACTTTTTGGTTTCCGGCAACATTCACAGCACGCAATCCCATGTTGTCAGCTCAGTCGAAGTGACCGACAATGCGCAACTTCGGTCTGTTTTGGACCGGACTGAAGGGCATGCTGATGTTGTATTGCTCGATGTGGATCAAAAAGCACTTGGCCCGTCGAACGTTGTGCGAGACGCCAAGGCCATCCTCAATAAGACGGCGCTCCTCACCTACCTGGACAGCCGCGTATGGGTACAAGCGGTGGAGGACCAGATCGTTCGGCTCTTGCATGAGGAACTGAGTGGAGCCGAAATCGTAATTGCCGGGAATCATCCGCGATCGCGGTTCCTGGCCCTCCGGTTTGCGGAGCGGGGCGCATTAGTGACAGTACTGCGCGAACCGGAAGGAGGCTCGCTCCCGCAACTGGAGCCGCTAAGAACTCTGTCACTTGCCGGGGAGGATCTGAGCCTCGCGTCTGTCCATTCCACTTCTCTTGAAGCGCATTCAAGCTTGACGAGGGCAAAAGTTGTGGTGGCGTGGCCAACCGGTGAGCCGTGGTTCGACCAACAATACGCTGCTCTCCTTTCCGAAAGTTGCTACCTGGTCGATGCGGGGATTGGTGCAATCTTGCCGGATGGCATTGCGGAGGCGCAACAGCGGCATTGCATGGTTCTCCGAGTGAACATCTGGCCCGCACTGACCGGTGCGTTAGCGGGAGCGCATGAGTCGCTGATCAAGACCTGCGATGCCTTCGGCTGGGAGGCGCTGGATGGAGTCCCCAGCGTTGCAGGCGGAGCCATGGGACACTCCGGGGACGTAATTGTTGACAGCATCCATCATCCAACACGCATCATCGGCGTTTGTGACGGACGGGGCGGCGTTCGTTTTCAATACGACGACGTGGAAGCCGAACACGTGCGGCGGGTTCAAAGCGAGATCAACCGAAGGCTGGTGGCACCTCAGTTTGCGAGCACGGGCGCAAGCTGAACTCCGGCAGAATAACCTCAATGCATTCAAAAAGAATCCTGATTCTCGGCGGAGGTCGCTACAACGTTCCATCGATTCTCTCCGCTCAAAAAGCAGGATTCTTCACCTTTGTCGCCGACAGAAATGCTGCAGCACCCGGGCTCGCAGTGGCAGATCACGCGCTCCCGATTGACCTCAACGATTGCGATTCGCTGATTGGGGCTATCGAGGAGCATGGAGGCATCGACGGTATCGTCAGCATGGCAGAAGTTGGGGTGCGCGCCGCGGCTCGCATCTCGGCGCGATTAGGACTTCCTTCAATTTCTGAGAATGCTGCGGAAAATGCGACCAGCAAGGCCGCGATGCGCCGGGCTTGGCGAGCCTTGGGGAAGTATTCTCCTGAGTTTCGTGTTGTCGCAGACGTGGATGCTGCTTACCATGCTGCGGCGGAACTTGCTTGTTTCCCTCTCGTATTCAAGCCCGATAGAAGCTTTGGAGGCTCGCGCGGGGTAACTCGGGTTGAAAGTCGTGAGGAGATTTCCTGTGCATTCGAAAGCGCCCAGTCCGGTGGTTTGCCAGGTTCGCAAGTTGTAATTGAATTTTGCATCGAGGGTACGGAGCACAGCTGTGAAGTGCTCATCTGGCAAGGGAAAACGTCGGTCCTCTGCATCGGGCAGAAAGTCAAATCCACACTCCCGTACCGGGTTGACGTCAGCGTGCAATATCCCGCGCAGCTCAATTTCGAGCAAGAATCAATTGTGAGCGATATGTGCCAAAAAGCCGTCGCTGCGCTTGGGCTCACACAGGGCGTTGCTCACGTGGAATTCGGATACGGGAGCCAAGGTCCGGTGCTTTTCGAGTTGGGTGCACGCTGTGGAGGCGGGCACACCCCGGAAATTGCCCATCACGTGAGTGGCGTGAATGAATTTGTGGAAGCATGCAGGATGGCTTGTGGCATGGCGCCCAGTCACTTTTCCGCGATTGCACGCCGTGGCGCAGATTATCGATTCCTGATCTTCCCGCCGGGAATAGTCGAGGACGTCGTGCTACCAGCGGAGTTGCTGGGTGATCTTAGAGTACTGGATGTCGGCTTAACAGTGAAGGCTGGCGATATAATCCGGCCGTTACATAGCACGTCGGAACGAGCTGGATTCATCGTTAGCGTAGCTGACACATTGTCAGACGCAGTACAACGCGCTGACCGCGGCTGCCGGGAAATTCTTGTTCGGTATGCCGACGGCAAGAACCACCACGCACTGGAACTCGACGATTTTCGGGAGTTCGCTCACTCGTGACCGCTCCGGCGCTCAATCCTGATGATGTCGGCTATGTCGTCCGTAGATACCAACAACGGATTACCGAGCACGGACCCACGTTTGCATCTTTGAATTCTGGGAGCGAAGAGAAGCAGGCGATCCGGCATTCCGTGCACGCATCTGCCCTGCGGGGCGCCAGGCCTTCGATTCTTGAAATTGGCTCCGGCCTCGCCGACTTCTACAAATTTCTAAAACAACACCACCAGGACTGCTCCTACGAAGGGTACGACATCGTGCCTGAATACGTTGCCGAATGTCGGCGCCTGTATCCGGAATCCCGGTTCGAGGTGCGGAACATCTTTGTCGATGGGATCGAGGGTGCTTACGACACGATTGTGATGTCCCAGGTACTCAATAATCGCTATCAAAAATCCGACAACATGAAAGTGATGCAGTGCGCATTAGAACTTGCGTTCCATCACACGCGAGTTTCCGTTTCAGTAGACATGTTGTCGACCTATGTCGATTTCGAGAATCCCGATCTCTTCTACTACTCTCCGGAAAAAATCTTCCGTATAGCGAAGGCCATCGCACCGCGGGTACTTATTCGTCACGATTATCGTGCTTTCGAATTCTGCGTTCAGATTTTTCACGCCGAGGTTGAAGGATATGTCCGGTGAAGAAGCATCTCTTATGCCTCACAATTGACACTGATCCTGACGGCTTAAGTGGCAAGGCTACGAATCGACAGACTCTCGAATGGAAAGGTCTTGACCATATCCGGACTCTTCCCGAAAAACTGGCCGCATGGAGCTCTCTTGGATCGATTCCGATCACATGGTTTGTGCGGGCGGACGGACAGATTGAGAGCATTCTGGGGAGTACAAACTATCTATTCGAGAAGTACGAGGGATTCTGGAGCCGAGTGGCAAAGCTGGGCCATGAACTTGCGTGGCATCCGCATCTTTATCGCCAGGCGCGGCGCGAGGAAACCGCTGTCATGATCACCGACCCTATCGAGGCGCGGGATGAGCTTGAACGATTATGGGGTCAGATCAAAAACAGTTTCCATGCCACAGCATTTCGCAATGGCGAAGGCTGGCATTCTCCGGAAACCTATGCGGTAATCGAGAGTTTGGGGTTTCGCTGCGACTCCACCTGCATTCCGGGACGTAAGGGAATCGTAGGACACCCGATGGATTGGGATGGAGCGCCGAACGCCCCTTACTTCCCTGCTTCTGAAGACCTTCGCGCGCGCGGCCCGGAGCGAGCCATGCTAGAGCTTCCAATGAACACGTGGCTGTTGCAGGCGTCTTACGATGCTGCTCCACGGATTCGTTATATGAACCCGGCAGTGCATCCGAATCTTTTTGCAAAGGCGCTGCAGAATTGGGAGAATGCCTGCAAACAGTTGTGTTCTGATTTCCATGTCTGGGTGATGATTTTTCATCCTGACGAAGTTCTCCCGACGGCTGGGGACGACAGGCTTTACGCACGGTCAATGTCTGATCTTTGTCACAACCTCACCTCCGTTACCGAAAGTCTGAAACGTCTGGAACACGAGTTTGAATGGGCAACGGTTTCGACTGCAGCTGAGCGTTGGAAAGATTCGGCAAAAGTAACCGCATGAGCCAACTGCTCGAAAATTCGGCTACAAATCCGGCCCTCAGATTCGTTGAGGCGGACCTTCTTCGCAGCACTGGCGGCGCCGCGATCGAGTGGTACGGGAGAGCAGCGACGGCTCTTTATCGCGCTTATCAAATCGCCCGACTTGTCGCCGGACAGAGGGAAGACGCCGAAATCATCCTTCCATCGATCTCGTGTGCCACTCCGGCGAACACGGCTCTGCTTGCGGGAGTCACTCCACGATTCGCTGACGTCGATCCACTCACAGGGATGCTCCGCCTGGAAGACATCCAGGCACGATGGACTCCAAAAACCTGCGCGGTCGTATTCATCCATCTCTTCGGACAAACTGCAGAGTTACAAGTATTGGCCGATTGGTGCCGACGTCGAAATGTTCTCCTGATCGAGGATCTGGCGCAGGCCCTCAGCGCCCGATTACAGGACGGTAGTCCCGCCGGGTCGATGGGAGATTTGTCGGTCTACAGCTTCAATCCGACAAAGATTCTGGAATGCGGCGGCGGTGCCCTCGCAATCCGTTCTGTTGAGAACGAGCGATTCCTTCGAGAGCTGTGTGCTTCCGACCCTCTGCCTGCGAATGTCCCCGATGAAGAGACACGAGTTCTCGCCCTCAGCTACCGCAATCTTCACCACGCCCTGGTCGGCTTGCTGAGAACGCGCGCAATCGCCGACGCATCGACCTCTTTTTTGAAGTTGCAGCCTGCCTTCAAAGCACTGTATTTGAAACCAATGAAAAGCGCGGCGGACCTTTCTAAGGGATGGGAGCGTTTATCGGGGATTGTGAATCATCGCTATAGCAACGCCGAATGCTACGAGGAGTCCCTGTCTGGAGGGCCATGGACCCAAATCGGTGGGTGGCGACGCAGCGGCGTGTGCTGGCGATACTCCCTGCTTGTAGACTTTCCCGATCATCTCGTTGAATTCTCAGAAGCCGTAAGGCGTGATGGCTTCCACGTTTCGAATTTGTATTGGCCGGTGAATGACTTCTTCCGCCCTGCGGACCCCTGCCCGAATGCGGAGCGCTTTGCACGCAGGATTCTCAACTTATGGGTCGACGGCAGCGTTGATCGAGCTTGGGTGCGAAAGTGTTCTGAAAACCTGTTGAAAAATGCTGAACGTTTTTCGGCATAAGTCCGCTACACTAATAGCACTCTTCACAACTTAATGGGCGGCCCAGAGCTCAGTATCGTTATCCCGGTCTTTAACGAAGAAGCGGTCCTTCCTGCTTTGCTCGATCGCCTCCGTTCGTTCCTGGCAAGGCTCAGCCCGTTGATCACGGAGATCATTTTCGTCGATGACCACTCAAGCGATGGATCTCCCTGCCTGTTGAAAGAAGCTTGCCGTAAAGATCCGAGACTTCGTTACGCGAGGCTTGCGAAAAATAGCGGGGGGCACATCGCCATTCTCGCTGGGCTGGCGCGGGCTCAGGGCGAATGTGTGGTGTTTCTCGCTGCGGACTTGCAGGATCCACCAGAACTGATACTGCAAATGCTCGAGCGATGGCGTGCTGGATACCACATCGTTTGGGCAGTCCGCGGGGAACGCGAGGGCGTTTCGCAAATTGACGTATTCCTCGCCAACACGTTCTATCGCCTTCTCAACTGCCTCGGTGAGGTTCATTTGCCGCCTCGAGGATCAGATTTTGCTTTGCTCGATCGTAAGGCCGTGGACGCTTTGCTGCAGTCGGCCGGCAGCGATCCGAGTATCGGTGGTGAGGTCGCCCGGTTGGGATTCGCTTCGGCACAGATCAGCTATACAAAGCAACAACGCGCCGCCGGCGAGTCGAAGTGGACGGTCAAACGAAAACTACGGGCTTTTGCCGACGCGTTTGTTTCTTTCTCTTATGCTCCGTTGCGGGCCATGTCTTATACCGGAATGCTCTTTAGCTTGCTCGGATTCGCCTATGCATTGCTGGTAATCATCTTGCGGCTGAGAACACGCACTCCTGTACAGGGCTGGTCATCATTGATCGTTGTCGTTCTGGTTATGGGCGGAGTGCAAATGATGATGCTTGGCGTCCTCGGCGAGTATCTCTGGAGAACATTGGAAGCCGCCCGCCATCGGCCTTCGTATTTCATTGAAGAAACGTTCGAGTCAGGGTCGGTATCTGCCGCGCACTCAGAACAGATGGAGCAACGCTTTGGGACGTAGGTTCCGTGTGCAATCGGGAATCATCGGACTCCTGATCGGTGCCGCATGTGTGGCGATACTCCTCCGCCAAGTAGATCTGAAGCAGTCCTGGAGCGCGCTCGGGCAGCTCAACGGCCCTTACCTCTTGATTCCGCTAATTGTATTTTGCGTGAATCTCCCATTGCGTGCATGGCGCTGGCAAACGATTTTTCCGTCGTCTGCCCGCCCATCATTCTGGTCCTGCCTGACCGTACTGGGTATCGGAAACATGGCGAATTTTTTGCTGCCAGCACGGGCGGGCGATATTTCGCGATGTGCATTAGTAGGCCCTCAAGCGACCCTCTCCGACAGTACCCGGGCATTGGGTACGTTGGCCGTCGAGAAAGTCCTGGATGGACTTGCGCTCATCGGAATGGTGCTGCTTGCTGTCTGGGCTTTAAATCCGCCGATTTGGGTACTCCGAATCTTGCGCGTGGCCATCGCTCTGTTTGGCACAGGATTGCTCCTCTTGGTGCTCCTTCGCTATCGCACACGCACGCTAATAAGTGTCGCAACGAAGCCACTTCGTTATATCGGTTTGCATTCTCTGGAAAAGAAGATCAACGATCTTCTCAACTCGTTTGCGGACGGACTTACGGCCGTTGACTCATGGGGTAATCTGCTCCTTCTACTGATATTCACAGCTACCATCTGGACAACAGAGGCTGCGCTGATCTGGGGGCTGGCGGGGGCTCTCAACACGCCAGTTGCGCTCAAGTCGGCAGTTGTTGTGTCTGCAGTTTTAGGACTTGGACTCATGATTCCCGCTGGCCCCGGCGGCTTGGGAACGTATGAACTCTTCGGCACGAAGGCATTTCAATTAGTAGGGCTTTCGGCCAGCAATGGGTTAGCGCTGACGGTGGTGATCCACGCTTGGGTTTTTTTGGCGAACATTTTGGCCGGCATAGCACTGCTTGGGGTCAAAGGCCTGAGTTTGGCCCAGTTGAAGACTCGCATCGAAGATGGTGCAGTACCAGCAGTTCGATCGTCGGTTGACACTTGAATTGGTAGAATCACTTTTCGCTTTCACAACTGGAAGGGATTGCTACATGCAGAATCAGCGCGTACTGATTACGGGCGGCGCTGGGCTGATCGGCTCTCACATCGCCGATCTACTCGCCGAGCGCGATGTCCGGGAGATGATCGTTCTCGATAATTTTGTACGCGGACGCCGCAGCAATCTGGCGCGGGCGCAGGCAAGCGGACGTCTGACGATTGTTGAAGGCGACATTCGTGACCGTAAACTTGTGGCCGAAGTCATGGAAGGGATCGACATTGTTTTTCACCAGGCCGCAATTCGGATCACTCAGTGTGCGGAAAATCCCAGGCTCGCCCTCGAAGTGCTGGTCGATGGCACGTTTAACATCGCAGAACAAGCAGTACGGTCGAAGGTATCGAAATTAGTGGCAGCATCGTCCGCTTCGGTGTATGGGATGGCTGAGCATTTCCCTACAACCGAGACGCATCATCCCTACAACAATCGAACTTTCTATGGAGCTGCCAAGTCTTTTAACGAAGCACTGTTTCGTAGCTTCCATGAGATGTACGGGCTTCGGTATGTGATGCTGCGGTATTTCAACGTGTATGGGCCGAGGATGGACGTGTATGGGGCATATACAGAAGTTTTGATTCGCTGGATGGAAAGAATCGCCGCCGGGAAAGGACCTCTGATTTTTGGGGATGGTCAACAGACGATGGATTTTATGTATGCAGAGGATATCGCTCGCGCCAATCTCGCTGCTGCAGATTCTGATATTTCGGATGAGGTCTTCAACATTGCGAGCGGTACAGAAACCAGCCTCAACGATCTCGCGCACATGCTGCTTTGCGTCATGGGGTCTCGTGCCACTCCTGAGTATGGACCGGAGCGTAGAGTCAATCCCGTTCCGCGCCGGCTCGCGGATGTCTCGAAGTCCAAGCAGTTGCTAGGCTTTGAGGCGGCTGTCCCGGTCGAAGAAGGGCTCAGACGCCTGGTGAAATGGTGGAGGGCTGAGAAGCAGCTTGCGGAAGCGATCCCAGCGTAAACTGCAATGCACCGAGAGACGTGGCTGTTTCCCGATGAGTAAAGAATTCATTCCCGTTGCCCGTCCGCTGCTTGGAGACGAAGAAGCCTCCGGCGCCAGGCGCGCGATTCTTTCCGGCTGGGTAACGCAAGGCCCTGAAGTCGCCGCGTTTGAGAAAGAATTCGCCGACTTTGTGCACGCGCCCCATGCGTGCGCTGTTTCGAGTGGAACTACTGCCCTACACCTGGCGCTCATGGCGGTGGGAGTCCGTCCCGATGACGAAGTGATTACCGTAAGCCATTCGTACATAGCCACGGCAAACAGCATTCGATACTGCGGCGCTGTTCCGGTCTTTGTGGATATCGAGCCCGCGACCTTCAACATGGATTCGACAAAGATCGAAGCAGCAATCGGGGAAAAAACGCGCGCGATTCTGTGTGTTCACCAGATGGGAATGCCCTGCGACTTGACCCAGATTCTGCAGATCGCGCGGAAATATGATTTGCCGGTCGTGGAAGATGCGGCCTGTGCTGTGGGAAGCGAGATTCTTCGGAACGGGTCGTGGGAAAAGATTGGCAAGCCTCACGGAGCGGTGGCCTGCTTTTCCTTCCATCCCCGCAAGTTGTTGACCACCGGGGATGGCGGAATGCTGACCACCGCCGATGCGAGGTTGGATGGCAATTTCCGCTTATGGCGTCAACACAGCATGAGTGTTCCCGACACTGTTCGACATGCGTCGCCGAGAGTCGTATTCGAAAGCTATCCTGAATTGGGCTACAACTATCGGATGACCGACATCCAAGCGGCAGTTGGGCGTGAGCAGCTGAAACGGCTGCCGCAGACCGTTGCACAACGAAGACAATTGGCTGCTCGATACCACGAACTACTCGGTGAGATCCCGGGCATAGCTCTTCCTATAGAGCCCGATTGGGCAAAGACCAACTGGCAGAGTTACTGCGTGGGATTGCCCGAGGGTGTGGATCAGCTCGAAATAATGCAGAGCATGCTCGATGAGGGCATCGCCACGCGAAAGGGGATCATGTGTGCGCACCGCGAACAGGCTTACGCCAAACCAGGTACGTGGCGTTGCGTCCAGCAAGGCTGCACGCCGGCCGCCGAGTGCCCAAACCTTTCTGCAAGTGAACGCGCACAAGATCGATCGATTCTCCTTCCTCTTTTTGCACCGATGACCGAAGAGCAGCAGCAGCGAGTCACATCAACTCTCCGCGCTGTGTGCTCTTCCAGAGTTTCGGACTGAATGCGACCCTCCCCGAAGCAGGTAGAACGTTCTGGTCGGATCCAACGGCGCAAAGTGATTGCCTGGCTGCTTCTGGTTCTTGCAGCGGGAGAGTTCGTCGTTCGCGGCCCAGTTCGATCGTTTCAAACACCAATCTGGAACGATCTGTCGCAATATTATGCCGCGAGCCGGCTATGGTTGCGGGGCCAGAACTTCGCAAAACCCGAAAACCTGGTCGCGCTTTGGCGGAACGAAGCTGGCAGCACCCTGGACGGCCCCTTACGGACACACATCGCGCCCCCGCCCGGTGCCCTGGTTTTGCTCTCGCCCATTGCTGCTCTACCTTGGCCCGCCGCGATGATTGCGTGGCTTGCCGTCTTGGTCGCTGCGTTCGGGGTGACGGTGTGGTCGCTGATCAAAGTGGCCGAACTCCGTCTCGATGAGACTCGCACCGTGCTCTTCGTCGCGGGTTGCTTGGCCCTTGCTCCATTCCATACCGGAATTGCGAATGAAAATCAGACAATCCTGGTGGTTGGGCTTTGTGCTCTTGGAATCTTAACCGCGCGAAATGGGCATGATCTGCCTGCCGGCCTGCTATTCGGTGCGGCCTGCAGTATGAAGCCGCACATCGGGTCGTTTCTGGTGCTCTACTATCTGGTGCAACGACGCTGGCGCCTATTTTGGTCAGCGATTGGAATCACGGCATTGATGGTCGTCATCGCAGCTGCATGGATGCAGGTAAATGGAGTGCAGTGGACACCAAATTATCTCGACAATATCAAATTCAGCGCCGCGAACAACAGTTTCGACGACTTCACGTCTGCCAATCCAGCTCGATTTCTGTTGATCAATTTGCAGGTACCGTTTTACTCGTTCACCCACAGCCGAGCATATTCCAATGTTGCGGCATTTTCAGTCGGCGCCGCGCTGATTGTCGGTTGGGTGTTCATAGTTTTGAGATCCAAGAGAAATCATTCAGAACTTCTCGCTTTAGCAACAATCGCCGTAATCGGCCTACTGCCCCTCTACCACCGCCTTTATGACGCGTCGGTGTTGGCGATACCGCTATGCTGGTGCATTCGCGAGCGGAGAAACGCGACGCGACGGTTGATGACCTTCAGTTTGCTCCTCATGGCGCCCTTTTCATTGCCAACGGCCGCTCTGCTTCAGGAAGCGGCCGGAAAAGGCTGGATATCCGCTAACCTGCAGCGCTCCTCACTCTGGGAGACACTTATCATGCCGCACCAGACATGGTTGCTCCTGGTGCTATGCATCACCCTGCTCTATGCCATGGCGGTTGAGAACCCAAGCTTTCGAGAACAACCTCAGCACGCCTCAGAAGGGCCGATCTCGCTATCGAGCCAAGGCTCAACCTTTTCCCAATAGCGAGGCATCCCGTTCCGCATCTGAGCCGTGGGTCACCAGCGTTCGCGAGAGTTCAAGAATTTCCTTCACATGCTGATGCCAGGAGAAATCTCGAGATCGTTGTTTTCCCGAGTCAGCCATCGCCTTCTTCGTCTCATTTGAATCAGCAATTTCCAGGACACGAGCCGCCAGTGCTTGCGGGCTGAAGGGGTCGAAGTACAGAGCGGCGTCCCGACAAATTTCTCGGTGAACAGGAATGTCCGAGGCAACAACGGGCAGTGCGCTCGCCATCGCTTCGACTAGCGGATGTGCAAATGTTTCAGCGTACGCAGGGCTGACGTAAATATCCGCCTGCAGATAAAGATGGTGCAGTTGCTCGTAAGGCACTGTTCCTAACTCCAGAACATTCTCTGATACCCCCAGATCTTTCAAGAGCCTGGCGGCGGCCTTGGGGCGATAAGCGCCCGGGTTTTCGCCGGGAGCCAATTTGCAGGTGAGGATGAGCTTCACATTGCGAGGAGAAAGTCTTTGTCGGAGGATCGGCAGCGCTCGAATCAACGTTTCAAAATTGCGGTAGTAGTTGTAATGACTCACAAACAGTAACTTCAGACAGTTCTTCGCATCATCCAACTTCGATTGAACATCTGCGGCTAACGGACGCGGGGCATAGGTAAAAGCATCCCAGTCAAATCCGTGATAAATCGATCGAACGCGAACTCCGGTCCAATGCTGCAGTTCCCGCGCGAAGGCCTCGCTTGGAGCTACCGTTACATCCGCCCACCGGACAGATTTTCTCGCGAGCATCCCTCTGAAGTAGGTATCGAGCAAAAGCCGGTACTCGCGTCTCGCCATCAAGTCTCGATAGAAAGCGCGTGAGGTATAGATCGAGTTGCGCGATAGCAAAATCTGCGGAATTGGCGAGTTCTTTAGGGCGAAATTTCCCGTGGAAAGCAGAACATCCGCAGCAGAATCACGAATCAATTCCGGCAGATACCGCTGCTCGAACCAGTAACGTCGGACCGGCGACACGTCAAGTTCAAGGAACTGAACGTTGGTCGAGTTACCGAAGCCCTGTCGAAGACCCGCTCCCAGCGCGACGGTTACCTTAACGTCGGGCTCCAAAGCCAATTGGGGGATTACGTTTCGAATATAGGTGAGTCCCCCGCCAGCTGAAGCTGCGAGGGAGTTGATGAATAAGCGCATTACCGGCTCGACACACCGGGGTTGACAGTGAGCGGCACAAATCGAGGTTGCGACGAGAATGATAGCAGTGATATTTTTGGCGCTACATCAGCCAAAATAAAAGCCAGCGCCCAGAAGAAAATGCACATGTAATTGCCAGGAGCAAACATCCAATCTTCGAAGCCCGCATGAATCATCGCTGCGATCATGACAGTTGCCAACGGCACAGACGGGTGCAAGGGACTTGCAGACTGTCTCATCCATATCCATGTTCGGAATACGTTACCAACAATCAAGAGAAGGAGAATCAGGGCTGGTAATGCGCCAAGCATTCCGACACCGGACAGAATGGCCAGGTAGCTGCTTCCATGTTCGATGGTCACTCCAGTATTAGAAGCAAAGGTTCCCTGCTCCGCGTTCGCATCTCCTCCCTTCGCCGTGGTACCGAGCCCCATTCCAAACCATGGATGCGCGCGGATGTTATCCATCGCGGTGTTCCAAGGGCTTTCGCGTGAGGCGAATAAGCCTGCTTCTTCACCAGACTGTTTGTACAATGTGGCATTCATCAGGGAATCCAGAGCTTCGGGTCTGTAGATCGCACCGGCAGCGATCAAGATCGACAACGCAACGAGCCCCTGGATGATCAACTTGTATCGACGAAGCGCAAAGCACAGGAAGAACGATGAAACAAAAGCTGCCGCCTCGCCTGCTCGCGCGTGGCTGTGAAACGTGAGATAGAGAGAGATGAGATACAAGATCCAGCGGCGGCGATTCACCGCAGACGGGCCTCCCAGCAAAGCGCCCCATAGCAGGATCGGCGCCCCGGCAATGCCCATTACTTCGCCGAGCGAATTGGGATTACCCATCGCCTCGATACCCACAAAATAGAGCAATGCCATCAAACCAACAAAGATTTCGCACCCTAGAAGTAGTCCCGAAAAAAACCTGCTCTCTCGTCCTGCAACAGCGACCCGTGCACCGGTAGCGGCGTACAGGAACAGCAGGAACAGACTTAGCACCTTTAGTAAAGCAACCTTGGGATAGCTAGACACCGCAGCGGAGATAAGGGACGTCAAGACGACGAACGTGGCAATGGACTGGAACAGGCCGAAATGATGATGCCGCTCTTTCAACATGATGAAGCAGCCACCGGCGGCTCCAATTCCGAGAAACAACCACCGAGCACTCGTCCACACTGTGCCCACAGGAAGATCGACGCCTGCCAGTAAAAAAGCAACGATTACGACGGGAAAAAAGACACGCCGATAAAGGCAAAGCGCAGCCACCAGCAATTCGAGGACGAGCAGGCCCCCAAGATAGATTTGGTTATTGAAATATCCCGGCCGCGCGTAAGCAAAAACCACCAAGGCCAAGGGCGACGCGCATGCCGCGCCAAGCAACGCTACCTTTTGTACTCGCTCACTCATTCGGCCTCAATATCGATTGGATAGCTTGCCCTATGCCGCGCGACCACTCTTTCGCCGAGAAGCGACAAATCCTTCGTAGACTGTTCGCGGCCATGTCCGTACGCAAGAGCTGCCGTGTGGCAATTTGCTTTATCGCCGACGAAAGAGAAGAAACATCTTTTGGTGCAACCAAAATACCGTTCCAGCCTTCGGTAACCAGATCTGTGGCACATCCTGCGACCTGACTTACGACGACGGGCAAACCGCAAGCCATCGCTTCATTCACAACCAGCCCCCACGTGTCGCTGTACGTGGGCAGAATCAACGTTTCCGCCAATGCATAGTACTCGCCCAGATGCTCCTGATCGACAAAGCCGGCAAACCGGACGCCGCCCGGAGAAACGGAACCGGCTTGCAACTCCAATTCGTGCCGCGCGGCACCACCGCCAACGAAAACCAAGCCGACGTTTTCTCTCAGATGTTCGTCAAGTTTCGCATATGCGCTGAGCAAATCAAAGACGCCTTTCTCTCGAACCAGGCGACCCACAAACAGAAGATAACGCTGAGGTAAGCCAAGACGAGATCGGGTTGCCTCTAGATCTTGACGTGCTTTAGCAGCACTCGCGGCAAAGAACTCGTTATCGACGGCATTCGGAGCAGTAAAGATGCGGTTGTCAGGAATACCGTAGGTCTTAAGATATTCCAGACTGGAGCATCCCGGGACAACGAAGGCGTCGCACCTTCGAATGAATTCCGACTTCAGCATCTCTACGGCAGTGTGGCCGTGCCGGGCATCCTGTACATTGCTTTCCGACCACAGCAAGAACGGTACTTTCTTGTACCGCGCCCAACAAAGAGCCTGCCAGGAAGCCAGATAGTTATAGCCGCCGCAAAGAATCGCGTCGGGTGCAGCGTGATTCAGGGATTTCCACACCTGGCGATTCAAAAGAACGTTGTACTTCCCCACCCGTTTTCGCCAGCACGGTAAGACCTCATAGGAAAATCGGATCTGGTTCCGAGAAACGCGCCATTCCCGAAGATCGCGATCGGTCTCAGCGAGGAAAATCACGTGCAACCTAACGGCGCCATCATCATGCAGGGCGTTGAACAATGGAATTCGATAGGGAGAAATGATCTCAGTAATGATCACCAACCGGGGAGTCATTCCACACACTCGCGGTAGATTCTTGCCAGCCTGTCGGCTTGATGCGCCAACGTGAACCGATCGAGTATAGTGTCCCGGGCAGCGACACCGAGATTCCGGCGGCGATTCTCGTCGCGAAGCAGAAGTGAAAGGACCAGAGACAATTCCTTCTCGTTATCAGGACCTACCAGGAAGCCGTTCAAACCTTGCTGAATGATCTCGGCAATGCCTTGTCCACGACAACCTACGGCCGGCTTTGCCGATGACATTGCCTCCAGATATACGCATCCAAGACCTTCATACCGGCTCGGCAGTGCAAACACCGCACAACGCTGCATAGCTGCGGCCACCCGCTTGCGAGGCTGAACTCCAAGAAAGCGCACTCGCGCGGCGATCCCCAGTCGCTCGGCGAGCGTCTGCAGACGCTGCCCCTCCGGACCGCTCCCGATGATCTCTAGAACGAGTTTCTGAAATTCGCCTTGCAAAGAAGCCACACTGCGCATCAGGACTTCGTGTCCCTTAACAGGAATCAGGTTACCAACACTAAGCACGATCATCTCGTCGCTGGAAAGGTTGGGTACCGGGCAGAACAGGTCGGGATCCACTCCGTTGTACACCACAGAGGTTCGACAATTGCGGCCAAGACCCTGAAGAACTTCCTCACGAACTCTTTCGCTGATGCAAATCACCCTGCGGGAGGCACTGTAGGTCCGTGCCGAGATCCGGCGGCACCATTTCCCGGAATAGCCACCCACCTGCACCGTAGAGAACACGTCGAGCCCGTGAACGGAAACAACAAACGGAATCTGCAATTCTCGACTGAGCAACATCGCGGCGTGACCGCACGGCAAGGCCCCGTGGGCATGAATGATGTCGATCGGTTGATGCTCGTGCAGACTCCGAACCTGCCCTACAATCTGAGCGAATGCAAACACACCGGCGGTGGGCAGGCCAACGCCTCGCGGGAGGGAGAAATAGCGGAACCATCGAGCGGGGATCTGTAGAGCCTCGCTTCGCGCTTTTCCGCGATAGAACGGCTGAATTGCGAATACAGTGTGACGAATACCAAGCCTTGCCAGCCAGGAAAGGGGGTCGTACACGAAGCAACCTGCCCCATCATCGCTCGCCCTCGGATAGAAGGGGGTCAGCGTAAGAACGTGCAGGTTGTGGCCCGGTTGAGGTTTGGACATTGGGATGGCTTGTTCCGTCACCGCGGAATCTGTGATGCAATCTCAAGATACGCATCCTGCCATTTCCGCGCTACAACCTGCCAATCAAAACTCTGTACGTGTTTGCGAGCCGCGTCGCCCATTCTGGCTCGCAGTTCCCGATCTGCGATCAGCCGACCCAAGGCCTGCAACATTTCTTCAAAGGTTCCCACCTGAAAACCTGTTATACCGTCGATAACCGACGGAGTCTCGTAATCGCGGAAAACAATGCAGGGCAGTCCAGTCGCTGCCGCCTCCAGAGTCACTTTCGGAATTCCTTCCAGGCGCGACGGCAATAGAAAGATGTCGCTCTGCCGCATGGTTTCGAGCAATTCGAATTGGGTTCTTGCTCCCTCGAGGTGAACATTGTTTAGATTGAGCTGCGCAATCTTTCGCTGGAGCACTTGCTCGTAACCATCGCGGCTTGCTCCCACGAGTCGGAACGTCGCGTTTGGAAAAGCAGCGGCGGCCTCGAGAACCAACTGCGGCCCCTTGCGCTCGATGAGCGTGCCTGCAAAAAGAACAACCGGCGATCTATGCTCTCGCTCTTTCGGGGGAGAAAACAAACTTGTATCCACACCGACGGGCAGAATATAACTCACTCGCTTGCCCAGATTCACTTTGAGATCACGCGCAACAAAATCCGTAATTGCGGCATACGTATCACATCGTGAGATTACCCCGTCGAACAAAAAGCGCAGTGTACGGGACGGATTCACCAACTGCCCCACAGGCGCCTCGGCATGCAGAACGGTTGTCGCTTTCTTGCGGAGTGCGCGAGGCAGGTGAACAAACACGTAACTGGCCGGACTGTAGTCCACGTAGGCAATGATGTCATGCCCCCGCAGCATTTCCTTAAGAATCGTGAGCGTTTTTCGACGTGCGGGTAGCCTTAGAATGCGAATGCTTTCCTTATTGCAAAGTCGGGGATCGGGATCGGCCTCGCACAATACAGTAGATAGAAACCGCTCGGGGCTGAGGCGCAGTGCAATCTCTCTCACATTTAAACTCTGCGCGTTCACGTTACCCGCGTCCACCCAAGGCAAGAACAGCACACGGACTTTATCCATCTGGGCAATCTCAAGAGGCGCTCGGCTGGAATCGGCCCACGAGGGCCGCTAACGCGCCTGAATTCAATCTGAGCGTCTCGTCAGTCTACCGTATTCCCACGTGTGCAAAAGAACAGACGGTCAAGCGCCACTCGGCATTCGAGGAATTCCTTTGCACTCACAGGAATGTGTCGGATACGATGCCAAGACGGCGAGGGAACTCTCTCAGCTTCCGATTAATCTAAATGGACAAGATTTCAGTAGCTGTCCTCCTCTCTGGTAGAGAGCAGTTCAGCGTCTACTACGGCGGAGCCTTGGCACGCTGGACATACGAGGTCTACAGTCGGTTACAAGGCCAGATCGAAGCTTGCGTCTTCGGGTTCCCCAGTGATCCCGAAACTGCCTATCCGCTGGATCACAAATCTAGCAATTGGTGCCACGCCTGTTCCCTGCTGTCGCGAGTACCGATTCTCGGACGTTACGAGGACGAACTGTGGCTGCGCGCGCTAAAACCCCGCCTACGCCGCTTTACTGTGATCCACATCCACAACCGGCCTCAATGGGCCAGGCTATTACGGTCTCTTGGCTACCGCGGAACCGTCATCGTCCACCTGCAGAATGATCATCTAGGGCACTGGAGCAGGATGATGCTCGATTCCCTAGCGCCTGAACTCGACGGACTGGTGGTCTGCAGCAACTACCTGCGGAACCAATCGATTGGAGATTCCGTTGCCCTAGCATCCAGAACCGCCGTTGTTTTCAACGGCGTCAACCCTAAGTTGTTCAGTTCCAGAGAAGGCGTGCGCGAGCCTAAGACCATTTTCTTCGTGGGAAGCCTTATCCCCGCCAAAGGGCCGCTTCAACTTCTCAAAGCGTACGAACTGGTGCTTCGTTCGCACCCCGAAGCCAGGCTTGTGATCGGCGGCAGCACGACGTTCGGGAAGCAGGAAAAGACGGAATACGTGCGCGAAATTTGCAGTATGGCTGTTTCTATCCGGACTCAGTACGGCGCCTCGATTGAGTTCCCCGGCTATATTCATCATGACCGCGATCTTCCTGCCTTTTTTCAGCGTGCCACTCTGTTTACCAGTCCTTCGACGTTTCAAGAACCTTTTGGGATCGTCAACACCGAGGCTATGGCATGTGCCACGCCCGTTGTAGGCTCGAACCGCGGAGGGATACCAGAGGTTTTGGGAGAAACCGGCGTTCTCGTGAACCCAGAAAATACGATTGAATATGCCGAGGCATTATCGAGTTTATTGTCGGATCCCGACCGACGGATGAAATTGGGATCCGCGGCACTCGAGCGAGTCCGCAAATTCTTCGACTGGAACATCATCGCAAGAACATGGCTTGGTTATCTGCAAGAAGTGACAGGAAAGAAAATAGTGTCCCTCGAATGCGCATAGATTTAGCGGAGATGCTTTTGCAATGAAGAGAATTCCCTCCTTAGACGGACTCCGAGCCATTTCCATAGCCGCGGTTGTGGTCGGTCATATTCTCAGAGGGCGCGGATATACAAGTGTATTCGGCTCCTACGGGAATACTGGAGTGCGAATCTTTTTTGTGATCTCTGGCTTTCTGATCACGAGGCTGATGCTCAACGAGCACACCAGAACGTCTGCCATCAGTCTGAAGGATTTTTACGTTCGGCGTGCTTATCGAATCTTGCCTGCCGCTCTGGTTTTCGTGGCCGCCGCTGTCATTATCGATTGGCAGGAAATGACATGGCTCCATGTGGGAGCCGCCGTTTTTTACCTCGCTGATTACGACTACGCGGTGCCTTGGGTTTTCCGGCACCTTTGGTCACTTAGTGTCGAAGAGCAGTTCTATCTCCTTTGGCCGGCTGTTCTCAAGCGCTGGTACAACAAACGCGTGCAGATACTGGTGGCTGTGTCGATATTTGCTCCTCTTCTTCACCTCGTTTTGTATGCCTTCAAAGTGCCGGGGGGAGGCTACGGGCTGTTTCCCGTTTTGACCGATAATCTCGCGATCGGATGTCTGCTAGCGGTCCTCGAGCCTCGAATCCCAAGAATTCCGGGCTACACAGCGTTACTCATGACATTTGCGATTGTATTCATACCCCTTTACGTCGCGCCCACGGTCCCGCGTACACTCTTCTCAGTTCTGATTTTGCATCCGATCTTTCTCATCTCCATCGCAGGGGTCATCGCGCATGTTGTGCAGACGCCCTATCGGTTCCTGAACCGCTGGCCGACCGACTGGATCGGCCGGATCAGCTACAGCTTGTATCTATGGCAAGAGCCCTTTTGCCCGAATCCACGTTACCGACCGCTGACCGCCCTGGTTTTGGCTTTATCTGCTGCCTGCATTTCCTACTACGTCGTGGAGCGACCAGCGTTGAGGTTGCGGGAGAAGCGCTCGAAAGCACGGAAGCAAGAGGTGGCCACAGCGTACATTGCGGCCTGAGCTTGCCGCAGTGCTTATGCAGAAATCAGAGACAGTCGAATCTCGCGGATGGTCGCATTGAGTGCGAGATCTTTATCTTTCCGCAACCGGCTCTGCTTCAAGTGCTGTTGAGCAACTTTGAGAAGGTGCGCACGTTCCTTGGCCTGCACTGAGTTCGGCAGTGGCGCTCGTTCTTCGGGATCATTCTTGAGGTCGTACAGGTCACACCTGTTCTGCCCGAAACGGAGAACCAGTTTATAGTCGCGATCTCGAACGCTGAGCACGCGCATCCGCATCTGTTGTTCCCTGCTGCAGGGATCATTACCCGTTCCAACTGTTTCCAGAATTGCGGCTTCGCCATCCAGTTTGCCTGCTGCAATCTGGTCCCAGAAGCTGCGCCCTGTAAAAGCAGACGGTATGCCCACTCCCATGGCATCAAGCAAGGTTGGGGCAAGATGGATCAAACTGAAGGGACAGTGTTGCTCGCGAAGTGGTTCAACACCCTCGATGTGCATCAGCAGAGGAACTCGAATCAATTGTTCAATGGGGCTCATAGGCGAGTGATAGCGATCTCCGTGCTCAAGAAACTCTTCGCCATGATCGGCGGTTACAACGAAAACCGTATCGTTCCAGCGATCCAATTCTTGAAGTGTTCGTGTCAACCGGGCAACCTGCTCATCGATCCATCGAATGCTTGCATCATATAAACCGATCATTTCCGGCACGTAGCGCCGCAAACGACTGAGCCGGATATCGCGGCGATTCCAAAACGAATTCAGGAATCGCTGTCGAACGACGGTTGTACCGGGCATTCCTATCGCGGACAGAGCATGCTGTGGTGGATAGTGTGGATGATGCGCATCCATCAGGTGAATCCACAGGAAGAAATCATCGCGGTAGTTTTCCCTCAACCATGAACAGGCCCGATCGACCATCGTCGCCGCCGAGGGATACGGCCGGAGATCCTCGAGTGAGCGCCTTTCCCGAGATGCCTTCCATTGGCAATACCAGAAATAAAGTTCGTTGTAGGCAGCCTCAGCGGAAGTATTCATTGCCGTGAGCTTTTGTAACCGGCGGTTTAAGGCCGACACCGCTTGACCTCCACCGGATACTTCGGCGGCCTTTCCTTGGCTGCCAACATGCAGGTAATCGTCAAACGTTTGAAAGCCCTGTCCGAATCCGTAGCGAGTTCCGACGTAAGGATTGCCTGCAATCAAACCCGCTGTTCGATATCCGTTATCTCGCAGACAGGTGGCGATCGTCTTTTCTTCGGGGGCGATCCCAAGAATGTGCCGTCCCAATCCAAGAGGATACCGAGAGGCCATGATGGCGGGAAACGAGAAGTACGTGGGCACACCCGCAACAATTGCATCTGGAATCGCGATACTCTGCTGCGCTAAGGAGTCTAGGAATGGGGAGACTGGCTTCGAATATCCGTTGAATCCAAGATGATCCGCACGTAGGCAATCTACTGTGACTAAAACGAGTGATCGTCTTTTCATGGGATATCGGGCCGGCTTTCGGAATCCATGTTGGAACCAAGTTGCGGACCAGGCCCCTTAATCTTAAGTGTCACATGTAACCCAGATCGCGGAGGCGCTGCTGCACCAGTTCCTCCTCCTGCAGATCGAGTTTATCGTCTTCATCCTGGATGATCTCGCGCAGCAGGAAGGTAACTAGCTCCTCCAGACTGGTAAATCGGGCCGCCATCCATTTCTCTGCCTTGACGCACAAATCCTCAGGCAATTGAATTTTTCGAAGCTGACTCACTTGCGTTTCACCTCCGTCCGAAGCCGGTCCGCAACTGGTACCACACGCTTTGCACGATCAGTCTGTCATCTGAATCCAAAGCAAATTTGAGGCTCGCCCCCACAAACGCGAGATAGGAGAGCACAAGCGCTGAGAAAATGCTCAGCCACGGATTTACCGCTGAAGACGTCCAGAGACGTATGGCACAAACGATCGCGGCAGCCAACATCGCTGGAATCGCAAGCGCAAAATAACTTCGATTGTATGGAAAAATACCCAACGCCTGCCTCACCTGCAACAGATTCCAGACATTGCCCGCGACATTAATGATGGCAGCAGCCAAAGCCGCACCAATAATGCCCAGTAAAGGAATCAGGGCTATGTTCGTGGCCAGAGATATGGCCACCATAGTGAACTGCACTTTGATGAGACGCTTCTGGTTCCCAGACATCAGCAGCAAGAAACCGACCGAGCCGACCGCGCAGTTTACGACCTGGCCTACAGTTCCGATCACCAGCACGGACCAGCCAGACTCAAAGCCTTTTCCAAAAACCCGCATGAGGGGAAGTGCAAACACAATCACCACAAACGCGAGTGGCAGAGTTAATCCGAGGACCCACTTGGTGAGAGTCTGGAAGAGCTTTTGGAGCACATCCTTGCGATGCTGGGCATGAAGGTCAGCGATCACCGGCGCGAAAATCTGATTGACGGACTGGAGAATAAGGGGAATCAGCGCAGAAAGTGTGGACGCAACGACATAGATTCCCACCATCGTGGGATTCAGATAGAAGCCGAGCAGAATCTTGTCTGCCTGCGATACAAGAAAATCGAGGGCGCCCATACCCAGTGCTGCGGCTGCGAAAGCCTTGATTTCCGGATCCATGGGCGGTAAAGACTCGAAGCGGAATCGAGCCACTGCCGGCGTCAACTTCCATGCAACCGCAGCCAAACATCCCACAACTACAATCGAGTTTAGAATCTGAGCCCACAGGTAACCTCGCATTCCGAAACCCGATGCGAGAAACGCTACGGTAAACGCAATTACGACCGTCGTGCCGACAAAATTCGTGATGACGGTTCGTTTCGCAATGTCTTTAAAGCCTGCGAGAACCTGGGAATAGAAGACTGTTAAGGCCCCGAGGAACGCCAGCACCGCGAAGAGTGGAATATACTGACCGAGTTTTGGGGCGTGATAAACGCGCTGCACCAGCCATCCACCACTTACAACGAACGCAAGCGAAAACAGCAGATTGAGAACAACAACCATCGCTACACTGCGAGTCATAAACCCGCGCAGAGCCTCGTATTTCGCGGTCGCATTGTAGATGGCCACGTACCTCGCCGCAGCGCTGTGTAACCCTACACACCCCAGCAACTGAGTCAGGCTCACCAGAGTCATTCCGAGGGCATACAGTCCAAGCAACTCGGCCCCGAGCACGCGGGCAACATAAATCTTCACCAGATAACCCGCGCCCATGGTGAAAAGCGTTCCCGCAAAAAACGTAAGGGAATGTCGTGATATCTGCCCCATGTTGCGGCGGAAATCGAGGCGCGAGGTCTCGACTGCAGGCGAAGCTGTCACCACCGGAGCCGCCGATATCTCGTTCGGGAAAGCGTTCATGAACTCACGTTAGTGGACAATGGTTTGGAACCTGGGCTCAATAGCGATTCCTCGGAACTCGAGTCGTGGTTAGTTCTGACAAAGAAACGTGTCTTTCGCCCCAGCGTAAATCGATAAACAAATTCCGTCTTTTTTATTTCTCGCAGCGAAGACTGGTTCGCCTTTGCTCCGAAGACCCACACGCGCTTGCCTTCAGAGCTCAATCGCCGAGCTAAAAGCGCAATCGCTCGCGAGAAAAGGCCCGAGCCACGAGCAGCCGCGGGCGTATAGCAATCGAAAATTATCACAGAGTCCATGGAAGGCGCCTGTAGCTTCCGGGACAGTTCAGCCATTTCGAATCCTTCATGGGGCCGGACCCAGCAAAAATGTACCGGCACGCCTTCGGAGTCGAGAAGCGCAAATCCTTCAGCACACTGAGAACGGAACCGCTGGGCAGAGCGCGTCAAGTACTGCATTGCGTCCGGATCATCGACGTACCGAATGGCAGCAGCGCCCAGGAGGTCGGCGTCTAGCGGTACCAGGTCTAAATCCGCGGCGCAAGAGTTCTGAGCCGTAGGAGACCATTCAAAAAACAGCATGTCGTCACACGCCGATATAGCGTGTTTAATCCGGCGGAGTCCCCACCCGGCGAACTGCTGCATGGTTGTAGTCCTCAGCTTCGACTTGAGCGTATTTGCGCAAGAGATCATCGCCCGAATCGTCCGTTCTACGCGTGCTGACGATGTCGCGACCACGGAAGTGCGGTAACGTACAATTTCCCGAACATGCTTCGCGAGCGAATCACTTAAGACGCAATAGAGTGTCTGTCGCGTACTCGTCGCGAGTCGATCCTTATAACTTTCCGCGCCAAGTCCAAGATCCACTGTATCCAGTTGAGGGAAGTCACAAGCAAGCTCGACGATCTTGGAAAGTAAGGAGTACCCCGGAGAGCAATCTGAGTAGAGCGCATTTACCGTTGGCTGATACCAAAACCATGTTCCGCAAAAGCAGAAGCCAAAGTGCCATGCCGCAGTCACGCCTCCTACGAGTAGTCGACTCATGACGACCCACCCATGCTGCCCAGTTCTTTTCGTCAATTCCTGCAGGAAATTGCGCCGCTCAGCGCGTAGCAAACTGCTCATCTTTCCATTTTCCAGGAATCTCGCGACATGAGCGTGACTAAACGGTTCAAGGAGGGCCTGGATTTTCTCGGCCTCGGTTTCATGCAGAACGCTTACTTCTCCCCGTTTCTGCATCTCACGCATTCTTCGACGCGATTTTTTTCCTGTCAGAGATTGCTTTAAGGCCAAACGATGGTCGTTTGAACCTAGAACCACCTGCGCGCATGCGTAGGCTGGCCGCGTATGGAGATGATACGTTCCCGATTGCGCGATTCTCTGGATAGAATTGAGCGAAGCCGAGTCTTCGGGCAGATTCGTCAGGACGATCCTCGAGATCCCGCGGCATTCGAGTTCTGAGACGACCGCCGAAACAAACTCATCCCGCCGTGCCCTGTCGCTCACAAAGTCGCAGTAATCACCCGTGTCTGCTGAGAGGAATGCAATTTCACCATTGCTACGCTGGGCTAGTGCAACAACTGCAACCAGTGCCTCCGCTTCATACCCCAGGAAAATAAACGGCTTGAGGGAACTCGAGTAGGCTTGCTGAACCGCCATGGCCCATTCGAATGTGTAAAAGATTTCTGGCTCTTCCATCTGCAGCACGAGGTGATGCCACGCATCTCGGAGTCCAGGATCTTCCGCAATGTGATCGGCGACTACGATTCGCAAGCGGCACCATGTCCAGTAACGTCCATCTTCGAAAACACGTAGTAATACCAATCCGTGCTGCACTCCCTGCTCACAGCGGGATAGTCGTCACCCAGGAACTTCACGCACCGAAAACCATGGCGCTCCAGCTCGCTCATGACGCGAGACGGCACCCAACAGTGCGTCAGCAACCCTCCGTGAGAAGGATCCATGAAATATCCCTCACCTCGCCAGAATGCCCGCTTCGGGATTCTTTGGACCATTCGAGTCACACTGGCCCGAATCGATCGAAACAGAGCGAGGCATCGCGCAAATGTGCTCAGTGTAAAAAACAAGGCCTCGCCAACGAGACTGTTTTGGTCCGCTATTTTAGAGGCGAGATCCCGAATCCGATTGCGGTTCCACCCCGAACGTATCAGAACTGATCGAGGATTATGCGAGGAAAACAAAAAAATCCCGTTGGATCGAAGAAGGCGATAGCATTCGCTGAAACACGCGCTTCGAGCTTCATCGGGAATCACATAGTCTATTCCGTTGAAAGCACACACAATCGCGTCGAATTCACGGTCTTGAAGGCTCGACAGGTCGGAGGCGTTTGCGACCTGAAATTCCAGGTCCGGATACTTCGTTCGGCAGGTCTGGATCATCCCGGCCGCGTAGTCGACCCCAACATACCGACTCGCTTTGCAGGATAGATAGGGGGTGGTACGGCCCCCTCCGACGCCCAAATCCAAGATCGCCGACCCAGGTCTGATGTACTCCTCGAACAACACCTGTTCACAAGGCGTCAGATAACTGAGGAGTGCATAGTGGGCCGTCACATCCGCACGGTTGTACACCGCCAGATTCGTCCCACTCACGCCACTACCCTCTCCTCAAGTGGACATGCTGAATCAGAAGGGTGCTCGCGAGCGAAGCATCTCATGCAATCCCGAGACATGCGCTTCGAATACATCTGGAGTCATTTCCGAAGTGACATGCACTCGCGGTAAAAAGAATTTATTCGCCCGATCAAGCTCGCCTTCGATATTCATGAAGGCACACTGGTATCCCGCATTCTCTGCGAGTTGAGACTCGCGCGCACCCACCGCGCCCTCATTTCCGAACGGATAAGCCATCGCCCACACAGGTTGATTTGAGCAGTCCCTCAAGAGCTGCCGAGAAGCGGCGATTTCCGTCTGCGCCCAGGTGTTCGACTGCTGCGAAAGCATCGGGTGGCTCAAGGTATGAGCACCAATCGTCATCCCCGATTCTGCCAGCCGCCTCACTTCGCCTGGTCGAAGTATCCTGAAACATTCTTCTAGTAGGGGGTCGTCAAAATACCGCTGACTCCATCGAGACTCCAGGCGCCAACAGTCCATGGCGTCACGTAGGAAAACCGCTCTTTCGTCTCGGTCAAGCCTTGAAAGCTGCGTCATCAGGTTCAACCATTCCGAGCGCCGATTTCGTACATCCGAGGCAATGGGCGGTATGGAGATACCCTGGGACCTCGATCCGCACAAGGTCGGCGTCGCATTCATCATCATGAGGTATAGCTCAACGTACCATAGCATCGCGGGCCTATCTTCGGCCGAATTGCCTGTTATGAAAAATAAGCATCGCAAGCCCTCTTCTCGCAGTACTGGCACCATGATCGAAAGGTTATTGAGCAATCCATCGTCGCATGTCAATAGCACAGCTCGAGGAGGCAAACATTCCAGTCCCCTGAGCCAATCCAGGAAATGCTCGGGCGAGATGACGTTGTAATGACTCTTCAGCAACTTCAACTGAGAACGGAATTGTGCAACCGTCAAAGAGGTATTATCTGGAAACAAATCGGAACGCTGATAGCCGTCGGAAACAACGCCGTGATAGGTGACAACACACGCCGATGAAGGAAAGCGGCGTGTCATACCCAGCACTGGGTAGACGACGTGTTCAAGAATTGGGCTCAGCAGGCGCATCGGTCTAAACGGGCTTGTGGCGTTCCAAACATCACCTGATCAAGTTCCGCGGAATCCGCCTGGTGCCACAGTCGGTCCAGAATTAGTGGATCCGGCTTGTAAGCAGCAACGAGTTCAGGAATCCGGTCGAGGTCCCGCGGACAACCAAGAACTTGCGCGGCACCGAATCGTGCATACTGCTGCAGATACCCCATGCCGTTAAAATCGAGCCACCCACAAAGAAAGAATGGTATCCTCCGCAATGCACATTCAATCGCGACGCTGGAATCTACGGTGATCCCGCACCACGCCCGGGACATAACCTTCTCCGGCGGAACTCCCTCAATTATCTCAATATTCCGAGCTAAATCTCGTCCCAGTATCGAGTTCAGCAACTTCTGACGGCCACGGCGGCTCTCAAAAGGATGAAGCTTGACAACCAGTTTCCGTCCCCTCCGCTCGGAGACAGCAAGAAGCCGCGGCACAATATCTCGATAGATCGCATCCGACCGGCCATTGTCCACCTCGAATGGCTGAGAAAAAAACACGACAGCGTCATCCAAGACTTGGTTTCGGCTCGCGTCCGCAACGGGCCCCGGAGCTGCTACGACAATCCTTTCCGGAGGAATGTTCGAAATACGCTTGAGATATTCGCTCTCCATTTCGCCCTTAACCAGATAGCAATCGGCGATCGGCTGTTTGAACAGAAAACCGCCGTCGAGTGCGCCATGGCTGCAGTACACCGTATTAAGTTTCGCGAGTTGAGCGAGCTTCAGTGGTAGCCGGGTATGGAAATTCAGATCGTCGCCACAGAGGACTCCGGTGATGGGTTCTGCATCCAACAATTCCTGCCAAGCGTGCCGGAGATGCAGTCCTTGCTCCAGGTGCGATGGAAAATAGTCCCACACCCCCGCAGCGGCTGCGTAGGCGAATTCCTTGTGGTCGCGAGTCATTGTCCCAAGCAAGGAGCTCCAGGACCGATCGAGTTCCAGAGATTCTTCTCGAGCGACACTATTTGGAACCACATAGGCTGCCAAAGAAGCCAAACGAACGTTTACCGGCGCACGGCTCGGGTTGCCACTGCGGCGCGTAGTGACCAAAAGGAATCTACAGTCGGGCAACTGCGATGCATAAGCCAAAGCCGAACGGGTCACATTGGAATACGCAGACGGCAACAAAACTGTCGGTTGCTTAAGTTCCGCTCGCCCGCTGCCGGCCCAGCGTCGACGCACCCGATAATGAGAATCCCATTTATCGAAGGCTATTTGGGTTACCTGAGACAATCCCAGATTTTGTGCGGACCGCAACTTCCCTGCTATCCCAGCCAGCGCATTTCGGTTCCAAGCAAGGGGACACTGAGCCGGCTGGCCAAGTACCTGCTCGATGATGCGAACCAACCGGTGAGGGGCAGTTGCTGCGAGTTCGAGATTACTTTCGGCGATTTCAGATTTCAGCCGCAGGCACAGATAAAGTACATGGAGATCCTGGTAATGCTGTGCTGCAAGAAACTCCCACCAGTCGAGACCCGTTCGATCCAGAAGCTTGCCTCGTCCAAGATCAAGGAGTTGCCCCGCCCATCGATAACTTTCGAAATCCGTGGCATATTCGTGGAGGCTGAACACGCGAGTTTTGAACCTCGCGCTCCACTCAGCGTACGTATCACTACCTGCATAGCCGAGATCGACGATCAGGTCCCAGTGCTCCTTCGCCCATGCCCCGTCTACCGGGGAAATTTCAGGATGCAACAAGAGAACCTTCATCCGACCTCACCTCTACAGCAAGATCTCATGACTTGTTCACCAGGCTCCAACTTACGGGTGTTCCCCGTTCTATATCGCTGGCGGCATGCTGGCCGAGTATCTCCGGCAAGTAGCGAGTATGGAGTCCATTGGCGGGACGTATGGACCGCACGTTTTCGGAGGTGAAGACCTCACCCTTCTTCATGTCGCGCACCACAAACAATGACCGCCGGTATGCCCGCGTGTTCATCTCATGCGGCGTAGGTCCGTATTGCACCCGGCCGAGGGATTTCTCTGCACACCTAATCGCCTGAACCAGCAACTTGAATTCGTCAGGCTCCAGTGAGAAAGCACCGTCCGGGCCACCATCCGCACGCGACAAGGTGAGATGTTTCTCGATGAGTGACGCTCCAAGAGCCACCGCTGTAACCGCTGTCGCAATTCCCGGTGTGTGATCGGAGAGGCCGACCGGCAGGCCGAATCGCTGTACCATGTCAGGGATCGAGCGAAGATTCATTTCTTCCGCTGGAGCCGGGTATGCACTGGTGCAGCGGAGCAATGCGATTTGAGCTGCTCCAGCCGCCCGCGCCGTATCAATGGCTTCGTCAATCTCTTCGAGGGTCGCCATCCCGGTAGAAAGGATCAACGGCTTCCCCGTGCGAGCCATCTTCTGAATTAATGGCACGTCAACCAACTCCGGCGAAGCGATCTTGTGTGCAGGAACCCCCATCTTTTCAAGAAAGTCTACCGCTGAGGTGTCGAAGGCGCTGGAAAACATATCCATCCCCAACTCATCGCACACTCTCTTCAGTTTCGGCTGCCACTCCCAGGGGGTATGAGCTTCGCGATAAAGGTCATACAATGTACGCCCGTCCCACAATGTCCCGCCACGAATTTGGAAATATTCGCGCTTAGAGGCAATTGTGATCGACTCAGCGGTATAGGTCTGTAGTTTGACCGCGTCCACACCAGCATCTTTTGCCGCACGCAAAATCTGCACAGCGCGCTCGAAGCTTTGATTATGATTGGCCGAGAGTTCAGCGATCACGTAAACAGGCTGACCGCACCCGATTGTTCGTTCGCCTATTTGAATCGTTGCGGGATTCATGCTTCCTTGGCTTCCGCCATCCTCGTAGCGACAAACTCGGCAGTAAACGAAGCTTGCCGCCCACTCCGAATGATTTCCGTCGCCCGAGTCCCCTCGTTGAATATCAAATCGATCACCGAGGCAAAAGGTAAGAATGGCGGAAATCGCTGTTCATATTCCGGGTGAACGTAATTGTGGAAAAAGGTGTCGACCTCAGCGTCATTGAGAACGCGTAACTCATGAACCAGGTAATTCGCCGAGCCGATCGGAGATACGTACTCTTTCGCCCCTAGTTTTTGGCAAATTTCGGATAATAATTTCGTTCTCTTGCCTTCAACACCCAAAGACGAGGCCAACAGCAACTCAGTGCGAATTCCAAGAATACCGGTGATCCATTGCAGTAAACGAAGGTTCAGATCGGCAAGACGCATGCCTTCAGCCACCTCACCAATGAGCGGCGCTACCTGCGGGAAGAAAGTCGTGAAAAATCTCGTCCTGCCATAGTTCAATTCGATAGCACGCAGATGCGTCTTTCCGAAGTCCACTTCTCGAATCTCCACATCGCGAATCATCTGTCCGAGTCTGCCCCTAAACACCACAGGAACAGTCAGCCACTGCAAGCCGGTAGGCGTCTTGATGCGGTTTCTTTGCTGCCAAGATTGCTTCTCGAATTGAACATTGTCGAGCAGGACAAAGGCATCGACCTGGTCCATCAGATCGAAATATCCGAGCCAGGGCAAATACGTAGGTTGACAGATTGCAATTCTCATTGATCTCTCGAACCCCGCGGAAGGTCGCTCCGTTCTCCTACCATGAGCATCGTCTCAACTATGCGTTCCGCACCTTTGCCGTCGACCATATTTGCCGCGTTGTCGGCGATTTCGCGACGCAAGTTCCGATTACAAGCAACGCTTCGGAGCATACCCGCAAGCTTCGTTGTGTCCAACTCATTGAACCAACCGCCCTCAACTGCTGCTCTGGCCGAAGCGAAAGCGGCAACTGCATGCTTCTGGTTCTCAGCCATTGAGATGAGAAACATCGGAATTCGCAAAAACGCCAGTTCAAAACATGTCCCGCCCCCTGCTGTAATCGCAAGATCTGATTGAGACATCAATTCGGGCATGTTGCATGAATTACAGACCAGATTCACACGATGTCGCGACTCCCTGGCGACCGCTTGTAATGATGCCCTGTGCGGATTGCTCGGTCCCACAACCGCAATCACTTCGAACTGAAGGCCGCTGACTTCGTCCAGCGCACAGAGCACCTGGCGTGTAACGTTTGGAGAATCTCCTCCACCAAAGGTGACCAGCAGCTTTCGAGTGATATCCGGCACTTCTCGATTTTCGGTCGAGACGTCCAGAAACTCGCGGCGCAGAAGAGCATACCGCGGCCCCAGCAGAACACTCTGCGCCGTTCTGGAGTGGGCGCGTTCCGGAAGTCCCGGCTCGCTGTTGACGATCAAATCGCAATCCAAAGCCGAAGTTTCTCCGCCGTCTGAGATAGCCAGCACGCGAAACGTATTTCGCCTCAACGCGCGAATGTAGTCGGCAGAGAATTGGTATCCATCGAGCACAACCCAGTCTGCACGGCGCTGAAAAGCCAATTCCGCAGTGGCCGCTGCATCTTCCGCGCTAGCGGGCCAGCAGCGGAGTTCGGCCAAATCACATCCGCGCGACCGGATCCGACTCTCAAGTTCCCCCATCCCCGACGCCACGGCGAAAAGGACTCGGCCGCCAACCAACTGCCAGGCTTCGGCGAGCGCGAGACAACGCATCACATGACCGATGCCAATCTCGGCACTCGCGTCCGCTCGGACTAGAAGGACCTTAGCAGCCATCGATCAGAATCAACGTGCCTCACACGGTCGCGCGCCGAGTTCGAAGACGTCCTCGTGCTGGGATCTTAACCGATATGCGTCGTAACAGTTGTCCACCCCACAACCGGCACCGCGCTAACCTTCCTCTACTGCTTTTTGGCGGACATGGCAGTTCATCTCGGCTAGTTCCGGATTTTCCTGCATGAGCCAAAGCACCTCGCGCCATCCGAAATTGTCACGCCCATCAAAATGCTTGTACACGGAGCGGAGCATTGCAAGGTCTTCAGCAGTGTCCAGCGTCCAACGGTATTTGCTGTAGTCCGAATCCGCGCTGAGCGATGCGATCTTGAACAATGCTGGATTTTCGTAAAGATAGGGCGTCACATGCGTGCGCTGATATCCCGGTGCTGCAGCACGCCAGGCTCGGGCAAGAGCCTCGACCTTGACAACTTCCACATCCAGTCCGCGTGGATATGTAACTACAAGCCCATTGGTCGCGTAGTCCACCTTTCGATCTCGAAAAGTCTCAATCGTTTCATCGACCAACACAGGATCGATCAGGGGACAATCTGCAGTGATGCGCACCACCGCGTCCGCTCCAAAATTCAGTGCCGCCCCATAGTACCGGTCTAGGACGTCCGCTTCATCCCCGCGGAAGCACTCGGCTGAAAGATATCCACATTCCGCTGCAATGCGATCGTCCTGGCCATTCACCGATGTTGCGATCACCAGCTCATCCAGCAGTTCCGCCCCGCGAAGGCGATTCACAACTCGAGCCAGTACCGTTTGGCCAGCGAGATCCTTCAGGACCTTTCCCGGTAAACGGCTACTGCCCACTCGAGCCTGAATAATGGCCACAATCCGCATCGTTCGCCTGTTCGAAATCTCACTTGCTCGAGTAATACTCAACCACCTTGGTTACCGCTTCAATCACGTCTGCGACGTCTCGTTCCGACATTCCATGGAACATCGGCAGGCTGATCAGCCGCTCGTAAGCGCGTTCGGCCACAGGATATTCTCCACCTATGTATCCGAACTGCCTGCGGTAATACGGATGCATATGCACTGGGATGTAATGAACATTTACCCCAATGTTTTCGGCCCGAAGTGCACGGAAAATCTCTCCGCGGGCCGCACTTAGCTTGCCAAGATCTAGCCGAATCGGATACAGGTGCCACGCCGGATCAACGTTAGGACGCACGCCGGGTCTCACTACGCCATCCATTCGATGAAATACTTCCGTGTAGTGTGCTGCAATCTGCCGGCGTCGAGCCAGATTTGTGTCAAGCTTCTTCAGTTGCGACATCCCCAGACAGCACAAAATATCCGGCATTCGGTAATTGAACCCGAGCAGTACCATCTCGTAGTACCACTGTCCAGCTGATTGCCGCTGGCGGGCATCACTGGAAATTCCATGATTCCGAAATTGTCGCAGGCTCTCCGCCATGCTCGGACTATTTGTCGTCACCATTCCACCTTCGCCGGTGGTAATGTGCTTCACCGGATGGAAGCTGAACACGGTCATGTCGCAGATTCCGCCCACCGGCTGCCCTTCGTACTCAGCGCCCAACGCATGACAGGCATCTTCGATCACGATTAAGCCGCGATCGGCTCCGATCTTTCGAATGGCATTCAGATCTGCGGGATGTCCGGCATAGTCCACCGGAAGAATCGCTCGGGTCTTCGGGGTGATGCGCGCTTCCACCTGCTGCGGGTCGAGATTTAGGGTATCTGCGCTCACATCTGCGAATACGGGCGCCGCCCCTTGATACAGGACGCAGTTTGCAGTCGCAGCAAAGGTCATCGGCGTCGTGATAGCCTCATCACCGGCCTTCAATCCCGCTGCAAATGCAGCGCCATGTAACGCCGCAGTGCCGGAATTAAAGCTGACGGCGTATTTCGCTCCTACGCGCGCCGCAAATGCCTCTTCGAATTCTCCAACTTTCGGCCCGGTTGTGAGCCAATCCGAGCGTAGCACCTGCACGACAGTTTCGATGTCAGCCTCGTCGATGGACTGCCGTCCATAAGGCAGCAACGTTGGGCGGACGGGCGTTCCCCCGTTGATCGCCAACGGCTGCGAAGTGACTGATAATTTCATTTTCAAAGTTATGCGGGGATCCGCGCTGGAACGGCATCCTCGGCAACCGTTGAGGGTGATATCAACTCCTGCAACTCACGGTTTGTGAGCCAACGCTCGTTGGTATCGCTCGCGTACCTAAAGCCTTCTGGCAAAGGTTTCCCTGCCACCCAGTTCTCGCGGCGCCACCAGGGATGAGAAGGCTGAATTACGTATCGGTCTTCTACTTCGAGTGTATTGCGCGCCTCGTCTTCAGAGACAAGAACCTCGTGCAGCTTTTCTCCTGGACGGATTCCGATGGTTTCGACTGCGCATCCCGGCGCAATCGTCTCAGCTAGATCCACTAACCGCATGCTAGGAATTTTCGGGACAAAAATTTCTCCTCCGTGCATCTGCTCGATACTGCTGATCACAAACTTCACGCCTTGCTCCAGCGTAAGCCAAAAGCGGGTCATTCTTGCATCCGTGAGAGTGATCCGCCCCCGTTTCTTCTGCTCCTGAAAAATGGGAATCACGCTCCCCCGGCTGCCGACCACGTTTCCATAACGTGCGCAGCTGAAACGCGAATCTTGCGACCCCGCGTAAGCATTGGCCTGCACGAACATCTTTTCGGCGCAAAGCTTGGTCGCCCCATAAAGGTTGATGGGGTTGACGGCTTTATCAGTACTCAACGCGAGCACACGCCGGACGCCTTGGTTGATGGCCGCATCGATTACATTGCGGCCGCCCATGATATTCGTCTGGATGGCCTCGAACGGGTTGTATTCGCAAGCGGGCACCTGCTTAAGGGCGGCGGCGTGAACAACAGTCGTCACCCCCACGAAGGCCCTTTCGAGACGAGTGACGTCACGGACGTCGCCAAGGAAATATCGAAGGCTTGGGTGGTCGAGACCCGAAGCTCGCATATCGTGCTGTTTCAGTTCGTCGCGGCTGAAGATGATCAGGCGCTTCGGCCGGTAGTCCTTCAGCATTACCTCGGCGAATTTTTTCCCAAACGAGCCCGTACCCCCGGTGACCAATACCGCCTGTTCCGACCAATTCATCCAGTGCGCCTCTCGATAATGTTGAAATCAGACCACGACCCCGGCTATGCAGACTGGCCAAATTTCCGAGTTGCCCCCCGCAGTACCGTCCTCAGCAAATGCAGAACTCTTTTCGGACTGATCTCAGGTTGTTCGCTAGTATAGCTAAGTTTCTCTGGAATTCAGCGACGTGGAACCGAACGAATTTTGATCACGAATTTTGACGAGCAATGCTAAAATGTCCGACGAACTCCCAGTCCCATTTTTGGCGTGAATCAGTCCCTGGCGCGACAGACCAGCCTCTTCGACACGGGATGCGAATGAAAGGTGTGCAAACCGAGGGCGGGTTCGGCCTCCTAGATGGTGACACAACCGTTGAGGAGCAGGCATGGATTTCGGGCCCCTGACACCGGTGAATAATTCCACTGTTCAGGCTTTGCAGGCATCCCAGAATTTCGATCCGGGGAGAGCGCTGGCGACGCCTGTATACCCTAGCCTTCCTTCGCACGAATCGGCCGCTGGCGAATACCTTCGCATCCTGATCAAACGGAAGTGGATCGTCGTCGCGTGCCTGATAACGATCTTCTCGGTGGTCGCGATCGCGAGCCTGAAGACGACTCCGGTTTATGAAGCCGGAGGAACCATTGCGATCAACAAGCCCGACACCACGCTGAATTTCCAGAACTCGACCACTTTTAGCCTTGACTACTTCGATCCGACGGAACTCGACACCGAAGTCAAAATCCTGCAAAGCGATTTGCTGGCGATGCAGGTCATCCGCGAACTCAATTTGGATCGCCGTACCGAGATTTCGGGTCAAGCGCCGCCGCCTCCTTCCTCTTCACTCGATTTGTCGCCAGATCCGCTGCAAACCGATCCAGCTCGCGCCTCAGCCATGATCGGTGGCTTCAAGGGCAACCTTCGCGTCACTTTAAGCCCGAATACTCGCATCATTGAGGTTCACTATCGCAGTCCTGACCCGCAGATGGCTGCCAACGTAGTGAATACGCTCATGCAAACCTACGTCGAGAACAACTTCAAGGCCCGCTTCGAATCCACCATGCAGGCCTCGGATTGGCTCTCGAAGCAACTGGTTGATCTCCAGATGAAGGTCGAGACTTCTCAGGAGAAGCTCGTGCGATACCAGAAAGAGCACGAGATCCTCGGCACGGACGAGAAGCAAAACATCACGATGGAGAAGCTGGACGAACTTAACAAGGAGCTCACTTCCGCAGAGAGTGAGCGCATGGACAAAGAGGCTCTGTACCGGCTGGTGGAGTCCGGAGATCCCGATGCGATCGCTTCCAGCGCCAGCAGCATCGAGGAACAGGCCGGAGCCCAGTCCAGTTCCTCGCTGCTGGGAACCTTACGCGCCAAACAAGCCGATCTGAAGATCCAGGCGGCCGACCTCAATACCCAATTCGGCCCTTCTTACCCAAAGCTGACACAACTGAACAATCAGCTGAAGGAAATCGATACCCAGATTCAAGCCGAGATGAAAAAAATCGTTGGCAAGATCCGTGGGCAATATACTGCCGCGCTGCAGCGCGAGAACATGCTTCGCGCAGCCCTCGATCAACAGAAGCAGGAAGCGAACAAACTGAACGAGAGTGCCATCGAGTACACACTCTTGAAACGTGACGTCGATACCAACCGCCAGCTCTACGAAGGGTTGCTACAGAAACTGAAAGAGGCAGGGGTATCCGCCGGACTGAAGTCGAATAATTTCCGCATCATTGACAGCGCGCGTCCTCCGACCGGACCGATCGAGCCCAATATCCCACGAAACCTTCTTTTTGCCGCAGTGCTCGGCTTGGCTACCGGTGTGGGACTGGCTTTTCTTCTGGAGGGCATCGACAATACTGTCCGCACGACCGAGCAGGCCCAACTCATTTCGGGTGTTGCCTCGCTCGGCATGATCCCTTTAGGATCTAAGTCCGCTCGCGAAGGCCCAAACCCAAAACGCCTCGTTCTGGCCACTTCGAAAGAGGCAGTAGAGTTGGTTACACAGGTGCGGCCGCAGTCGCAAATGGCGGAGTCGTACCGCGCTCTTCGCACTTCCCTGCTGCTTTCGAACCTCGGCGCACCTCCGAAGGTAATTATGGTGACCAGCGCCCTGCCGCAGGAAGGCAAGACCACCACCAGCATCAATACCGCGGTGGTGCTTGCCCAAAAAGGTGTCCGCGTATTGCTTATCGACGCCGATCTGCGTCGGCCTAGCATTCACAAAACGTTGGGGATGGGGCCGCACAGCGGCTTGAGTAACGTACTCACCGGCAGTACGACTGTGGAACAGGCGGTCACGCACACCCCAATATTGCCAAACTTGTTTGTGCTTCCCGCGGGAACACCGCCCCCTAATCCGGCAGAGTTGTTGGCTTCGGTCAATATGCGAGACCTCTTGAACAAGCTTCGTGACGAATACGATCACATCGTGATCGATACTCCTCCGTCGCTTTCCGTAACCGATGCCGTCGTATTATCGCCGCGGGCCGATGCCGTTGTGCTGGTCATCCGCTCCGGCCAAACGACCAAGCAGGCGCTGCGACGGTCACGCGATGTTCTCATGCAAGTCAATGCCAAAGTGATCGGCGTACTGCTGAATGCTGTCGACCTGAGCTCGCCAGACTACTACTACTATTACGAGTACCAGGGAAAGTACGCCCGCTACTACCGCGAGGACTCGTCGGCGCACGACGAAGACGAAGAAATCGAAGAAGCTCCAACGTCGAGCAGCGCTTAACAAACGCCAGCGCACAGCATTTATGAAATTTTCTCTCAGCACACCCCGCCGGAAAGGGCTCATTGTAGCTACGGCTGCAGTGCTTGCTTTTTTGTACTTGGGGTTTGCTGGTTCCCAATGGATTGCTTCGTGGCTCTCCGAGAGCGCTGAACTTTCAAGCCTGCAGAAAGCGGTATGGCTTGATCCGGGAAACGCCGAATATAGGGATCATTTAGGACGATACTACGACCTGGTTGCCAGAGATCCTGCTTTGGCGGTAGCTCAGTACAAGGCCGCGGTCCGGATCAATCCTCATTCGGCACGTTATTGGTTTGATCTTGCCAATTCATATCAGGTTCTGGGAGATACCTCACAACAAACCACTGCCCTTGAGTATGCAATTCAGGCGGATTCCACAACTCCCGACGTCGCATGGGAGGCCGCAAACCTGTACCTTGTGCAAGGAGAGAATGAGAAGGCTCTGCGCGAATTCCATGTCGTCATGGCGAATGACGCTTCCCTGCAGGGCCCTGCGCTGCAATTCTGCTGGCGCATCAATCCGGACGTTGACGCCCTTCTTCGTGACGTCGTTCCCGCGCGCGCCGATGCCTATATCAACTTCCTGAACCTGCTCGAATACAAGCAGGAAACAGCGGGCACGATGAAAGTTTGGAACGCGCTCTTCCGTACCAGCGAGTCCTTTGAACGACGGTATGCGTTCGATTACATCAAATACCTCATCGTCCACAAAGAAGTCGACGAGGCAGCCTTAGCCTGGCAGCAGATCGCAGCTCGTTTCGGATTTTCCTCCTATTTGCCTTCTTCCAGCAATTTGATCGTGAATCCCAGTTTCAATCTCAACGTTTTGAATGCCGGATTTGATTGGCAGTATCAGCGGCAATCCAGCGTCACGTTGACGCTCGACCCCAGCGACTACCACGCAGGACGTCGGTCGTTGCTCATCGCATTCGATGGCCCGGGAATTAACGAAGCGGGCATTTACCAACTGATTGCCCTTCAACCAAACACTACCTATGATTTCACCGCGTACTACAAGACCGGCGAAATGGATGGTGCAGGAGGGCCCCATTTCACCATCCAGGACATGTATACCCAGTCCGTGTATTGGGAGAGTGAAGAACTGAAAAATGCTGGTTTCTGGAAATCCGCCTATGGAGAGTTCACAACCGGCCCCGATTGCAAACTCGTTGTACTGCACATCCGCAGGTTGCCCGCGGGAAGCCCAATTCGCGGTAAGCTGTGGGTCGACGACTTCCATCTGAACAGGAAGCCGTCTTCATAGGAAGCAAGGCCTCATCGATGGCACTTTTAAGACGTAGAAAAATGACGGCAGAAGTGAATCGCCAATCGCGCTCGGCACAATTGAGCATCGTCTTGCTCTATGGAACTTGGGGAGTCTTACTCTTTGGGCCCCTGGCTTTCGGTGCCGTCGAGCCTTGGTCGATTTTCATCGTGCAGGCCTCGGCCGTCCTTCTCTGCGGTATCTGGCTGGCGAAGCAGTGGCTCGACGGGGAAATCTCCATCTTATGGAATCCACTTTTCCTCCCGATGGCATCATTCGCTGCTTTGATCGTTTTGCAGATTATCTTTAGTCACACCGTTTACCGCCACGAAACTTTGTCGCAGCTGATCTTGTATAGCGCCTACGGAATGCTCTGTTTCCTGGCCAGTCAATCCTTACTACGCGCCTCTCAGGCCCGAAAGATAGCCGTCGCAGTCGCCGTATATGGAGTAATCATCGCGGTATTTGCGTTGATTGAAGGCGTTGCTCCCAACGGAAAACTTTACTGGCTGCGTCAGCCCCGCTGGGGCGGGTGGATCTATGGTCCCTACGTGAATCACAACCACTACGCGGGGCTCATGGAGTTGCTTGTCCCGGTTCCACTGGTCATTTCCCTGTCGCATTTGGCTCACGACAAAGCGCGCATCGCTGCCGGAATTGCGGCTGCCATCATGGTGGGCACGGTTTTTCTTTCTGGATCCCGCGGGGGCATGCTTGGAATCTGCATTGAATTAGCGGTCCTCGGCTCCGTGCTTTTGAAGCAAAAAAGAGGTATGCGCGTCGCTTTCGGTCTGGGAGCTTTCGCCATTGTTCTCATTAGCCTTCTCGTCTGGTTGGGCGGCAAGGAACTGACAACGCGCGTAACCAGCATCTCCACCGAGGCACGCGGGGAGATCTCCGGTGGCATGCGTCTGTCGATCGATCGCGATACGCTAAAGATGTTTCGTCGTAGACCTGTTTTGGGCTGGGGCTTAGGTACCTTCCCGGTCGTCTATCCGGAATTCCGCACCTTCTATACGAACTTTTTCGTGAATGAAGCCCACAACGACTACCTGCAGTTGCTTGCAGAAATGGGCCTGCTCGGCTTTGCCACCATGGCGTGGTTTTTGGTTGTCTTGTACCGGCAAGCGCTGCGCAAAATCGATAAGTGGCCCTCTGATGTAAGCGGAGCACTGACTTTGGCCTGTAGCTTGGGAGCGATCGGAATTCTCATCCACAGTCTCGTGGATTTCAATCTGCAGATTCCCGCGAATGCTGCCCTTTTTTACGTACTCTGCACCTTGGCAGCGGCTCCGCGACTGCTGCAGCGTTCGAAGAAGCGGCGGCCCGTGCCCACGGAAGACGACGCAGAACTGGTGCCGGCTTCGGAAGCGAGTTGAATGGTCCTCGCCCTTCTAGAATTTCTCAGAAGAGGAAAAGATGGATGGCGGCTGAGAGCATCGACCAGAAACGGGCCGTCCGCACCGAAGCCAATCACTGACAATTCACTGTTGGGAAATAAACTGAACTTGCCTCAGCTAGTTGGGCTTGGCAGGGCTGGCAGGGTTATCGCTCTGGACCAAAACCCAAGTCGTAACCCCGATGATAGCCGCTCCACCGGCTCCGAGCACCCAGGGGGAATTCATGATCCCCCCAGCGGCAGCCGTAGCGGCACCCGATTGCTGTTTCTTCTTTTTCTTGCGATTTGGGCTGGACTCGTCCGAAGATTCTTCGCGCGTTGTTTCCTGCCCTTGCGCCAACATGACGGTCTCTTTGCCGTCACTGATGGTCAAATCGCCCTTTCGTGCTGCGATTCGAACTGTCCCGTCCACGTCGGTGACATTAAATTCCGTCCACGCGCTCGAAGCGGGCGCAACCTTGACTTCGCCAGCTGTTGTGGCCAATCCCTTGGAAGTCGAAATCGCAACCCCGCCGTGCTCAATTTTGAGGGATGTGCCCTCGAACTGAACCAGCGAATCGGCCAGAACAGTGACGCTGGAGCCTAGTTGGTTGATGTTCGCAACGCTGTCGGAGCGAGTCTGAACTAAATCACCCGAGAAAACTGCCGAGGATGAGCGCGGAACATGGGTCCCATTGATCCAGGTCACGCCCCTCGTATAAAGAATAGCCGCATTCGTATCGGCCGCAAACAATGCGGAGGGCAACAGGATAACTAGCACACTACTGACCAAACCGCGGAACGCGGACCTGCCCATTCCCACACTCCGTTAATAACTTTTTTGGTACTTGGCGAAAATCGTACAGTCCTATTCCCTTGTGCGTCAATGCTTTTTGTGCTACCGAACGCAGATTTCAGTGGAAATCTTTTCGAGGATCTACGCGGGAAGGTACAGGAATCGGAAGCCTTTTGATGGGCTCAGTCTGTGGAAATCTTCGAATGGTTCTGAGAACAGCAGGATGTGGCCGGACTTCTGAGTCCGGCCACAATTCAATTTCTAATTCTAACGCATCACGACGAACTGTTTCCGTCCACGCAGAATTGCTTGTGGCGTCGTGACGCGAATCGAACCGCTGGTTGCGCCCGAGGGAATCACCGCCTTCAGATGCGTGTCCGATAGCACCGTGAACAAGGCACGAACGCCATTGAAGGTCACTGATTTCGTTCCCTTCAAATGGGTGCCCAAAATTGTCACCATCTGACCTGGCTTTCCGCTGAAAAGTGGCAAATTCACGAATTGTGGCAGCCCCATGTTCAGGCTGTATACGGTTCCATAATTTGAGGTGCCGCCGAATTCCGTCACGCCATAGAAAAGTCCGTCAGTCCCCTGAATTGGAGGAGAAAGGGGAGACATCTGTGTGCCGTTACTGGTATTCGTGAAACTGTACAAGCCCTTGTACGTTCCGCCGGTGGTTGTGTTGAAAAGGCACCCATCATCATTGCCGCCACCCTCCGACGCAGACCCGTAGTAGTTGCCATCAGTCCCCAGAATCAACCCCGCGCTGGGGTACGTGCAATCCCTGAACGCCGCTCCGAAATTGTGTAACACCGTGACAGCCAAACCAGTCGTCACTTGATAGATTGTTCCTTCTCCGACCGTGCCACCATTCTGAGTGGTGCTGTACAAGTCGCCGTTTGCGGCTTGCACCAGCGGACCGATCGGAAAGCTTCCTCCGCTTCCACACGGGAAACTGTAATAGTTGTTGATGACGCCGGCGGTCGACATCTGAACGATTGTTCCGCAGTATTCGGCTCCACCCTCAGAGACCGGGACATAAAGATATCCATCCGTTCCCTGTGTTGGAGGAGCGATCGGCCCGAAGCCATGCGTAATGTCGAACTCGTAAATTGTTGTGAATGTACCGGAACTCGTGATCTGGTACACGACACCGTTTCCCTTATTCCCGCCACCGCTGGCTGTTCCGTAGAAGTTGCCGTCTGACGCGAGAATCGGGGGCCCCCACGGAAACGCACCATCGGCGCCTCCGGTGAAATTATGCAAAATCGTCAGTGTGCCGGAAGGCGTGATCTTGAACACGATTCCCTCGGTCTTTGAGCCACCTTGCTGAGTTGTTCCGTAGAAGTTGCCGTCGGTTCCCAGCGTCAATCCGCCGGTCGGGTTCGCGCCATCTTTTGTGCCACCTTTGAAGCTGTAAAGAATGGTCTGGGTTCCTGACGTTGTAACCGAGAAGACCGTCCCTGCAAGGTTTGAGCCGCCGCTGTAAGTCGTTCCGTACAAGCTTCCATTGGTCCCTTGCACAAGCGTGACGTACCAGGGAAACTGTCCACTGGTTTTGCCGCCAAGGAAGTTGTAAACAGTGCTGACGGTTTGGGCCTGAGCAACAAGACTGCTGAGAACTAGAGCCACGGCCATAACAACTGCCGCTTGGGTACTCCGTCTAAACAATTTTCGGGCTGATCCCATAGGCTGGTGCAAATCGGATTTCATGTGTCCCCCAGACAACACGCGTGCATTGCGCACACACTCACTTTGGAACGCTACCCTACTCTAAAGGTGCTCGCAAGATGAAGGAAATTGCACTATTTAGAAGGAGACGCGACGTATCGCCGCCCGCGGCAGTTGTATCGCGGGGGCGTCTCGATCCCGCGTTTCAGCCATTGAAGGAAACTTAATTCCCGGAAAGAAAATCGTCGAAGTGGCCGCTATTTCGCCGCGCGTTTTTCCGCCTCAGCGAGCCAACCTCGCCGCAACTTCTCTTCTGCAATCGAAGATAGGTACGGCTTGATATCCAGAATCGGAGTGCCCTCCAACATGTCGATCCCCCGCACGTGGAGAGAACTGCCGTCGCGCTGCCGAAGCTCGACGACAGTGAACCCAATGGGATTAGGACGTCGCGGCGATCGCGTCGCAAACACGCCGTGCACACGATCGTCTGTGGGCGGCGCACCCACCAACTCGTATCCTTCCGAGCGGTCAAATACCCACAGCACGATGAGGTGCGAAAAGCCCTCGATATCGGTCAACCCCGCTTCGAACTCCGGCAAGATCTCGAGCACACCTTCCGCTTCATGTTTCGCGCCCAAGCCTTTTGGGACTTCCTTTGTCTGTTTGTAGGGACTTCGTACGTATCCAACTGGCTGAAACGAGAACATAAATTGTGGCTCAACAGCAGTGTGTCACAACTTCGACGGAGCAGGAATTTGATTTCGTCACCCCTAGGATTTCTTATCGCTTTGCGGAATCGCGACCGGCTCTTTCCGCTTCTCCTCGGAGTCGACTGAATAGAGCATGTAGTGGTCGAAGCTGTGTCGCCGATAATACCGGTGTTTCCGAAAATCGAAATAGATTTCCGCTATCTTCGGCAGCCAGAGCGTCGTGTTCTTCTTTGGAAAGGGCACCGGCCCATACTCCACAGCTTGATGCTCGCTCACCAACTGAATCTCCGGCATAGCCCTCACCATATCAGCTTCAATTCTCACGATCTGGAACTTGTCGGCCGTGATCCACGCTCGTCCTTTTAGATCAACCTCGTGCGTTTGTCCGCCTACGTTGTAGCTCTGCATGCGGCTTGGCCGGTCTTCTCTCTGGCGGAAATGAACCAGCCAGGTTGCCTGACTGTGCCAGTCGCCGAGCCCCTCGCATTCGATTGAGAAGTTCTCGCGCATGTGAGGATGAAACACCAGGGCAAGCGCCGCAAAACCCGTGCTCGCAATCCGGTCGGGATATCCATTCAGGGTTAGTCTCTCAGCTCTGAATTCATCCACAGAAATTGATCCCGGCTGCAGTTCCGAGATCGATGCCACATAGTTATATTTGCGTGTCTCAGTTCGAACGGGAATCCCAAAATTGTCGAGCGCTTGGTGAAACAGATCTTCGACCGCGGCGAAGCGAGCCACGTCTTCCACAAGTTCTTCCACTCGCTTACCAGATTCCTCAATCACCTTTGACGTGGGACATTCCACGCCGGCTGCAATCAGGGGCTTGATCTCATCCACTCCTGGCGGTTGCCAAGGTTTAACCGACAACTTTGGAGATGCCATAGCACCTAAAGGATCCACTCCGGAGAGGGAATCATGAGTCTCGGGCGCCTCCACGATCGACGTCGCACTTGACCCCCGGCTATGGATTTCAGCAAGCAACGTGCGCACGTCGGGAGCCATTGGGCTCCGCGGGGATTCCTTCAGAAAGCTGTTAAGAACTTCGATCGCCTCCTCATCTTTGCCCAAGCCAATCAGCGCTTGTCCGAGCACAAGCTGAGCCCAACTGGCAACAGTCTTCCCCACGATTTGCCCCTTCGCGATGGCAACCTGCGCCTCATCGCGAGCCCGGCCGTACTCCTTCTGATGAAGATAGGCCTCTGCTAAAAGCCCATGCGGCAGCCAATTTGCCGCCTCTACCGCAATTGCCTGCTCCAATGCCGAACGCGCCGCTGGATAGTCTTGCCGTTCCAGGTCAGACCGCCCGAGAAGCGTAAGGGTCTGCCCATCATTCGGATTCAGGGTCGCCGCCATCCCCAGGTAGTGTGCCGCCTGTGTGAAGTCTTTCTTTTGGAAGAACAGATACCCGAGCAGAAAATTCAGTTCCGGAGTGGATGGTGACAATTTGTAGGCCTGCTCAAGTTGTTGCCGCGCCCCGTCAAGCCTGTTCGATTTCAAAAGCGAAACCGCGCGTTTCACTTCTTTCCGAGCTTTCGGGCGCATCATCGCATCTGCAAGATCCAAGCTGATGGCTGACGAATCCCGCTGCAGCACAACATCAATTTGCACCGGCTGCATCGAGTTGATTACTTGTAGCTCCTTCCGCTCGCTGAGGTATCCGACCGCACTTACTTCAGCTTCGTAGCGCCCATATGCAACGTTGGTGAAAACTCCTTGAGTATCGTCTTCCGTGCTCTGGAATTTTGCGGACTGATCGGTGGAATTAATGAGCTTCACAACAGCCTGGCGGTCCAGATGCTCCCGTGCGCTCGGCAAAAACATTGAAAATCAAAACGCCGGTTCCGGGGGCCGTAGTGTAGGAAGTGATTACCTGGTTGAGATTCTGCGGGTCGTTCAGACCAGCGCGTTGACCGAATGCCGCGGACCAACCCACCAGCAGGAGGAAAACGTGCGCACAACCTTGCAATCGAAACGCACTCTTGCAACGCATAAAACCCTGCCGTGCGCAGCAGTGTGGCACAGGATGCCCCAGGGGTCAAATGCAGGGACTCTGCATGCAGGGACTCTGCGTCTTCACTTGGAAGTGGTCTTGTTCTCCTGCCCGGCCTCAGACGGCTCAGGCTTACTGGCGTTCTTTTCGCCCGGCTTGTTTTCCTCCGCGTCTTTCAAGATGTACTGGACGATCACCGATATTCTGCGGTTGGCAGGATCCAGTGGCGCTTCCGGTTTCCGAAGGCGCTGGTCGGCGAAACCGCGAACCTGGGTGACCTGATCGGCACGTATCCCATTGGCCTGCATAACGCGTCGAGCAATATTCGCGCGGTCCGCCGACAATTCCCAGTTTCCGTACGTTGCCGATGGCGCGTAAGGCTGTGAATCGGTGTGACCTTCGATCGAAAGCTTGTTCGGCAGGTTCCCGAGTTCTTGCGCAAGTGTGGACAGCAACTCGGCTCCGTCCGGCTTCAGCTGTGTGCTCCCTGTGTCGAAAAACGTTCCATTTTCCGACTCGGAGAGTTCGATGCGGAGTCCCTCTGTAGTAACAGTCATCTCGATGTGGTTCTTGAGTTTTTCGAAGTCGGTCATCTGTTGAATGGCTTTTTGCAGTTGATCCTTCAGCTTCGGCATGTTGTCGCGGGTAAGTATGAAGTTTTCTCCCGCTCCTTGCATATTGGAGCCGACCTTCTTGGAAGTTCCCGTGGGATCTTTGAAGTACCCGCCAACAGCCTCTTGTATCTGTTTGCTGCTATTGAGGAGCCATAGAACAATGAACAGGGCCATCATCGCGGTGACGAAGTCCGCATACGCCACCTTCCACGCCCCTCCATGATGACCGGCGTGACCGCCCTTCTTCTTGACGATGATGATGGGGCGCGTCTTGTCCATTGCTTTCGCGCTCACGATGCGGCAGCCGCACTCGCTGCTGCCCCACCTCCGCGGCACGCCTGTTCCAGTTCTTTGAATGACGGCCGCACGTGACCCGGTACTGCTCGCCGCGCCACCTCGACGGCCATGATCGGTGCCGTTCCCTTCAGAAACGAAATCATCAGCACGCGCAACACATAAAGATATGCATGTTCTTCTTCCGCCGCCTTGCTCATGTTTGCCGCGATTGGCCCGATGAGCCCATAACACAGCAAAATGCCAAGAAATGTACCTACTAGCGCAGCGGCTACCTTATGCCCGATCTCCTCCGGCGGTCCCCCCAGTGCACCCATCGTAATCACAACCCCGAGCACGGCCGCTACAATCCCAAGTCCTGGCAAAGAATCCGCCATCGTTGTCAGGGCCGAAGTCGGTTGCGTCGCATCCTGATGTTGTACTTCCATGTCCAGATCGAGCATCTGATCAAGCTCGAATGCATCCACTCCCGTGATCGCCATTCGCAACGAATCGCACACGAAATCGCAAACGTGGGGGTTCTTTAGAAACATCGGATTCTTGGTGAATACCGGGCTTTTCTGCGGCTCTTCCACATCCGACTCCAGCGCCATCAGTCCGTCTTTTCGCGCTTTATTGAGCAGTTCGTACATCATCTTCAGAGTGTTGAGATAGGTTTGCTTCCCGAACTTGGAACTGCCAAATACCCCGCCGATCCCTCCCACGATTTTCTTGATGATGTGCAGAGGGTTTGCAACCAGCACGGTCCCGACTGCCGCACCGCCAATGATCACCAGTTCCGCCGGTTGTACCAGCACGCGCAAATTGCCATGTTCCATCAAATAGCCCGCGACCACACAACCGAAGACCACAAGTATTCCGATAATCGCAAACATTTCTAGCTCCCACCAGAAACGGCCGTGTCCGCTACCGCTGTGCCGGTGATCCACGACGATGCGGATTGAAGAGACTCTTGCATCCGCTCTAACAATGACTCCAAAGTGTCCTCCGCATGGGCATACACCGCTCCGATGGAGACGGGCAATGACCGGCGCTCTCCCCACCACTCAATGCCTTCCGCTGACAAGGTCCGCCTGACTCGCTCTCCGACGCCTGGCAGAGCTTCTTCCCGGCAGCCGCTCAGCACCACCATGAACTGGTCGTCTTTCCAACGTCCGATGAAGTCCGTCATCGACAACGTTCCTTCCAAGGTTCGTGCGATAACGCGCAAGAGCGAAGCCGCGGCCTCCGCCCCAAGGCTCGCCCGAAAATGCATCAACTTCTCCACTCGAACCGATAACACTCCAAAGGGAACCTGGAGTGTTTGAAGCGCGTCCAGCGCTCTCCTCAGCTGCAATTCCATCATCACCCGACTCGCGGTCTCAGTAATTGGATCGGCCAAGACCGGCAGCTGAACGGCATTTTCTCTGCTCTCGCTATGAAACGCATGCTGCAGATCATCAAAAATCTCCACCGCCCCCACGATCGAGCCGTGCTGATTGTGTATAGGTACGGAACGCATGCGAACTGGGACTTCGTATCCCGCTTTGTGGTGAACGAATCCAGCAGCCTCGGCCGGCTGCGCCGTTTTCATCGCCAGCGCCAGTGGGCATTCTTCGTTGCAGAACTCGCAGCCGGGCTGGTCGCAATGCAACAGTGGCTCCGCGATGCAGCATCGCCCGATCACTTCGTGACGCAGAAAACCTGTAATCCGTTCCGCCCCATTGCTCCACAGCATAATTCGCTTTGGTAGATCGACTACGCACAATCCGGTCGGCAGACTCTCCAGAATGTTGCGGCACAATTCAGAGTCATCGAACGAGAACATAGCCCACCCGCCAGACACACGAAGCTGTCAATATATGGGCCATCGGCAAATTCCACAGGGAACTTCAGCAAACCCCGACTCTGGCGCTGTCCCATATAGCGCACCAGACAAACTCCCAAAGTTTCAATTACTTAGCGGCATGGCACTTTCGGGGTAGATATGGCCCGATCGTGCCATAGGCAGGAAACTGCATCCATCTTATTTTCGTTGGTGAGCAGTTCTGGGGGAGGGCTGCCCGAGCGTCCTGGACTCGCAAGAGTTCCAGGGCGCTCGTTATTTTGTACCGGAATTTGACGCGCGAGCGCCCCGTACATCAACGCCCGTATCGCCCCATCCATTCCGCAGTCGCCAGAATGTGTCCCTTCATTGCGGCTTCTAATTCTTTCTTGCTTGCCTCGGGTTTCAGTTCCAATTTCGTGTCCAGCGCGTAGAGCTTGAAATAGTACCGGTGCGGCTTACCCGGCGGCGGACATGGCCCGTTATAACCAGTCCTCCGGAAGTCGTTCCTGCCCTGCTCGGACCCATCCTGCAGATGCGCATTCTTGCTCATACCCTCCGCCAGTCCGAGCGAAGTTGCCGGCACATTCCACACCGTCCAGTGATTCCAGTTTCCAACCGGCGCATCGGGATCATCCACCAGGAGCGCGAAAGTCTTCGTACCCGGTGGAACTTCATTCCAGACAAGCCGTGGTGACACATCCGCTCCATCGCAAGTGAACTTCTTCTCGATATTCCTGCCGTTCGCGAAACTTGCGCTCGAAAGTTTGAACGTCATCGCCTGCTCCTTATTTTGGCGGCTGCTGGGTGCTCCGGGCAGCGTCAGAGAGGACAAGCAGATAAACACTAGACTGGTAAGGATCGTGTACTTCCACTTTCCCGCGACACTCTGGACTCGATCAGGATTGGAATCTGGCCGAATCAGCGTACGGAGCCTCAGCAGATTCAATTGGTTGAAATCGTGAAGTTGACCGTAATCTTCGCCTGGGTCTCCACCGGCTGAGAACCTTCATAGTGCGGCTTGAAATGCCACTGCGTCACGGCTTCCCGCGCTGCTTTTGCGAGAATGGGCGGGCCGCTGACGATGTTGAGGTTCTGAATCAAACCATCCCGTCCAATGAGCGCCAGCAGGACAACGGCTCCCTGAACTTTCATCTGGCGAGCCAGCATTGGATATCCGGGCTGCACTGCGTGACTTACAACATCGCCAGAATTGGAAGAAACATCTGTGTGCCCGGCGGCATTCACAACCACGTTATCGGCAGTCGCACTCTCCTGAACCGGGTCCTCCCCCTTAATGCCCTTGCTACCTGACTCCAAATCGAGCTTTAGCGAGTTTGAACCGGGTGTCAGACTCTTGTGATTGTCACCCGCCACCACCTCAACTTCCAGCGGCGGAAGCACCGTCCGGCTAATCGATACCGGAGAAGTCGGAGGATCGACAGACTCAGTCGCCACCGTCGTTGCGCGGCTCCTGTCTACGTGGTTCTTCCGGCGCGCTCCCTTGTTAGAAGAGGCAGACGCAAGATCCTGACGAGCGGTCTTTCCGGGGACGGACTGAACGGCAGGACCGGGCCGCACCATGGTCTCCTGAGGTCCAGGAAACCAGAAGTCTCGATCGGCATAAAGCACGACTCCAAGCGTCACCATCAATAAGCCCAGAGCCCACGCCATGAGCCGTCGTTGTCCAGGATCTTGCGACGATGCGGGCAGAAGGGCCCGCTTCTTATTTGCCGCCGGTCTGCTGCGGAGGTCGTGCATACGCCAGTTCAAACGGAGTTTACCGAATAGTATGTCCCTGCGAAAGAAGGATTTTCTGACATAGAAAATCCGCGAAATGCGGGTCGCTCCGCGCACAACAAGTTACATCTCTACGAATACTACCTGCTAAATGGAGGCTCTCGATACTCGGAGGGACGTCAGAAACGAACTAACAGGCAAGCTGATCTCGCGTGAGTTTCAGCCCGTTCAGATTTCCCAGTGCAGTCACCGCCACTGACTCAGGTTTGAAAAATTCATTCGCCAGGACCGTCAGGTCGTCCAAGGTCACCGCTTCAATCTTTTCGATCAGTTCATCAAGATCATAGAACCGGTCAAAGTACATCTCCTGGCGCGCGAGGTTTGACATGCGGGATGTGCTCGACTCCAGTGAAAGCATCAAGCTTCCCTTCAACTGAGCTTTCGCCCGCCGCAATTCTTCATCGGGTACAGGCTCTTTCTTCAGTTTTCGAAATTCCTGCACTACCGATTGCACTACTTTGGATGCCGAAGCCAACGACGTCCCGGCATATACGGCAAGGCAGCCTGTGTCTCGATATGGATTCAAGTCGCTGTAAATCGAATAGGCCAGGCCCTGACGCTCCCGAATATTCTGAAATAGGCGCGAACTCATTCCGCCGCCCAGAAGGGTGTTCAAGATGTAACCGGCGTGCCTCTTCTCATGTGCAATGGGATGAGCCGGAACCCCTATACACAGCTGCACCTGCTCCAGCGCTTTCTTGTTGCGCAGGATAATCCGCGAAAAAGTCTTCGGCGCCGACGAGTGAAAGCCATTCGATCGTGGCTTCATGTGCTCAAAATGCCCGTTCACCAGCTTCACAAACTGGTCGTGATCGAGATTCCCCGCCGCAGAGACAATGATGTTTCCTGGCGAAAATCGGTGCGCATACGCATCCAGCACCCCGTCTCGCTCAAACCGCTTTACCGTCTCTTTGGTCCCCAGGATCGGCTTGCCCAGCGGGTGATCCTTCCAGAAATTCTGGGTGAAGATCTCATGGACCAGATAGTCGGGATTATCCTCGTCCATCTTGATCTCTTCCATGATCACCCCCCGTTCCCGGGCGATGTCTGTAGCATCAAATATCGGGTGAAGCACGAGATCGCTCAGAATGTCGAGCGCAACCGGAAGATGTTCATCGAGGACCTTAACGTTAAAGCAGATGCACTCTTTGGCGGTGAAAGCATCCATATTGCCCCCGATCGAGTCCACCTGACGCGCAATCTCTTCAGCCGTCCGGTGCTCGGTCCCCTTAAACACCATATGCTCGATAAAGTGCGAAATGCCGTTCCATTCGGCGTCCTCGTCCCGCGATCCAGTCTGCAGCCAGATTCCGATGGATGCCGAGCGGATATGCTGCATTTGTTCCGTGATCACGGTTAGCCCGTTGGGAAGTTTTTGACGCCGAATGTTCCGGACTTCTTGGGCCATGGAGAATACTTTCCGATTGGAAGACGTCCCGAACCCCCAGGGCTGGACGCACTGCCAGAAGAATACTTACTATTCTGACACAGGGATCGGGCTCATGCCGGACAATGTTTAGACTATTATTATCAACTACTTATCGACAATGGGCAGACAAATGTACTCGGGACATCGCACCTTCGCGACGTCGAAGGAGATCGCTCGTTGACCGCTGACTTCAATCAATCATTGCTGGGGATGACCGGCCCGGATTGCTTGTCGCTCATGCAATCGCTCCATGAGCCGGCCTATCGCGCGGAGCAACTCCTTGAGGCCGTCTACCGGCAACGCATTTCCAGCCTGGAAGAGATTTCAACCTTGCCTCGCCAACTCCGTTCCAAGCTTGCCGAAATGGGAGTTACCGTCGGCCTCCCGACAATTGAGAAGCGATTCTCATCCCAGGACGGAACCGTTCGCTACCTTATGGGACTGGCCGACGGCCAGACCGTCGAGACCGTTTGGATGCCCGAAGGTGATGACGGAGAAGCCGGCGACGGCAGCGAAGCCGGAGAGCTATCCTCCTCGCGGAAATGGGACCGCGCCACGATCTGCATCTCCAGTCAGGTCGGCTGTGCCGTCGATTGTCAGTTCTGCCTCACCGCGCTCCTTGGCGTGAAGCGTAATCTCACCGCTGGTGAAATCGTTGGGCAGGTCTGCACCGTGCTTCGAGACCAGAACGTCTCCCCTCCACAGGATCGAATCAATCTGGTCTTCATGGGCATGGGCGAGCCCTTTCTCAACTATGACAACTTCATAAAATCCGCACGCCTTCTGGTTGAGGAAGTAGGCGTCGCCGAATCACGAATGACGGTCTCAACGGCCGGAATCGTTCCGCGCATACAGGATTTCGGTCAGGAACCGATCCGTCCGAAACTGGCGATCTCTTTGAACGCCTCGAACGATCTGTCCCGTACATCGCTAATGCCCATCAATCGCAAGTGGAATATCGAAAAACTGATGGCGGCGGCCCGCCAATTCCCACTTCGCAACCGCGAACGGATCACCTTTGAATACGTGCTGCTGAATGAGGTGAACGACACTTCCGCCCATGCCCGCGAACTGGTCGACCTGCTGCGCGGAATCAAAGCCAAGGTAAACCTGATCGCTCTCAATCCTGGCCCTGGAATTCAGTTTTCAACGCCTGCCGAGGAACGCGTACTCGCATTTCAGCAGATTTTGGTCGCGGCAGGAATTCCGGCATTCATACGCCGTCCCAGAGGACGGGACATCTACGCCGCTTGTGGGCAGCTTAAGCGTACGGTCGAGATTGCCACAGCACCGGCACCGTAGAATCCTTCTGGCTAGGGCTCGCCGCCGCAGCAGCAGGTAACTCAATTGCAAGAATCAGCCTTCCATCTTCGCGGCGTTCGCGCGAGATATGGCCTTTATGCTCGGCCAGAATACCGCGGCACGCGCTCAATCCCAAGCTGTCTTCCTCTTCCGCTGCGGGTATGGATCCCGGCTCCAACTTGGCTAGAGGCTCAGTCGCGAGTTCGACGACGCACAGTTCCCCGGTTCGTTTTGTGCTGACGACCAACGATTTCCCGCTATGCTCGTTCAAGACATGCAGACAGTTGGCGACCAGCTGCACGCATACCTGCAACAATTGATTGGAGTCGCCCAGCACCTTCGGAGATCCACAATCGAGATCAGTTCTCACCTCGATCTCTTGCGCCTGCCATTGCGGCTCGGTCAGCTTCACTGCCGTACGCGCCAGAGTATTCAGATCGAGGAGCGTTTTTGCGGCGGGCGTCTGACGCGCAAAGCTGATGAGGCTCGCTACCAAAGATTTGGTGCGGCGTACGTACTGCCCAACTTTGGCCGCCTGCAGTCTTTGTGATTCCGTCAGCTTCGAATTCAGCAGAAGGTCCGAGTACCCCAGCATCGCCGTAATCGGATTATTGAGCTCGTGGGCGACTCCTCCCACGAGTTGTCCGATAGAAGCCAGCTTTTCCGACTGCAGCAGTTGCGCCTGCAATCGCTTCAGATTGTCGAATGCTTCCTGCGACTGATGCAGCAAGTGGACGAGTTCCCGATCAAGCATCCGCTGCCTGATGTTCACCATGACGCCCATGCAGAATGCCGCCAGAAACGTCAGAGCTAAACGAAAAATCCTGATCTTCGTCGGAATCGCTGAACCCGAAATCGCCCACGTCGCAAAAAGGGCCAGCGAAAAGACCGCAATCATGCTGAATCGCGCGACCCAGACTCCGTAGACCCCGGAACTCTGAGAAATTTCCGAATCTGGACTCTCCGCTTTATTGCGCAATCCAACCCAACTGAGGCCCCCCATGGCCGCTACCAGCGGAATGTCATACCCGCTTCCGCTGTAATAAGAGTGCCTCGCAATCGCCCAGTTCGCGAAAAGGCTTCCTGCCGAGTAGCATAGGCTGGTCGCGAACAGCCCGGCAAAAAACTTCCGCCATTCGCCTTTGCTCGTCAGCCAGCACGCAAGCAGGCCAATCAGAAACACCGACTTCTCGACGCTGTAAACGTTATTCAGATTACGGTTGTAGGCCGTGATATCCGGCACAACGTACTGCCACGGCATCACGATCAATACGTATACATAGCACCACCACAACAGCAGCAGTGCGAAATCCAATCTGCTGATTCTTGCGGAATACTCCTCGCGCAGCACGTGCGGGCGTAGTGCCAGCCCTGCCATTAACGGCACCACGTGTAGAAACATCACGATGTCCCACGCGCACAGATCGGGCACATCCCGCTGCAGCACGACTTCGTGATACGTCCAGAACACCTGGTACGCCAGCCAGAAGGTCAGGCCGACAACGATCAGGAACCAGAACAGTCGGATCCGGCCCTTCGAACGCAACACCCACGGCACAAACGACGCCGCTCCGGAGAACAACAGCAGGCACTGAACGATGTCACTGAATGCCGTAAGCCCGAAGGAGCGCGGCAGAAAAATCGCCGCCAGCACGACCGCCATCATCAGGCAGCCGGTCGCGCCTAACCAGATTTTCGATATCTTGGTCAAAGACACTCCTTCCGAGCCATTCTAGAGGGATTGCGTACACGAGAATGGTTACCGTAGTAACATTCAGCTCAGAAGGCACACCTTGCAGGCGTAAACTTGCCCCACGCTCACTTGCCCCATCGTGGCTTCTATTCAATAATATGCGCGTTACCTGCCAATCCTGCGGAGACCTGTCCCGGTGAGTGCTCGCGTGCAGCGCTACCGACCATCCTGGAGACTCAGAATCCCGGTCGACCCGGGTGAGACCCGGCGCATCGAGCGCTGGCTCGCCACCGCGCGCGTCTTCCTCGCCGTCTCCACGTTAGTTGCCATTCGGATGGATCCCACGGAACTCGGTCACTCCTGGGCGGCCTACGGCCTGTTTGTCTTCTATATGGCGAACGGCATCCTCATCATGATGCTGCTTCGGCGCCGCCAGCAATCCACCGCGGCATTCCGCTTCCTGGTACATGCAGGCGACATCGTCTGGCCCGCCGTCATTTCCATATTCGCCGAAGGCCCTCGTACTCCTTTTTTTCTGTTCTTCTTTTTCGCTTTGGCAGCGGCTGCCTATCGTTGGGGTCTTTGGGAAACTCTCGGCACTGCAGTAGCAGAAGCAGTCCTCCTGTGGATCGAAGGCTTCATTTTGCTGCACGTCTGGCCGCAAGGCTCTCTGCCCCTCAAAGCCTTGACCGGCCTTCACATCAACGTAAAGGAGTTCCAGCCCGAACCGCTCTTCATGCTCTCGATTTATCTGATCGTGATGGGCCTGCTTCTCGGTTATCTTGCGGAACAACAGAAGCATCTTCGTGCTGAAAAAACCGTCGTGACGGAAACTCTTTCGCGGGTGCGCGTCGAAGCCGGCCTCACCGGAACACTCGAACAGATTTTCCAGGAAATGATGACCATGTACGGGGCAACCCGCATCATGGTTGTTTCTCAGGAGACTCATTCGGAACGGGTATTCGCAGGTGAATTGAATCACCCTGAAAACGCCACACAGGCAGAGTTCCGCTGGCTGGAATCGGGACTTAGGGATGCGACCACATATCTGAACGACTTCCCTGGCCAGGTCTGCTTCGCACAGGCTGACCACGATAGCTGGACCACTCTCGCCCTCGACAATTCCGGACACGCTGTCCCTGTAACCAATCTCGCCCCGATTTCTCAACTGAGCCAGGCGCAGGCTTTCGATTCCCTCGTTACAGTCGCTTTTGTTTTCGGGACCGATTGGCGAGGTCGCGTCTTCCTGTTCAATCCAGCCTTGCGGGGAGACAATCAGGAGGAGCTTCGTTTCGTCCTCGATCTCGTCCGACAGGTAGGCCCAGCCGTTTACAATGTGTACCTTCTACATCGATTGCGTCGTCGCGCCTCTGCAGCCGAGCGTGCCCGCTTCGCCCGCGAACTGCACGACGGGGCCGTACAGTCCCTGATTGCCGTAGAAATGCAAGTCGACGTACTTCGCCGCCAGGCCGAAGCCAATCGCCCCATTGGAGGAGAACTCGGTAGAATTCAGAGTCTGCTGCGCGAGGAGGTCTTGAAGCTTCGTGAACTCATGCAGCAGATGAAAGCCATCGATGTAGATTCACAGCGGCTCATCGGGGTGCTGAAAGACACGGTCGAGCGGTTTCAACGCGAAACCGGCATCACGGCCAGCTTCGTCACCGATATCGACGAACTCGACATGCCCCAGCGCATCTGTCGCGAAATTCTTCGCATCGTCCAGGAAGGGCTGGTGAACGTAAGAAAACATAGCGGAGCCAAACACGCGTTGGTACGCCTGGCTTCCAACCCGAAGAACTGGAATCTCATCGTCGAAGACGATGGCAAAGGTTTATCCTTCACTGGCCGATACAATCAGCAGCAGATGCAAGAAGCCGGAAAAGGGCCCATGATCATTCGGGAACGAGTCGGTTTGATTGCCGGCGAACTCACGGTAGAATCGAATCCCGGACAAGGAACCCGATTGGAAATCACAGTACCCCGCAACGGGAACGTGCCGCATGAACTTTAGAAAGCCGCAGCAGATCCGCCTCGTAATTGCCGACGATCATCCAATTTTCCGTGACGGCCTCCGCCGTCTCCTCGAAGCCGAACCCGACCTCAAAGTCATGGGTGAAGCCTCCGACGGAGCCGAGGCGGTAAAGCTGGCACGTCAACTGAAGCCTGACATTCTGCTGCTCGACTTGGCCATGCCCAAGCATCCCGGGCTGGAGGCACTTCGTGAGTTGAGCACACCTGCCAATACCACTCCCGTCCGCGTGATCCTGTTGACCGCTGCCGCGGAAAAAGGCCAGATCGTTGAAGCTCTGCAACTTGGTGCGCGCGGTGTCGTTCTGAAAGATTCAGCGACGCAACTATTGTTGAAGGCCATTCAGACCGTTATGGCTGGTGAGTATTGGGTCGGTCGCGAAAGCGTTTCTAACCTCGTACAGTACCTGCGCACGCTCATGCAGTCCTCTCACGACGAGGCGCGCCAGAAAAAGTTCGGCCTCACTCCCCGAGAACTCGAGATCGTCTCCGCTGTTGTTGCCGGCTATTCCAACAAGGAAATCGCGGAATATTTCAAGATCAGCGAGGACACCGTCAAGCATCACCTCAGCAATATCTTTGACAAGCTGGGCGTCTCGACCCGTTTGGAACTCGCTTTATTTGCCGTAAATCAAGCTCTTCCGCTCAAAAGCATCGCATGACCGTGGTCACCTCAGCGAGGTGACCGCATTCTCTTCGCTGGCACTTACGTGCCATTGGCTACCTGATGGGTGGGGGTTATATTCGTGGTACGCACTCGTTAAGGGGTAGCACGCGTGTATCAGTTCATCTCATGTCGCGTGCTGAAGAGGCGTGCAGATTATAGAAGTGAAAAAGAGGAGCCCCGTGGCAAAACGTTTACAACAACTTTGGAACGATGAGCGTGGCCAGGATATCGCTGAATATGCCGTAATGTTGGCCGTGATTCTTGTCATCGTCGTGGGCACGATTCGTCTGATTGGATCTAACGCCAACAACGTATTTTCGCAGGTCGGCAGCGCCATCCAATAAATCGCCTGATCTCCTGATCTTTCGAGCGGCGGCCCGTGCGGGATTCGCCGCTCTTTCACTTAGCCCCAAATCTATTTAGGCGATGCCTCCGAAGGCGCTGACGTTCTGAGCGCCATCTTCTCTGCCCCGCCCGTCGACAATCTCGTTAGATATGGAAAGAACGGCGTGATCTCGAATTCCATTTTTTCACGCGCCGAAGTCAAGGGCACAGGCTTCGCCTTTGACAGTTCCACCTGATCGCTCCACGGATCAACCTTAATCCGCCCGCCGAGGGGCAACGCCGCAATCTGATCCAGTTTCTTTTCATCCAACGCAGGCGCCGCTTCGAGCAGCGGCGACATTCGTATTCCTTTGCCGCCCGCTAAGGCATTCCCCAAGTGGGGACGAATCAACTTCGGCAGTTCCGGTGAGTGCTGCTGCAGCGACTTCAGGAACAAACCCGCGTTGCCCAATTTGTCCTTGTAAGGAGAGTTTTTCAGCAACTCTAAAGCCTTTGTATCCGCCGCTTCTTCGTCGGCCGCGCTGCGCTTGAAATCGAGACGCTGGAACGTTTGTTCGTCCGGAAAAAAGAGCTTGTCATTGAATGCCAGCTTCGTATCGAAAGGATGACCCAGCACGATATGGCTCAACTCATGCGCCAGAACCATTGCCAGTGACGCTTCGTCCGGAAGTACGTCCAGCAGCCCGCGACTGATCACGATCGTGTGCCCAATCGTGAACGATTCAAGCGGCGACGTCAGCAGAACGCGACAGTGGTAGTCTCCCTGCAGGTCGATATTGTTCGTGACCAGAAGATTATTCACAACCGTTGTGAGAATCTTGTCCACTTCGCCGGGGGGAGCCAGCAGTCCGATCTTCTGCATTCGCTCGATGGCATTCTCCTCAGCTTGCTTTTCCCACAGGCGTTGGGCTACGACGGGCGATGGATCCGAAGCTGCGTCGCTCTGGTCCTTCACCGAGTCAGGAGAGTCCACCAGAATTTGTGTGAATTCTTCGTTCTTGCCGAGCCCCTTCAGGTCATATCCCCAGAGCCGCGTCTGCGCTTTGAAATGAAGCGTCTTTGTCAGCCCCGTCTTCAGATTCGATTCTTCGATGTAAACGTAGGCCGGCAGCCATGTCCCCGGCCGCATGTTGAGCCGCCAGCTATCGAAGTGGAAAAAGAAATTGACCTTCGGTTGTGGATAGTATGTTCCGTTGAACCGCACAATGTTGTAATCCTGGTCCTCGACCCAGATTCGACCCAGAAAGCGTGGCGTCTTGTCATCCTCTTTGGGCTGGACATCGATTACCAGGCAGCGCACCTCGCCCAGAAATTCGCGACGAACAAAGTTGAATTTGTAGTACCGCTTTTGAAAATCGCTGTCGAGCACCACCATCTGCGCGAAACCCATCGGTAGATAGTGCAGCGAGTAAACGCCCGTCAGCTTGGCTAGCATGCGATGACCGAACCCAGGCTGCCCCACAAAGGAAACATCCTCCGGTCCGTCGGTCATATCCAGCCGGCCAAGAAAATATTCATCTTTGACGGGTGAAGCATTACCCTCGGAATCATTCTTCAGATCTTGAAGATATGTCTCGACCATCGGGTGCATGTGACGCATCTGCGCCATGAAATAATGCTCCCGCTCTACAACATGGTCGAGGACCTCATTCAACGTCAATGCGGGACCGGACAAACCCTGAGGCGGTTGCGCTGCCGATTCCGAAGTCGACGACTTCGCCTCCGGCGTCCCCTGATGGGAAGAAGAATCCTGGGCAATGGCCGAAGCGCACCAAAGCGCCATACTCAACAGAAATACCCAACCCAACCGCAGAATACGCATAGCAACCTTCTGGGAGCTGATTAAGCTATCTGGAAAATGATGTGTACGACGGCCGTCGAATCTGCAGGCTGACCGTCCCGGAGTGCTGGCTTGAAGCGAATCTGCTCGGCGGCCCGGATCGCCGCATCATCCAGACCATGCCCCAGTCCTCGCACGACTTTCACCACGTGCAACTTGCCGCTCGCTTCGAACACTACTTCTAGCAGCACTTCACCTTCGATTTTCTTGGCCCGAGCTTCATCTGTGTAAACCGGAAGAGGTTTCGAGAGAATTTCCGCGGGGGTCAACTTCGCGACTGCCGACTCAGCCGGGTGAGACTGAACCGTCGGAGGTGCCGGCACATCGGCGTTGCCAAAGCCGGCATTCCGCACCACGCCGGTGGGACTTGCCAATTTCGCGTTTCCTGTCGCAACTCCGCCTCCAAAACCAGTGCTTGCGACAACACCACGAACCCCATTCGCTCCGCCAGTCCCGTTGCCATACCCCGGGCCGGTTGGCAGATCAAAACCGCCAGCTTGCGCAATATTCACAGCTCGGGTCTGCGTCGTCCGCGCCGGCACACCATTCGGGTCGCCAAACCCTCCGGTTTGGACGTGCTGCGGTGCACGCTCAATCGTCTGGGGAGCCGAACTCCCCGTGGAAAAGAGATTTGTCCGTACAATCTGTCTTGGAATTACGGGAGCAACTGGCGTTGGTACTGCGTCCAGCTTCTTGGCCGCGATCTTTATTTCCGGCGCAGGCGCATCGGCTAGCTTCGCTCGTGGTTGTGGCTGCGGAACCGGCAGTCGTAGCGCGGCCGGCGCATCAACTGGCTCCAGTCGCGCCAGTAGCGGCTTCCGAAGTTGCCGCTGCGGTTCATGATTTTCCGGTACGGGCGTCGGCACCAATTCGATCGCGTGATAATCTTTTTTCGATTCGAGGACCTGAGGCGCAAGTATGGGTACCCAGAAGAAAACGGCGATAATGGTCGCCTGGACGCTATAGCTGAAGAGAAACTCTGACCAGGGCGCTCTCCACTTCGGAAGTGATGAGAACAGCAATGCACCTGAGGAGGACGGCGGAGTCATAATCCTTCTGCTGCTTCGACTGTTGCTAACACCGACTGAGATGCAAAAGTTGCACTGGCGTGGGGGATTCAGGGTCACCCGGGAGTTCATCCACCACACATTAAAAGTGTACTCCCCACGTCTAGACCTGCACGAAACAGGCCATTCCCCAAGTCTGCGGCTCTGGGGCAAACAGCTGAAAATAAAGAATGTTCTGGGGATTGCAACCCGTGCTGAGTGTGGTCCACCCTGCAAAAATCTACACAGTTGCAGTACAGATTGCCCGTCGACCGTTGGCTTGCCTTCCCTTAGCAGCGCACAACTTTAGGGCTGTCGATTCCTTTTGTGGCATTGCGCGTGTCGACCACCAACTGGGCCTCATGGACAATCTTCCGGTAGTCGTAGTCAGAGTGGTCGGTCACAATGACGACGCAATCGTATTTGCCAAGATCTTTCAACTCCGCGCACGTCATCTGCAGATTGTATTTTCGTCCCCTGCCAATGAACGGGAAGTACGGATCGTTATAACTGACCTCAGCTCCCTCTTGCTGCAGCAGTTCGATGATCGTTAACGAGGGCGATTCTCTCAGATCGTCGATGTCTTTTTTGTAGGCCACGCCCAAAACCAAAACGCGCGCGCCATTCACCGATTTCTTTTGCTTGTTGAGCGCGCCGCTCACCGAGGCCAGCACGTGGTACGGCATGTTGATGTTAATCTCGCCTGCCAACTCGATGAAGCGCGTGCGGAAATCCCACTCCTTCGCCTTCCACGAGAGATAAAACGGATCGACTGGGATGCAATGGCCGCCAAGGCCAGGGCCCGGATAGAAGGGATGAAAGCCAAACGGCTTGGTGGAAGCTGCCTCGATCACTTCCCAGATATCGATCCCCATACGCAACGACAGCAGCTTGAGTTCATTCACCAGGGCGATATTCACGCAGCGATATATGTTTTCGAGCAACTTCGTCATCTCGGCCGCAGCCGGAGAAGAAACCGGAACCGTGCGATTGAAGATCGATCCGTACAGAGCGCCTGCCAGTTCAGAAGCCTGGCGGTTCAAACCGCCCACCACCTTCGGAATATCGCGCCGCGCAACCGTCGTGTTGCCAGGGTCTTCACGCTCCGGCGAAAACGCGACGAAGAATTCTTTCCCGGCGGGCGCTTCGTTGCGCGCAGCCTTCAGCCCTGCTTTATTCTCTTTCTCCAGAATTGGAATCATCACCTCTTCTGTCGTGCCCGGATAAGTAGTGCTTTCCAGGACGACCAGTTGTCCGGCGCGCAAGTGAGGCGCAATCGAGTGCGTAGTGTCGGTGATGAAACTCAGGTCCGGTTCGTGATATTCGTTCAGCGGAGTGGGGACGCAGATGATGATCGCATCCATCTGCGTGATTTGCGAGTAGTCAGACGTCGCCGAGAAGCCGCTCGTTTTCGCAGCCTGGATTTCCTCAGGCGCGATGCGATAGATGTAAGATCCTCCTTTGGCGAGGGTATCCACCTTGCGCGCATCGATGTCGAAACCGGTAACGCGAAACTTCTGTTCGCTGTAAAGCAGAGCGAGAGGTAGTCCGACATAGCCCAGCCCGATAATTCCCACGCGGGCTTCGCGCTGCTGAATCTTGTTCTTCAATTGCTCAACGGATGAATCTGCGGCAGAGTAGGTCGTCATGAAAGTTTCCGGTGCGAAGTTGCTTCCTGTACGAACTCGCAATTTTAGCATGTGAAACCTGCATCGATTAGGCCCATATGGGCTACCTAAAGTAACCAAAACGGCATTAGGAATCACATGGAGAACTGGAAATTGCGCCGTCGATACCTCATCAAACTGTGCCTCGTTGTCTTGATTACCTGCGGGGCGATCTGGTTCGTCCTCAACGCGGGTAGCCTCTTGGTAGTCGACGCACCGCAACCTTCCGACGTCATCGTCGTGCTTGCAGGAGAGACGAACGTCCGCCCGGCACATGCGCTTGCACTCCTCAACCGGGGCTATGCTCCTCGCGCTCTGCTGGACGTACCTGCCGCGACAAAAATCTACGAGTTCTCACAGGTTGAGTTGGCTGAGCAGTACATCCATGATCTGCCGCAGCATGCGGCGATGAAGGTGTGTCCTATTACAGGTCTGTCCACTCGCGATGAATCGCACGATGTCGCTCACTGTTTGGCGCATGAAACAGGCACGCGCATCCTGCTGGTGACGTCAGATTTTCACACACGTCGCGCGCTCAGCATTTTTCGCCACGAATTACGTGGCAAAACCGTTTCGGTCGCAGCCGCTCATGACGACACGCAATTTGGCACTCGCTGGTGGACACACCGCCAGTGGGCAAAAACCGGTGTGGATGAATGGCTGCGCGTCATCTGGTGGAATGCTGTCGAGCGTTGGCAATAACGTGGTATTTAGTTCTAAGTTGCCGATCTTGTGGCGAGGGAAGATCTAGAAGCGTCATTTCCGTGCACATAGTTGTGGGTACTACGTTCTGAAGCGCTTCTAATTGTTTCAATTACGTACCTTCCAAATCTGAGGACGACACCACTGAGGATCTTTCCGGATTCATCGTACCCACGCGAGCGTTTTTTCAACCAGTCAAACCATTATAGCTGGTTAGATTCGAAACCTGCGCCCCCCATGTAACCATCGTGTTTCCATTTGAAGGTTAGAGGTGTTACTTCTTGGCGGACGGCGCCAGGAACCATTTCGAGGCGGTATCGTCAGTTTTCAGGAAATTCAGCAACTGGGTCGAGATCTTAATCCGGCCCGCGGGATTCGACGGATGCGTTCCATCCGTGTCGAGATCCTGGCACGTCCACACCAGTCCGTCACTGCGCGGGATCATCCCATTCGCCCAGTAGTAAGGTCCCCATGCGATCCAGGGCGCCTTCACTTTGCCTTTCGCAGGATCGTAGTTCATGTTGGGATCTCCACTGATCTGATCCTCGATGGCGTTTTTCACCGCCATCCCGCCTTCGTATCCGTAGGGTTCGGGATCGAGATTGGCGGCACCATTGGAGTATCCCGTGTAATTGATGCTGGAGTAATACGCGAGCTTGATGTTGGGGAACTTGAGCAGCAGATTCTGCGCGATCGTCTGGAGATTGCCCTGTAGGCCGGTCATGTCGGCGGGAAATGTACCGCTAGGCCCTCCATTCACGTCAAGCACCCATGCCGCGACCACCTGATTGGCTGTGACACCCGCGTTGGGCAGGTAGTCATACACCATGGCATTCCAGAAATTGCTGTTCTTGCCCGCGAGCAGAGAAGCGGTGGCTCCTCCGGTGGCCCCGTTTACAACGACCAAATTCGGGTTCTTGGAAGGATCGGCATCGACGAGAGAAACAAATTCTCCAAAGGGCTGCTGCGTCACGGACAATCCAACGGAGATGAACACATACTTGCCTGTCGGGCTATAGTTCCCGTTGCCGTCAAGTGGAACAATAGCTTCCGCTGCAGACTGGCCATAAGAATCATGGGTGGGATCGTCGGTGTTGCTCCCATCGGCGTAAAGTCCACCTTCCTCCGAATTCAAATAATAGTTGGTCCCGAGATCGTTGATGGGTACCAGGGGACCAGAACCGTCCGCAGCGTCATAGCTGATCGTGTTGCAGTTCTTGGCTCCGGTCTTGGAGCCCACCGGCAGGGTCATCGCCAAGCTCGCCCTGCTGTGGGTTGCGTCCATGGTTTGAATCGTTACGGGATAATTTCCTACCGCTACAGTGGACTGCAACGTTCCGGAGATGATGCCCGCACTCGACAAGCTGAGACCGGCGGGCAAACTGGATCCCGAAGCAAGCGCCCAGCTGTAAGGCGCCGTTCCGCCAACGGCGTCCAAAGTCGCCTGGTAGGCGGAGTTCTGCGTGGCAGCGGGTAGCGTTGGATAGTTACGAATGCCGAGTACGGTACCGCTGACGCCATTTGCCGACAAACTCACGCCGCTGGGAGAAGCAACGTTGTAGGTGAGTGAAATCGTTCCCGGCTGGCTGGTGACCGCTGTTGGAGTGTATGTGATGGACAAACTCAAGGATTTGCCCGCACCAATCGCTGTAGATTTGGTCCATCCCGTTTGCGAATAGGGATAGGTCACAATCACGTTGGTCAAGTTAACGGATGCGGTTCCGTTGTTCGTAATGGTGAGAGTCTGGGGCGCGCTCGTGGTCCCCAATGGCTGATTCGGAAAATTCAGAGAGGTGGTGCTGAGAGTGGGAATCGCATTGGGGTTGGTGCCGTATCCACTTAGCGTCACCGACTCTGCCCCCTGTGCCGCGAAGGTGAAGTCGAGGCGGCCAGAATAACTCTTGGCCGCTGTCGGATTGAACTGAATGACGTAATCAGCGCGTTGTCCGGGCGTGATCGTCTGAGGAATTGCCCCGGAAACCACGGTGAAGCCCGAAATACTCGGACTGACTGATTCGATCGTGACATTGACCTTTCCAATATCGTAGACGCTCACCGTTTGCTGCATGGTTTGGCCGTTTGGGATATAGCCGAAACTCAAGCCAGCCGGGAAGATGGCGGGGTTCGATTGCGCCACCAGAGGAGACGAGACAAGCAAAAAGGCAAAGAACAGAACAAAAGTGGCCAGTCGAGGGCTCATCCTGATCCTTCCTGCGTTTATGGATCTACCGATCGCACCCGGGGGATTGCGTGGAGTGCAGAATTGTTATGGATGTTATCGGGTCATTGTCGAGCAAACAAGGATGAAAATCCTTGCATACTGCCATCAGAACTGGCAAAGGTAAGCCTCAGGATTTCGATAACGGGTCGGGGATAAGAATTGTCGACGACGGGCTCTTTTGCCACCAGACGCCCATCTCACCGGCGGCACAGAATTTTGGCCGGAAGCTGACTCCAAGCGATTTCAGTTCATGGAGGACCGCATCGATCACCCTGCTAATCGATGCTGAAAGGCTGACGCTCAACGGGAGACCTGGCTCAAAAGATTCTCCCACTGCCCCGACTAACAAAACCTGTTCTGGAACCGCACCCAACATCTCCGCTGTGAGCAGGCATTCGGAAAGCGCAGGAGAATGGGGATCAAAGCGGCGAGCAGGGATCGCGCTGAGCAATTCCTGTTTTGTGTAGAGGAGCACCGTGCCTGCTTTGTATTCGCCGGGCGCAATACAATCGATGAGAATCACTCCGCGGCGAGCCGCGATTCTGTGTGTCAGATCCAACGCGGGCGTGCCCAGATCGGCTAACTCGATCTCTTCGTCGAAAACGTATTGCGACTCGAGCAACCGGATGATGTACGGGCCGAATGCATCATCCCCGAGCAGCACATTGCCCATCCCGCCAATGAGGACGCTGTTCACAGGATTTTTGCCGTCGCAATCTTTCGTCCCGAAGGATCGAAGGCATGACAGGCACAGGCCATGCACGGATCAAACGAGTGTACGGTCCTAAGCACTTCCAATGGCTCCTCAGGACGCGCCAGAGGCGTATGTAGCAAAGATGCCTCGTAAGGACCGTGCGCTCCCGTGTGATCCCTGGGACTGGCATTCCAGGTAGAGGGAACGACTGCCTGGTAGTTTTTGATTTTCTCGTCCTTAATCACGACCCAGTGAGACAGAGTTCCGCGAGGAGCTTCGTGCGTTCCGACTCCCTCAACTTCGTGCGAGGGGAGAACTGGCTGATTGTAGACACTGTAATCACCTTTGGCGATGTTATCGACCAGCAACTGCCAGTGCTTCTGTGCCAGTTCCGCCAGCATGCAAGCCCGAATGGCACGGGCAGCATGACGTCCGAGAGTGGAATGCAATGCGGCGGGAGTGGCGTGCGGGCCGCCGACAGCTGCAATTTTCTCGATAGCCAGATCGGTATATTTCTTCGTAAGCGCGTGCCCCTGCGAGTAGCCGATCAGAACCTGCGCCAATGGTCCGACTTGCATCGGTTCGCCATTGAAGCGTGGAGCCTTCACCCACGAGTATTTCTGCTCGCCTTCCCAACCGGTGAACGCTGGTTCGGTTTCGCCCACCCAAGGATGCAGGGGCTTATCTCCCTTGTAATAGGCGTGCATCACATCTTCGGTGACCCCTTGCCGAAAAGCAGGATCAGCGGCCGTTTGGAATCCCTTTACTCCTGCCAGATCTGCGTTACGGATATATCCACCTGGCAAGTCGTAGGCTGATCCTTTGCTATCCAACGGCAGATCGGGAACAGCGAGGTAATTCTTCACGCCGCTGCCAATCTTGAACCAATCGGGATACATAGCTGCCACCGCGCATACATCGACGAAGTACACCTGTTGTACGAACTGAGTGACTTCGGCCAACAAAGACCGGATCATCTCCAGCTTGTCCATGCCGAGTGCGGCCTGACTGTCCAGATCAATGGCATTGCCGACACCGCCGACGGTCAAGTTCTGAATGTGCGGAGTTTTCGATCCGAGAATGCCAACGACCTGCAGCGCCTTCCGCTGGTACTCGAGCGCCTGCACGTAATGAGAGAACGCCAGGAGGTTCACCTCGGGCGAGAGCTTCATCGCCGGATGGCCCCAGTAGCCGTTTGCGAAAATTCCAAGCTGGCCGCTCGCGGCAACGGCTTTCACGCGATCTTGTGCGGCCTTGAGCTCATTGCGGGAATTGCGAGTCCACGGCGAGATGCTCTCGGCCAGCTTTGATGTCGCAACCGGATCTGCCTTCGGGATCTGCAACACATCAACCCAGTCGAGTGCCGACAGTTGATAGAAGTGCACGATGTGATCGTGCAACGCATGGGCAATGAGGATCAGATTCCGGATGTATTGCGCATTCAGCGGCACTTCCAGCTTCAGCGCGTCTTCGACCGATCGCACGCTGGCCATGGCATGCACGGTCGTGCAGACTCCGCAGAACCGCTGGGTGAACATCCACGCATCCCGAGGATCGCGGCCGCGCAAAATCTTTTCGATGCCGCGCCACATGGTGCACGAAGCCCATGCATTGCTGACGGCGTTATTGTCGACCTCAACGTCGATGCGGAGGTGGCCTTCGATTCGCGTAATGGGATCAATGGTGATTCGTTTTGCCATAAGAACCTGCTTTTAATCCGACTCTGACGGTGTTTCGTCTTCACCGAAATGTCCGTACTTGAAATATCCGGTCCACCGGATGTACGGACGGCGGAATCGGAAGTAACTCGCCATGTCGTGCCACTCGCTCAAAGGAGCCGGCAAGATGGCGAGCCTTTTCACGGCAACTAGGAAGCCCAGAATTCCAAGAGAAATGAAACCCAAGGAAACCAGAATTTCGATCGTGGCCGGAAAATACAGAGCTTCCGGATTCGGCCGGAATGCGAGGGTGGTTGGGCTGAAGCGGTAAATCATTCCGCCGGCTGAACTCAAGATGTAGCCCACGAACATCGGCTGCGGATTATGATTCTTCAGCGAGCGCCACAGCAGATAACCGCCGATCAGAATCAGCAGCATTTCGAGCCAAAAGACTGCGGCAAACCGGTCGAAGGCGAAGGCTGTGGGTAAGACTCCGCGGAACAGGATGTCGAGGAATCGCAGCGCCGACCAACCGAATATGAGCCAGAAAGTGATGCGCGCCGCTTCAACGAGGACCTCCCAGTCCATCGCGCGTTTCCACACGAGGCAGCAGAGCATGGTGGTTCCGGCAACACATCCGAATGACATGAAAGTTGCGGCGCCCAGATAAAGTAGTGGCAACCAGGGCGTCTGCCAGAGAGGATGTACTCGTTCGCCGGCCAGCAGCATGAGTGCACCGAGGGAGGACTGATGCATGCCGGGCAGCAGATACGCCGCCGCGATGACGTACGGAAAGAAGTAGTGCAGGCGTTTTTCGATCTTCTCCACGCCCGGCCGCAGGCGGGAATCGAAATACCAAAGTCTCTCCAACACGGGCGGGATGTTCTCGACCGCTAAAGGAATCATGGCGTAGATCGACATGCAAATCGCGACTTCGGCGAGAGGCGAGTGCATGTTCCATCTCCATGGAAAGACAATCCAGTAGAAATTCCATGGTCTTCCCGCGTCGATGCCGAGCAGCAGCAGCCCGCAGGCATAAGCCAGGAAGCTGGTGAGCAGTGCCATGCGCATCAACGAATGCAAACGCTTCCGTCGAAAAACCCAAGCCGCGATCCCAACCGCAAATGCTCCCGAACCGAGTGCGGTGAGGACCATCACGTTGAAGGTTTTCCAGATGCCCCAGCCGTAGGCGTCATTCATGCCGCTGACCGGACCGAGTCCTGCGAGTTCGCGATATGCGGTCAAGATGAAGGCCAGCAGAACCAGGGCGAACAGGACCAGGAAGAACTTGTTGACGACCGGGAATCCGTACACGGGGACGTTGCGCTCCCAGCGATGCTGCCGCGCGTCGCCGATTTCTATGGGTGCCGTGCTCATAATTGCGCCCTCAATCCGGTTTCTTTCTCGCGCTGATGCGCTTCTTCTTCATGCCCACTCAGATTCTTGCGGATGACTTGCACAAGACCTGCATACAACACAGCAGGCAACGCGAAGTATTGATAGAAACGTCTCTGCCATCGAAGAGTCTTCGCCGGAACCGACTCAGGCCCAAGTTCCGGAAGCCCGAGTTTTTCGAACGGCACACGTGACAGGTACAGGGCTTGCGTGCCGCCATTGTCGGTTTCGCCGTAAACGCGATTTTGGTAGTAGCGGCCGGGATTTTTTTCGATTCGTTGTTTGGCTTCGAGCAGCAACACCGAGCGTGGACCGAATATCACTGCGCCCGTTGGACACACGCTGGTGCATCCGGGCTTGAGACCTTGTGCCAGCCGCTCGCTGCACAATTCGCATTTTGTGACTCGTGGATTGAATCCCTTCCACTGGAATCGCGGCACGTGGTACGGGCAGGTGATCGTGCAGTACCGGCAGCCGATGCACTTGTCTTCGGTCCAGCTGACAATGCCGCTCTCGGGATCCTTATGCAGGGCCTGAAACGGACATCCCGCTGCGCACGCGGGATCCAGACAGTGCATGCATTGGCGTTTTACGAACGAAAAAGCTGAGCCGTCTTCTTCTTTGTAGAGCTTGATGACGTTGCGAGTGAGATCGTTCAGATCAGAGGGCGACTGATGGAGTCCGTCGCCGCGTGTGTCGGGCGGAGTGTTGTTGGCTTCCGCGCAGGCGGCGACGCACGCCTTGCATCCGATACAGATCGTGGCGTCATAGAGGAGTCCGACGGCCGCGCTGGGAACGGGAATCTTTTCGTCGGCGTGCAGCACATCGGTGCCCGCGACAACAGCTACCGCGGCGGGCACTCCAGCCTTCGCGACTCCCGAAAAAAGTTGTCGACGAGTGATGGCCACGTTATTCCTCTTTCTTCGGAGGCTGTTTTTCCGTCGGGGCTTTCGTTTTCTCGGCGTGGGCTCGATCGGCGGCGATTCGGGTGACGCCGGCCTCCATGCTGCTCTGGAAGCGCTGCGAGGCCACCCATGCGGCGCCTCCGACAGCTCCCGCGATCGCTCCGACCAGACCTGCGGCTCCCACTTTGAGCGCGCCGGCCGTGCTGTAGATCGGTGGGTATGTCTCCGGGGGAGTGGCCAGATGAATTGGGACCGTCTCGAACGTTCCCATTTGCCAAACGACGCCTTTCTCCGTGCAGCCCAGGCAAGGAACGCCTGTTCCGATCGGCCACACTCCCGGCACTTCATTGAAGTGACGCGAAGCACACGATGCATGTGTGACCGGGCCCTTGCAGCCGAGTTTGTAGAGGCACCAGCCTTTGCGATGACCTTCGTCGCCGAACGAATGCGCGAATCGGCCGGCATCGAAGTGCGCGCGGCGAGGGCAGTTCTCGTGGATGACACGGTCGTAGGCGAATTTCGGACGTCCGTACTGGTCAAGTGCCGGCAGTTTGCCCATCGTCACGTGTTCGAGAACCACTGCGAGCAGGTTGTACGGGTTGGGAGGGCACCCTGGGAGATTAACGATCGGCTTTCCAGAAATGACGGAATCGACACCGACGGCGCCCGTCGGATTCGGATCTGCCGAAGGAACTCCACCCCAGGAGGCACACGAGCCCATCGCGATCACGGCGGCGGCTTGTCCCGCAACTTCCTTGATCACCTGAATGGCCGGACGACTCGCCAGTTCCATGAAAACACCGTCATCGCGGGTAGGAATGGCTCCCTCGACCACCAAAACGTACTTGCCAGCGTTGTCTTCAATGGCGGACTTCAAAGCGGCTTCTGCCTGCGCTCCGGAAGCAGCCATCAGAGTCTCGTGATAGTCCAGCGAGATCACGTCGAGGATGAGATGAGCGACATCCGGAGTCGAGGTGCGGAGGAGAGTCTCGGTGCATCCGGTGCAGTCCTGAAAGTGCAACCAGATGACCGACGGACGCCGCGCTTTCCCGACAATCTTTGCGACTTGGGCTGCAGTGCGATGACTTGTAAGGCTTAAGCCGATCGGAGCGGCGACGATGATTTTTGAACAGAGCTGTAGAAAATTGCGACGAGAGACGCCGCTCGATTCAAGATGTGTTGCAATTGTTTGCTTCTCGCCTTTCGGCATAGACAGTCCCCCTGGCTTCTCGGCAATCGGTGAATCGGAGCCCTGCGGTTCGAGAGCAGCAAGTTGCGCACAGAAAATCAGGATTTTGCGCTGATCTCGTTACTGAATCCCGCTATTCGGGTAATTTCGGTGGGGAGTTTCTTGGATGTCGTAACAGGAGTATCCAATAGAGTTTCGAATAAGTGCTTAGCCGCGTGCAGTCACGTAATCCGATCAGTCTCCCGCCGCCTCCTCAATCTGGACTTCCTGGTCGCGTGGTCAGTCCAGTGCTCTCAAGACGCTACGTTTATCGCTTGATTCCGAATGTGCGCTCAGTGACCGGAATCACAGGTGGGAGTGATGGCAGTCGGCTCTCACTGACGAAGTCAAGGCGAAACAGCAGACCTCTGTGGCGTTGAGACGCGTTCTAGCGGATGGAGTAAATGACGCTCAGCAGTGGGCTTAATCTCGGGGCTTTGATTCGGCCACAAACAACCAAGTCCAGAGTTGCGGCAACCAAGTCCTTCGCGCGAAAACATTTCCGCGGATCAACTGGAATGAGCCTCACACTTCGTACTAGGAAGATCCGTATCTCTTTGTCCTTCCGAGCAACGCGAGGAATCTGCTTCTTCTCACCAGGAGCAAAGAGTGATTCCTCGCTTAGCGGAGCCAAAAGCTGAAACGTGCTTGCAGTTGAATGGTCCCGGCCACCGAGCACCGCGCCTTCGACACCGAAATCGGGATTCACTCTGGTTACCGCGCCTGCGCGATCGAACCGATCCAATCAGGCCATCGATGGAAGAATAGCGTCCCGTTGTCAGCAGAATGCCAGCGCCTTCAGATCATCGATTTTTCGCGCGATCCGCACGCTGTTACGGCAAGAGGCTGCGCAGGTATCACAGCTGCCACATGCCTCGATTCCCTTTCCAATGGGAAGCTCGGCTAATGTCTGCCGCGCTAATGCCCGGTTGCCGTACTGCACGGCGTACATGTGCGAACGCATGAGCACCGGGATATCGACACGCTTTGGGCAATCCTCGCGGCATTGACCGCACTGGTGGCAGAATTCCGCGCTGGCCGCAAACGCCTTGTCTGCCAGAAACTGCTTTTCTTCGTCGGTGTAGGCGAGATCGCGAGCGACAGGAAAATCCTGCTCAAGGTGCTGGTACGTGCTGAAGCCGGGGATCGCGGTCGTCACAAATTCGTGATTGAGCACCCACTTCAGCAGCGCAGTCTGGCTGAATAGAGGCAACTGCTTCGGGAGTTTGGGATCGGGCCGGACTGTACCTCCCGCCTGGGTCTTCATCGCAACGATTCCGATTCCGCTATTCGCCGCATGTTTGATGATGTTCAGCATCTCCTGATCGTGTGCCATGGTGTAATTCCACGTGACGAGGAATACGTCAAACATGTTCAGCTTCACGGCTTCGGGGATGACCTCGACCGTATTGTGCGTGGAGATGCCGATGAAGCGCGCCTTCCCTTCTTTTTTCAGCGCCTGAAGCGCTTGAAGGTGACCTTCCTCTTTGAGGTGATTTGGCGAGTCCACAGCGTGGGAATAGAGGATGTCCACGTGATCCATCTGCAAGCGCTCGAGGCTGGCTTCCACGCCCCTGACGAAACGCTCCTTCCCTTCCTCGGTCGGCAGATGATGATTGCGCACGGCTTGCTTGGTCGAGATGATCACCTTGTCGCGCACACCTAGTTCTTTGATGACCTGGCCAACCATTTCTTCGTTGCGGCCTTGTTGATAGCTCGCAGCCGTGTCGAAGTGACGAATGCCAAGCTCATAGGAGCGCCGCAGAAGGCCGGGGATGTCGGCATTCATCACGCCCATACTCACGATGGGCAGGGAAATACCAGTTTTGCCTAGCATCCGCGTCAGGAGTGGTCCAGACGGAGTTGTCGCAGGCTGCGCGACTAAGGACTCGGTGCGGCCCAGCACACCGGCAGCACCGGCAAAGACCAGTGGTTTCACGATGAATTCTCTACGATTCCATTCGCCTTGTTTCATACGTAACTCCTGGGGAAACTGTTGTCCGCTCATCCGAAAGTGTGCGAACACCAAAGTTTCAATTTTCAAACGCTATCGACCAACCATCACGGCAAACTCTGCGCTGTGCTCTTCAGAATCTGAGCTCCGTTCGCCGGTGGATTCAATAGCGCAATCAAATAACGCCCTTGCGTGCGCGCGATCATGGTTCCTTCGAAACTGTTTTTTGCGCTGATGGCGCCATCGCCGAGCTCGGGTGCAGGCTTACACTCGCCTGTGTCTTTGAAATGCTTCGCGAGTTGCTCCAGCCGGGCCTTTGCCAACGCAGGCTCAGCCGCTACCGTCACGATCAACTTGCCTTCCTTCGTGCTCCACGAATAGCCCACGACGTAGGCCGGAGCGAGGAATGGGTGACCCAGAGGATCCTTTCGGATGTACTGCTCGGAATGTGCGATGCGTTTCTCCGTGGGGAGTTTCGTCAGTAAGGCAGGCACAGTCTTCTTCCCTCCGATGCGCTGCGACAACGTGCGCGCAAAGGAGCCAAGCAGCGTCTCAGAGCTCCCGCTCATCGCGGACAGCTTCACGTAGTAGTGATCCTGAACGAAATTCAGAATGCCTTTGCTGCTGTAGCCCTCAATTCCGACCGGGAGGAACTTGTAGCGAGGAGACCGCTCGGCGGCGTAAATCCCAAAAGCGTTGTCAGGAACTCCCATGTCATAGATATCAGCCGTGATGTCCGCGCTGCCGCTCTTGAAATCCTGATGAATCAACCGGCGGAAGTCATAGAGCAGATACACGTCGGCGCCACCATCGATGTACTGATACAGGTTGTCAGGGTTGTAAAAAGAGGCCGCTTCTTTCGGTTTCGCCTGTCCCGGCAGTGGTGAGGTGAGAAATTTCTGGAGTTGCTCCTGGGCGGGATCAGGAAGGGACGTAGCGGAGCTGAACGCAGCATATGCTTCCGCCCTCCGAACCGACAGGCGGACGGGGTCGGCTGTACCCACATCTGGAACTGCTAAACCTGCTGCAAAGACGAGAAAGACAAGTGCACATCGGCATCGGACCCAAGTTCTCATCCCGAACCTTCCCGCTCTCCATCCTGGAGTGCAGGCATGATGGAGAGCTTGGATGCGATCTACGGACCCACCTTTATATGCCTCAGTGCCCTATTCGCCTGTGACCTCCATCACAAGCGAGCTCGTTATGAAAAATGAACTTCGCCCAGTTCAGGCCAGTTCGCCAGTGCCGCGAGCTTTCGCGCCCGCGAACGCATAGAGCGCCACGCACACGTACGCGACCAGGGGGACGAAATACGCGGCCGCGATCCCGTGCGTTTCAGAGATCAGCCCCATGATCGGTGTCAACACAGCCCCACCTACGATCGCCATGACCAGCAGAGATCCGCCAATCTTCGTGTTGGGCCCAAGTTTTTTCAAGCCGAGAGCGAAGATGGTTGGGAACATTACCGACATGAAGAAGCTGGTGAGAAACAGCGCCCAGAGCCCGATCCAGCCCGGAATTAGAACGCCCACTGCGACCAGAAGCACGTTAGTCACGGCGTATCCTCCCAGCAATTTGCCCGGTGAGACAAACCGCATGAGGTAAGCGGATGAAAACCGACCGATGCCAAACGCTGCCAGCATGCCCGTCAGCAAATAGCCAGCGATCTTTTCCGGCTGATGGGTGAATTCCTGCACATATTGGATGAAATAGCTCCAGGTGCCGACCTGCGCGCCGACATACATAAACTGCGCAACAACAGCCAACAGAAAATGCGGATAGCGCAGCAAGTCACGAAAATGGCCATGGTCTTCCCTGCTGTCCTCGTGGTCGCTCTGGATGGGTGGGAATTTGGTGCGAAGAATCAGAATCGCCCAAAGGATCGTTATTGTCCCCAAAAATAAATAGGGCTTGATGACGCGCAATGTTTCTGAGCGCAAGTATGCCTCATAAAGATGCTGAGCTTTCAGGGAATCGATCTGAGAAGCGCTCAGCTCCACTCCCGAGAAGATAAAGACAGTCCCGATCAACACGCCGGTGATCGATCCGAGCGGGTTGAATGCCTGCGAGAAATTGAGGCGCCGCTCGGAAGTATCGGGATCTCCCAGTTGAGCGATGAACGGATTCGCCGCCGTCTCAAGAAACGACAAACCGCTGGCAATGACAAACAGAGCCAACAGGAAAAAGACATAGCGCCCCGACAATGCGGCTGGCCAGAAGAGATAGCATCCCGATCCGTAGAGCAGCAGTCCCGTGACGAATCCTATTTTGTACCCCAATTTTCGCATCATGAGCGCCGCGGGAATGGCCAGCAGAAAGTAGCCGAGATAGAAAGCAAATTGAACCAAGCCAGCCTCGAAGCGGTTGATCGCAAATGACTTCATGAACTGCCGGATCAGCACATCGTTAAGATTGTTGGGAATGCCCCATAAATAAAAGAGAGCCGTCACTTCAATGAAGACAAAAATGTGGCCTGCGGGAAAAAGCCTGTGTTCCTGCTTGGTAGCGGTCAATTCCATCTGGGCTCCCAATGCGAAGCCGCAAGGACGACTCCTTGCGGCTGTATCAAGCTGACTGCGGCAATCTACAGGTCTTGGTGCATGGATTCAAGCTTCGAGTTTTAAGCTTCCAGTTTAAAGATGCGCTCCATCGGCAGCCACTTCTCGCCTGGCTTGGCCTGAGGTAGGGCCTGCTGGAACTTCCACATCAACTGCTCCCACTCCTGCACCTTAGGATTCGCACGATCTGCTTTCGCTTTCTTTGCGAAAGAAAACGAGCCGTTCACTTCCATGATCATGAACATCCGAGTGCCGAGCAGGTATATTTCCATATCTTCGATGCCGGATTCCTTGATGCTGTCTGTGATCTCCGGCCAGATCTTCTCGTGATACTTTTTGTACTCGGCGATGAGTTTCGGATCGTCTTTTAAATCAAGTGTCAGGCAAAAACGCCGGATCATGGTCCACCCTTTCTTCACCTACTGAAGCGAGGTCCAGCGCGCATCGTACGTTGAGGATTCGATCGCGGCAGCGATGAAGCGCATCTCGGCCACTCCGTCTTCGACGGTCGGCACCAGCAATGAGGCAGAATTCGGCGCCCTGCTCTCCATCTTGGCCGTAATCTGCTCGGCCAAGTCGGTATAGAGCTGCGCAAATGCCTCCAGGTATCCCTCGGGATGTCCCGATGGAATGCGGCTGGCATGCGCAGCCACCGGAGTGGCGGCCGGCCCCCCACGGCGGATCAGCATCGGCGCCTTCCCGAGCGGGCGGAAGGACAAATAATTTGGGTCCTCCTGCCCCCATTCGAGTCCCGCTTTTTCCCCGTAAACTCGCAGGCGCAGGTTGTTTTCATTTCCGGCAGCCACCTGACTCGACCACAACATTCCGCGAGCTCCTTTGTCGAAACGCACGAGCATCTGCACGTTATCGTCGACTCTGCGCCCAGGGACGAAGGTGGAGAGTTCGGCTGCGATTTTTTCGCAGTGAAGTCCCGTGACAAACTCCGCCAGATTGAATGCGTGTGTGCCAATATCTCCCAGGCATCCCGCCTGCCCGCTTTGCGCTGGATCGGTGCGCCACACCGCTTGCTTCTGACCGGTTTTCTCGAGTGGCGTGGACAACCAGTCCTGGGCGTACTCAACTTGCACAACCCGGATCGGCCCCAGCTCACCATCGGCAATCATTTGCCTCGCCTGCCGCACCATGGGATACCCCGTGTAATTGTGCGTCAGACCAAACACCAGTCCAGTACGCTGCACCAGCTTCGCGAGATCGACCGAATCTTGCACCGTAGTTGTGACCGGCTTGTCACAAATGACGTGGATTCCGTTTTCGAGGAATGCTTTAGCTGCTGCATAGTGAACGTCATTCGGAGTGACGATCGCAACTACGTCGATTCGATCCGGCCGCTTGGATTCAGCCGCGGCCATTTCCTGGAACGACGCATAGCATCGGTCAGGAGCAATCTTTAATTCGCGAGCGCCGGCGCGTCCACGCTCAGGGTCGGATGACAAGGCGCCGGCAACCAGTTCATAGCGATCATCCATGCGAGCCGCAATGCGATGCACCGCGCCGATAAACGCTCCCGGACCGCCACCCACCATGCCCAACTGCAGTCGCCGATTCAATTTGCCTTGGTTCGTAGCCATGATTGCGAGAATTCCTCCAATAAGTTCCCGGCAATTCTACCCTTTCCTGCCGTTCCTCTTAGTCGCACGGAGGAGAGGTGAATGCCAAGCAACTACAGGGGTTAGCTCATTCTGTTCTATGTGACCGCGATCACCACTGCTCGCGCTGGAAATCACCGCCTTGGAATGATTCCGGAACTAGCATTTTGAAGGATTCTCCCAGCGGTGCGAGGCGTCGTCGCGGCCGCTGGGACCGGACTTCCCATGCCTAGAAAGCTCGGCCCACGGCTGATCCTCTCCTTGACGATCCTCATCGTCGCTATCAGCACGGTCAGCGGTTATTTGAACTTCCGCAGCCAGAAAAAACAACTCCTCGAGACGATGATTCTGGGTGCCGATGAACTTTCGCGAAGCATCACCGGCGCGACCTGGCAGTTCATGCTTGATGACGATCGCAAAGCGGCGTACCAGATCATGCAAAAGATCGCGGATAAGGAAGGCGTCGAGCGTATCCGCATGTTCAATCGCGAAGGCCGCCTAGTCTTCTCAACGGATGCCCGCGAGCAGTCCAGACAGGTTCAGCCCAACTTGACGAACAGAGTCTGCGCCACATGCCACCAGCACGCCCCGGTCAGTGACAGACCTGCTCAAGATTCACGCGTCCGCTACACAACGTCGCCCGAAGGCGTGAAAACCATCAGCATGGTCACGCCAATTTACAACGAGCCTTCGTGCAGCAATGCCAGTTGCCATGCGCATAATGCATCGATGAAAGTGCTGGGCGTGGTCGATGTTGCTCTACGCCTGGACCCGGTCAAGCAACAGACCAGAACCATCACTCTGCAAACGATCATCTGGACTCTGCTCGAGGTGAGTATTGGAGCAGCATTCGTCATTTTGTTCACGCGGCGATTCGTGGCGACGCCGATCGTTCAACTGATCCAAGGCACAAAGGCCGTCAGCGAAATGGATCTCGATCAGAATATCGAGATTACGCATGGCAGCCAGGAACTCGATGAATTGGTCGATTCGTTCAATCGCATGCGAGAGCGCCTGAAAGTTGCCGTTAACCAGCTGAATGAGATGCAGCAGACACTGGAGAGCAAAGTCGAGGAGCGGACACAACAGCTGCAGACAGCCCAACGGAAGCTAATCCAGGCGGACCGTCTCGCGTCGCTTGGGCAACTCGCCGCCAGCGTGGCACATGAGATCAACAATCCGGTCTCGGGTGTACTGAATCTGTCGATGCTCCTGGAACGTCTGATGGCGAACGGCGCGTTTCCACCGGGACGGGAGGCTGAATTCCGGAAATATCTGGGACTGATCTCGACGGAAACTGCGCGCGTGGGCCGTATCGTCTCTGATCTCCTCGCGTTTTCTCGGCGTTCCAAGCCGCAGCGAGCGCCGGCAGATCTGAACAAGATCGTGCGCGCAACTCTCAATTTGACACAGCACAAGCTGAAGTTACTCAGTACGGAAATTCTCCTCGATTTGCAAGAGACGCTGCCACAGGTGGAATGCGATTCGTCGCAAATGCAGCAGGTCGTACTCAACCTTGTTCTGAATGCGGCGCAAGCCATGCAGCCCAAGGGGGGCGGTACGCTCACCATTCGGACGCGACTGGTAGATCAGGGGACAAATGTCGAGCTTTCCGTGCAGGACACCGGCGAAGGAATCGCGCCAGAGAACTTATCCAAAATTTTCGATCCGTTCTTTACAACAAAAGCTGATGGCAAAGGAGTAGGCCTGGGCCTGGCTGTGCTGTATGGCATTGTGAAGGCGCACGATGGCGAAGTGGAAGTTTCAAGCAAGCGGAACGTCGGCACGACATTTACCGTGACCGTGCCGCTGAAATCGCGAAAAAGTGAATCTGAGCTCCGGGAAGTGCAGGTGCAACCTGTGTGAGTGCGCTCTATCTTGTCGCGGTTGGAAACGTGCCAGACAAGGTGTGGGAGTGGATCACAAATGCGGCCGCGGAATGGTTCCCGTTGCCTGTACGGCGGCTGCCCGGATTGGCGGTTCCCGAGAATGCGTTCGACCCGAAGCGGCAGCAGTATCAATCGGTGGAGATCATGAAAACATTGGCGCAAATCGCCCCCGACGGTGAGACGCGCGCAGGGGCACGCGCGCCGCAGAAGGATGCCACTCGCATTCTGGGTGTAACCGACGTCGATCTATCGATTCCGATGTTGAGTTTTCTTTTCGGCCAGGCGCAGCTCGACGGCGCAATCGCAATCGTTTCCTTGTGCCGCCTGCGACAGGAATTCTATGGCTTACCCGGCCAGGATGCACTGCTCCGTGAACGCCTCACGAAAGAAGTCCTGCACGAGATGGGACATACGTTCGGCCTTGTGCACTGCTCGGATCAGAAGTGCGCCATGAGTCTCTCGACACATATCGGGCTGGTGGACGCCAAAGCAGAACGATATTGCTCGAATTGCGGCCTGTATCTGGCGCAACGTTTTGCGTCTCTGGATGGAGGAGTATGAAAAAGAATTGGCCAATCCTGGTCGTTGACGATGAGGACGTGATGTGCGAGTCGATGGCAGCGTGGCTGCGAGAAGACGGCTATCGAGTGGAAACCGCGCCGGACGGGCGAAAGGCCGTTGAACTTGCAAAGGTTACCGATTACGCCATCTGTTTTGTCGATTTGAAGATGCCCGGCGGTATGGATGGTATCGAGACCATGATGGAAATCCATCGCGTGCGGCCTGACGCGTCGGTCATCATCATCACTGCCTATGCCACAGTCGACACGGCCATCCAGGCAATGAAAGAGGGAGCGCAAGAATACATCGTGAAACCGTGCAATCCACAGGAAATCTCGATGCTGGTCTCGCGCATCCTGAAGCTCAAGAAGCTGCAAAGCGAGAATGCGATCTTGCGCAAGAAGCTCAGTCGTCACTATCGGCATCACGACATCATCACGAAAAATCCGCGGATGGAAGAGATCCTCGCCCTCACGCAGGAGATTGCCAGTTTACGCAGCACGGTTTTAATTCACGGCGAGAGCGGAACCGGCAAGGAGTTGGTTGCGCGGGCCATTCACTACTCCGGCAGCCGGGCGGATAAAGCATTCATCGTGGTCAGTTGCGCGGCTCTTACCGAAACTCTTCTTGAGAGCGAGTTGTTCGGTTACGAAAAAGGTGCATTCACTGGCGCCAATGGGCAAGCGAAGGGCAAGTTCGAACTCGCCGATGCCGGGACCATTTTCCTCGACGAAATCGGCGACATCTCTCCCAAACTGCAAGCCGATCTGTTGCGAGTCCTGCAGGAGCGCCGCTTTTACAGGGTGGGCGGGACGGAAGAGATCCAGGTGGATGTCCGCATCATCGCCGCGACGAACAAAAACCTGGCGCAGGAAGTGAAGGATGGACATTTTCGCGAGGATCTCTACTATCGCTTGAACGTAATCGAAATCACTCTTCCGGCCCTTCGGGACCGTCGCGAAGATGTTCCCCTGCTGGCGGAACATTTTGTGCATCGCATTTCCCTGGAGCTCGGCAAGGATGTCCACGGCGTTTCTCCAGCCGCCTTGAAAGTGCTGATGGCACACGATTGGCCGGGAAATGTGCGCGAATTGGAAAACGTGATCGAGCGAGCCATCGTCACCTGCCGAAATGGGATGCTCGACGAACAGGATTTCTCCTGGCTACAGCATGGCGCCCCTCAACAAGACTGGGAGATCCCCGATGTTCCTCTTGGAGAATTGGAACGCCGCGCTATCGTTGCCGCACTCGAGCGAAAGCACGGCAATGTGAAGGAAGCGTCGGCGGCGCTTGGTATCGATCGCTCAACCTTGTACGACAAGCTGAAGCGCTACGAGATCTCGCACTGAGGGATGGCCGAGCTTTTAGACCTCCAGAAACGTGTCCGCCAGAACCGCCTTCCAATCAGAATTCGGAAGCGCATCCATCAACCCGTGCAGCAGCACTCCGCCGTCTGCCAACGTGGGTTGAGTCCCTGCTGGACGAAGCTGCAGTTGAAGTCGCTCTAACTCGCGTGAGATCCAGCCGTGGACTTCCCGGCCACGCAACAGGTGCAGTAGAGATTTGGCGTGGTTCGGATTCAAACGCGGACGCATCTTCAGACACCAAGCGTCATTCGGGCCTCCAATGGCAATGACCGTTCCCTCAAGAGGCGAACGAACGCGGATCTCCTGCCCATTCTTCTCGATTTTCCAGGCTGTCTCGTTCCCTTCTAATTCCTGGCCTAGTTCGGGTAAGACGGCGGAATCAGGCTTTCCGATGACATGATCGGCGAGGGCGTCGAGACCGATGCTGACGGTGCCGTCGTTCTCGACCTTCACCCACGTATGCCCGCGGTGATACAAACGGTCGGCCGGATAGTCCAGTCCCAAATCGTGCGCGTATCCAGTAGCAGGCAACACGGCAAAATGCCCAAAGTTCTCGCAATGGCGGCAATCGAAGTGGTTGTCGCAAGTTCTCGAGATGACTCGGCCGGCGAATTCGTGCCGGCAGCGGCGGTCCGTTTCCGCTAATTCCGCAAAATCCGCCTTCCAGCAAAGATCAATCGCACGGTGTTTCCGGAAATCATGGGCGGTGCTCCACGCCGCCCGTATAACGGTTGCTGCAATGGTTATGGCTACCACGAAGAATAAGGACAGAAATATGACATGCCCCACGGTCCAATGAAATCCATCAACTCCCGGAAACATGCGAATCCTCCCGCACTGCTTTAGGAAACAACGGCAGATACCGGTATGAAAGCGAGTAAACAATCACTCCGTAGGCGATCACGCCACCGAAGCTTGCTATTTCCTGCCAGCTTGGGGTGTATCGCAGAAATTCATCGAACGATAGTGTTGGTAAGGCCAAGGTTTGGACTGTCATCACAAAGCGGTTCATCAGGATGCCGCAGCAGGCAAGTACGGCCGCGATCAAGAGCCATCCGCGGCGTTCTGCCGTTCGTCGAAACGTAAGCAAGAATGCCGGCAGCAATCCAAAAAGGATGATTTCAGCAAACAGAACAGGCGTGCCGAACGGCTTGTAAATGTAATACTGCCAGGGCGCAAATCCTTCCGAGGGCGAAGTGAAGTTCAGCCAAATCAGCGTATCGATGCACTTCGCCGCAACATAAACTGCCAGCAACACGCCCGATATCAGTCCCAGGCGCCGGAATACGTCGTTCGCAACCAGGCGGCGGCCGGTGACAAATTCGACCGTTGCGGTAACCAGCATCAGGAAGCTTGGCCCGGTCGCGATGGCCGACAGAATGAATAAGAAGAAAGTGGAAGGCCAGATAAAGATTCCTTCGCGAAAAGCGAAGGGCCGTCCGCGCAATACACCGTATAGCCCGCCGAGTGATCCCTGATGGAAAAACGAGAGCAGCGTTCCGACCCCGGCCAGCACCGGCACCAATTTATGCAGTTGATGTTCGAATACAAAAAATGATGGCAGTTTCCGCAGTTGCCGGTTCCGCAAAACAATCGGAATGTACTCGAGACACAGGACCGTCAGATAGCAAGAGATACAGAATGTCACCTCGGTCAGCATCGAATGCGTATTCGGATGCCAGAAGGTGAACCAGAACCTCAACGGCTGCCCGACATCGATTCCTAGAATCCCGACCGCGCCGCTGTAACAGATAAAGCCAACCACAACCGCGGTGTTCAGGATGGGCTTCAATTCAGCTCGCTTCAGAATGTAAACCAGAAATCCGGTGAAGAACGCTCCCGCTCCGAGAGCGATGATGCCGAGATCGAGGAATATCCATAGCCCGAAAGCGAAGCGGTTATCCATGTTGGTCTGGTTCAGGCCGTAATAAAGACACAAACCCGCGGCATACACTCCGATCGCAAGCAGCACAGCCCATGGACTTAGCCATGCCAGAAAGTGTGGCAATGAGACCCGCTCTTCGCCGCGAGCGATCCAGCGACTGTCGGCGAGAGCCGCACTAGACATGTTGTACCTCCGGTTGAACTTCAGGATTTGCGATTGCCTTCATCGAATTGCTGGCGGTTGCGGACGGCTCCGCGAGCTTTCTGACCCAAGCTTCGTTCGATTTGTAATAGACCTTCGGCTCGGTTCCGATGCGGGCCAGGAACCGGAACGCATTCGCAGAATGTGCTTCCTGAGCCACCGGATCGTTCTGGTCCGCGAGATTGCCGAACCGGATCGCTCCCGTCGGACATGCTTCAACACAAGCGGGAACGTAATCAGCCGGATCGATCTCCCGCTTCCCTAACGCCGCGGCCTTTTCTTGCGCCGCGTGATAACGCGCGTGGCAGAGATTGCATTTTTCCACCACTCCGCGCATCCGCGAAGCGACTCCGGGATTCAGGCTCTTCTCCATTCCAGTCGGCCACGACGGATCCCACCAATTGAAGTAGCGCGCGTGATACGGGCATGCCGTCATGCAATACCGGCAGCCCAGGCAACGCTGCGGCATCTGCATCACGATTCCTGTCGCCGCATCAACCTCAACGGCTTGCTGCGGACAAACGTGCACGCAGGGTGTTTCGTGTTCACAGTGCATGCACATGATCGGGATGAATGCTTCGCGGTGAAGTTCTCCATCCAGCCCGTTGGAAACTTTGCGGACCAGCATCGGCGTCAACCCGGTTCGTGATGTGGCTTGCGGGAGGGCCGGCACGTTGTTCTCCGCCGCGCACGCTACCATGCACGAACCGCAGCCCGTGCAGCGGTCGAGATCAATCACCATGCCGTAACGGGCTTTCATGCGTTCCTCCCCTGCAATTCGCGCAATCCGGATTCCTGGTAGAGCTTCGTAGCTAGCGGAGGCATCACTGGCGCTGGCCAAGCCGGTTCAGAGACGAGAGGCGAGCCAGCATCAGCTGCGGGCCATTGTTTGAGCGCGCAGCGAATGCTCTCACCGGATGCCGGCTCGCCAAACCAAACCACTCCCGCCCAAAGTTGTTCTTCCAACTTCTGAGCGGATTCAATCTTCGCTACTGGAATCTCTTCCCGTGAGAGCAAAGTACCAACATGTGCGCGGAACAAGTCCGCACATCGAGAATGAATGATCTTTTCCGGTGAGTTCAGGCTCGAGTCGATGGCCGCCAGAAATTCTGCGCAGCTTTGTGTTGCATGCGAAGGCTTTGTAAGAGCGGGGGCGACGGCGTAGGTTTCGATTCCAGATGTCGGAGCTGTGGGAATGTCCGTCAGCTCTTCCAGGAATCCCGGAGCCGGCAACAACCAATCGGCTCTTGTCGGTCCTCCACTCCACGCTGCGAAACGGAATACTTCCGCATCGGTCTGTGGCTGGAAATTCCAGGGCACGCAGGCGTCGAGTAACACAGCCCGCGCGGCCGCGATCGGAGCACCAGCACCGATAAAGGACCGTGTCGCTTTCGATCTCTTTATGATTCCGCCGCGAGTCCCGACGGCCCCAAGCACGAGATTCAAAGCCGCGACTGCAGGCTGATCATCACTCGCGATCGCAACTACAGGAGGCTTTCCGAGAACGGTCCAGGCCAACTCGCGGATCGCAGTCGCGTCAACTCCCGTCTGTGCTGCGGCATCGGCAAGAATCAAGGCCGGCATCGGTCCTTTTGCTGGAACCAGCTTCTCCTCCAGAATCACCCGCGCAATACCCGCGGCCAGAGCGCCTTCTGAACCCGGACGAATATTGACCCACCGCCAAGCGCGTTCGGCCGTACGCGATGAAGAAGACTCAATCTGGATCAGACGCAATTGCGGCTGGGGCTGCCCTGCGGCTCGTTCTGCCCACAAGCGTGTAAACCGTCCCGGAACTCCCCAGCCATCCAGCAACGGCGCCCCGAAGCTCAAGATGGTTCCCGCATTCTCGATGTCGTAGCCAATCGATGCCGGCGGAACTCCTGTCCACTGTTCGTACGGTGCGAGAGCTCGTGTCTCTGCTCCTTTCACGACGCGATACTCGCCACGCTTCTCTGCGAATGATTGGAGCACGGCCGAACTCGCGCGTCCGGGATAGCCATCAATCACAACGACACGCCCTTCGCTGCATGCTTTCGAGAATGCAGCGCGCGCCTCGACCCAGGACGCAGCGGCTCCGCGATGCTTCACAGTGCGCAGCCGATCTGGATGCCAGTTCAGCTGATGCGCACCAAACGCCAGTGGGCAGAGCGCGCCGTGCGTGACCGGATGACTCGCTACTCCAGCCACCCCGACCGGATATCCCGCGGCCATGCGCACTCGCAAACCACATCCGTTCGGACACAACGTGCAAGCCGACTGCTTCACTTCGACCGGGCCGTGCGCCGGCTGTGGAATCCATGGCCAGTTCTGGCTCCATTTCGAGGTGTCGTCCAGCAGCTTCCAAGGAACGGGCGTGACCACCAGACCCGCTGCGGCTCCCGCGCCCCACATCAGCAGATCTCGACGTGAGAACTTCATGCTCCTCCCTTCACTTGTGACAGCTCATACATCCCGCTTCGACGTGGCGCGCACGGTGACAATTTTCACAGTCCGTCATGTTCATGCCGTCGCCGGGCGCGCGTCCCAGACGCGCCATTGAGTGTCCCCAGACATCCCGGCTGTATCCACTGATGCGGTTCACTTCATAGACTTTGACTTGGTCCGTTTCGCCGTAGCTCCCGTGGCATTCCTCGCATTTCAATCCACCTCGCTTCACGTGGATCGCGTGAGAGAACCAGACATTCGCCGGCTGCCGCGAGTAGACGAGCCATGGAGTTTCATGTCCGGGCTTGATGTAGAGGTCGACCAGCGTGGCCTCTGCCTTGCTCTCACCGATTTTGTCGGAGTGGCAACTGGCGCATTTATCCATTGTGGGAAGCCCGGCAAAGGTTCCGTCTTCACGAAGTGCATGGCAGTCGCTACAATCTGTAGCGCCGGACTTCTCCGCATGGGTTTTGTGGCGGAACTCGACGGGCTGCTGCTTTCTCAAATACAAGGCGCGTGGAAAAGCGACCCATCCGGCCAGCAGCGCCAACACGAACCCTAGGCCAAACATCAGCAGAAACCGCTTCATGCTCACTCCTCCGCCGTCCACCCGCGATTCGAGAAGAAGTGCTGGAACAGGACCACCACATGTTGGCGCTCCAGAAGTTGAGCGACGCCGCGCACGGGTGCTCCGCCGTCGCAGCCTGGCGCGTGCGTGTCGTGAATTTCCCGCTCCAACCGCGTCCGTTCCTCAGCCTGCCATGCCTCGGCTTGTTTTCCTGAGACAAGCCCGGCGCGAGTTCGATCGGGAACCTCGTAGCCCTCAAAAAGCCAGCCAGCTCCGAAAGGATCGGCGCTGACGCGAGCCGGATCGCTCCGCAGCCGGCTGTTCACTCGCTGAATCATCAAAGGATTCGGAAAGCTCATCGGCCACTCGACGCCATGAACGGTGAGCGCCACCGTCGGACAATGAGTCCCATGCAGCGTCGCAAACGTCACGCCCTCGATATTTCCGGCGACATCCGCCAGAAATGCATCGATGCCGATGTGGCACAACCCGTTTTCTTCACGATCGAGCCAGAAGTGATTCGGTGAAAACAGGACCTCGCTATCCGGCGTGCTCGGATGCGGCCGCGCCAGCGACAGGTACGAATCGCAATAGCGATAGCTGTTGCTCGTGCAACTCGAGAGCTCCGAATCGCTGAATGGGACCAGTTTCGTGATCGATGAGACGCCACAATACTGGACCCGGATTTCTTCCAAATGCGGACACCGCGATTGTTCCGCCGCATCCGCCGACACCAGTTCGCATTTCCGGTAAGCAGCAGAGGCACACTTTCCGCCATCCGTGCTTCCGGGCCCATCCAGAATCAGCTTGCGGACTGGAGCCGCGTGGCAATACCGCGCACGACCTTCCTTAAGAAATGGGCAGCCCATAAGTCACTTCCTTGGGGAATCTTTCCCGGCGGGCTTCTTTCCTGAGCCATCGACCTTCTCGCCGCCGTCTGCCATCGTCAGCCCCAGCCCGGCCACCGACAGGCTGTGAGCATCCGCTCCCCATCCCGCCCGCACTTCTGCCATCAGACGCCGCATGTTCACGCCTGAAACCTCAGCCGCCTCGCCAGTGCGAACCTTATGCAGCCACATGAAGAACAAATCCCAACTTACTGCCCCAGCCACGATGACAATCGCGATGATGGTGACAATGCCCAATGCGAAGTTCGTCATGTTGAGCCAGAACGTCCAATTCTCTCCAGCCATAATTCCCGTCCTCCTCCGGCTGCCTAGACACCAGCCGCCAACCTTCTAAATGCAAGTGCAAGGCCAGTTAAAAACAAAGGAGTTAAAGGGGATTTCTTCGCTGGAATGTCGGGATTCCCGACGACCGGGTTGGATTTCCCGACGGTCGAGAATCGAGAAAGAAAAGCCCACGCAGAAAACATGGGCGGGAACTCTGGGTGAATGTGAGAAAACGATGACAGCTCTTACGGAGCAGTCGTGGACAACGGCCAAGGAACAATGTTTGAAGCTGGCCAATGCGAAGGCTGCGCATTCTCGTTCAATGCGATCGAGACCGGACCATCCACCGGCTTCACACTAACGTTGTAGCCGTCGATTTCGACCAGCGGCTCGTCGCCTTGCAGATCTTTAGTCGCGGCCTCAATGGTGACAGTCGCACTCTCCCCTGGTACGAGCGAGATGTAGTTGTCGGAATAGAAGACCGGCAGTACGCGTCGTCCGTTCTTCTTCTCGTGAAGTTGTAGATGGGGAAGCAATGCCACGGTCTGAGTGTTGTTATGCAGGGTGACCGTAATGAGAGTGTTTTCGCCCTCGGTCCGCTGTTGGGCGGCAGCATCAAGCACAACCGTCGGCAGGTTCTCCAGTCCGTCTAACTGGTCTTGGGCGACATGCTGCCAGTAAAGGTTCGTCGAGAGCAGTTGCCCATCGGCGGACGTCAGATCAAGTTTGATGAAGTACAAGGGACTGATTCGAGCGCTTACCTCGATCTGGGCTGCTTTGACCGTGCTGCTGGCCGGGACCTCGGCGAGTTTGTAGTTCTGCTCCTCATCGAGTTTCCCGCTGAACTCAAAGACCCTGAGCTTAACCGTGACGCCTTTGAGCGCCTCAGGACGGTTATTCACGACTTCGATCCCGCGGTTCTCTTCATTGAACTGCACGTGCACGGTTTCTGACGCCTTCTTCGCGCCGTAGAGGGCCGCGTTCGGCTCCAGATCGCAGTGATAAAGCTGCCATACAAAGCTGGGCTGCGCCGGATTGCTCATCCACGTGATCACACCGGTGGTTTCCTTGAACATCTTTGCGTTTCGCCCCTCATACATGGCACGGAAAGCCTCGTAGGTTGCCATCTCTCCTTTGCGCACAAAGTCGGCCAGATTCCGGATGTGCCCGTAACGCTCTGCCAAGGTTTGAGGGAATTCATCGCCGCGCTGCGCTCCAGCCGCCATGTCGTGCTGCGCCCAGTCGTCATCGATGTTTTCCCAATCTTTCTGCGGCATCATTCCCTGAATCGACTCGAGGGTCGGGATCGAAACGGATCCGGTCTCGGTTTTGAAGCTTTCGTTCAAGGGATAAAAAAAACGTGGCGCACGCCAATAGTATGGGCCGTGCGACGAGACACCACGCCCGTCGGCAGAATTCGATTGATAAAGGCGGCTTGGGTCGAGTTGCGCCATCAAGGTTTTCAGTTGATCGTCCAAAGCTTTCGGTGGATAGCCTTCATTGCGCGCGCACCACACAGCAATCGACGGATGATTGCGGTACCGCACGATCTTGTCGGTGACATTTGCGATGTAAGTGGGAATGTCAGCGACATCCGGGCCATCAAAGGGATTGGGCTGAAAGAATTCATCCCAAAGCAGAACGCCGTATTTGTCTGCCATGTCGTAGAAATCCGGGCTGGTGCTCTGCCCGACCCAGTTCCTGACAATGTTCAGGTTCGCGAGGGCGTGCAGATGAAATTGCGCGTCGAGCCTCGCCCGCGAAATGCGCTTCATGCCTTCATCCAGGCCCCAATTGCCGCCGCGTGCCATGACGCGGACTCCATTCACCGAGAGCGTCAGATTTTCGGAATCCGGAACCTGATACTCGATCTTCCGAATGCCGAATTGCTGGGTGGAGCTGTCAGAGTTATTCGCGCCAATGTCGAAGCGCAGAGTGAGCGTGTACAGATTCTGTGGACCGTATCCGTTCGGCCACCACAGTTTGGGATCAGCTACATGCAATTCCGGAACGGACTTGCTGTCCAGCGCAACCTGCTCTTTTCCATTGGCTGCAATGGAGATCGATTTGCGAAATGTAACTTGATTTCCCGTATCATTCAGCGGCTGAATCGTGCCAACAAGAGTGCCCGTGACCGGCTTCGCGGATACATTTTGCAGAGTGGTCGATACATGAAGATCCGCCGCGTCGTACTTGGGCGAGAGATCTGAGGTAACGAATGGATCTTTAACGACCACCGACCCGGTGGAATCCATCGTGACCGGCAGCCAGATTCCGGTATCCCGGTCGCGTATGGCAGGAAGCCAGTCCCAGCCGATCGTGCACAAGAAAGTCGGGCCGTCGAGAGCAGTTTCTCCTCCATTCGCGCCCACTCCGAGAGCAACCGTATGCTCGTGCGGAACTCCGGGATGCGGCTGCGGCGATACCAAGACCGCCAGGACCGCCGGACGCCCCGGCTTCACAAATTCCGAAATATCGAAATCTCCTCGAATAAAAGCGCCGCGCATCGTTCCGGCTTGATGCCCGTTCACCCATATCTCCGCGGAATAGTTGATACCACCGAAATGGATCCACGTGTGGCGTCCTTTGTAAGTACGAGGAACTTCGAGGGTAGTTCGATACCAGTAGCTTGTCTTGTTCAGGCTCTCCGGAATCGACCGCATGTTTTCGCCATACAGCGGCTCCGGATAGACTCCGTTCTTCACCAGCGTGGTCAGCACGGTCCCAGGCACGACGGCGGCATACCACGCTTCCGGATGGAATTTCTCAGTCGAAACCGTTGCGGCCGGAGCAGACACTTTCGCGACATCCTGCATTTGCCAATTTTCAACTGGCCGCGCCGAAGCCTGCCCGAACGAAAACGAACTCACTGCAGCCAGGAAACCGAATAAGAGACGAAGATTCATTGCGCACACTCCTGACGACCGCATGAAAAATAGATAAATTGCTGGGACTACGCCCCGTGCCGAACAACTGCACGCTTGCGATCACGAGCGTAGTCTGCCAGAGCGTGAGCGTCAACTGCGCGAGCGAAAGCTTAAGAGTTCAGGAGTGTGGATCAGCCGAGCGGATCAGTTCACGCGGTTCTGGGTACGGAGTTGTTCCGCGTCAAAGGCTGCGAGTCGAATTCGATCCAGCATCTGCAGCATTCCACCCCAGTCATTCTCACCTAACGCGCGCTGCAGGCGTTCTTGCGCTCGGACCCAGTAGGGGAGAGCTTCCGCCACGGCCTGTTGCCCTTTTTTGGTGAGGCTGTAGATGCGTTCGCCGTGGTGATTGCCCTTCCGTAGTTGGACGTACCCCTTTTTGCGGAGTGCACCAAACCGGCGCGAAAGGGTTTCCACGGCGACCGTGTGATCGCGTGCGAACTGCCATTGTGCGATTTCCCGTGGTTCGTAAATGGCTAACAGGAGCGTGAATTGCGTCGCGCGCAGGCCGGTGGGTGCCAAAACCAGATCGTACAGCTGCGATACCGCACGGTTTGCTGCGCGCAATGCCGCACAAACGGATGGCTCCAAGGACAAATTGCTTTCGAGAAGACTTTGTGGCACTGACATGGCGATCGAAGGAAGATGCATTCCTTATCGTGCAAGGCACTCGCACGCTTTAGCCCGGCAAGCAACTCTGGCTTGATGGATCGCGTGAGAGCACCCGACGCGTTCTTTGCTTGATAACCGCTATCAATATGTTTCGCCCTTTTGCTCAGTGGTTGCTTCGTTTGTAGGGGTGCATTGCGAAAATCGTTGCGGTGACGCCCGGCATACCGGTTGCTGATCGTGACGAATGTCTCCGGGGCCAGTCGGTACTTCCTCGCAACAGATTGTCGCGTTCGAGCAACCTAAGTCTCAGGATCATTTCGCAAAGCTCGATTCTTTTCCGATAGAAACCCGCGTGTTCCAATTCCTACGAAACGGCGCCTTCATTGCAATCATTGCCCACGGCCTGATCGGACTCTCCCTTATCTGGGACAAGGTCCTCCTCACGCGCAAGGGCACGAAAAACCTGTTCAGCTTCGTATTCTGGCTGGGCAGCATGAGCGTCTTCGGAGTGATCCTGGTTCCGTTCGGCTACAACTCTCCGCCTTGGCCGGTGATATCGATCGCCTTTGTCGCTGGAGTCGTCCACCTGGTAGGGGTCTTCTTCTACTATGCGGCGCTGAAACGGGGCGAGGCCTCCGAAACCCTGGCCGTGATGGGCGGCTTTTCCCCGGTCGCCACCGCCGCGATCGCCTTCGCATTGCTCTCCAAGCAGATGACGGGAAATCAGCTGATCGGCTTCGCTCTGATGACCGGAGGCGGCTTCTTCATGTTCTTTTCCGAGAAGCTCGATTTGAAGAAGCTTCTACCACCTGTGCTGCTCGCCGCCGGCCCGCTTGGGTTGGTGAACGTGATGGAGAAGCTTGTCTATGACCGGACCAATTTCGTCAGCGGATACGTCTGGTTCACGATTGGCACATTCATTGGCGCGATTGCTCTGCTCGTGCGGCCGTCCTGGCGCCACCAGATCTTTGCCGAGTCCGGTGAGGATACACCGCGCAACCGCTTCTGGTATTTCGTCAATCGCTTCATCTCCGGCGTTGGATCGTTTCTTATCTTTTACGGAATCAGCTTGACGCACCCCGCGCTGGTCGACGCCATTTCGGGAGTGCGCTATGTCGTAATCTTCGCAGGCGCTCTCATACTCACAAAATTCCGCCCTCGCTGGTTGAAAGAAAGTTTCGGTGGATGGCAACTCACGACCAAGCTCGTGGCGACAGGCCTGGTCATCGCCGGCCTCGTCCTGGTCGGATTGAGCGGGGGCAACTCCGGAGCCTCCGGCAGCACAGCCCGTCTTCGTAGCTCTCCACGAAATTCTGGTGATCAAGCACAGTTACAAACCCTTGCGCATTGAGAAGCGCTACAACGGGTGAGCGCGCGCCTGCCCGGCTGCGCGGAACTTACCACCGCAACAGAACCACTCCAATGACCACGAGGCTCGCCGCCGCCCAGCGCCTCCAGCGGACATCTTCTTTCAAGATATATTTCGCGAGTAGCGTCTCAACCAGGTAACTGCTTGCTGTCGCAGGAATCGCAAAACTCACAGTCGCAATCGAGAGCAACGAGATCACAGCGATGAAGCCGATCGTCAGCGCCGCGACTCCACCGATCACGAAGGGGCTCCGGATCACGTTCCCAAATAATTGCAACAGTGAGCGCACACCGAGATCCTCTACGGCTCCGATCCGCTTCATCCCCGCCGTGTTCAGCAGATCTCCGACGGTATTGGACATCGCGATGATCGCGACCAGTACCCACCTCATCGGGAGCTCTCCTGAGGGCCAGGGTATGAGGTGAGAGAAGGTGTTTCCTCGGCCAGTACTACTCCCAGCGTGATCAAAACAATTCCCAGCCATCGAATCCAGGAAATCCGGTCCCCCAAGATGAAGTGGCCAGTGATCGCAATGATCACGTAGGCGCTGGCCGTTACGGGCAGCACGAACGTGAGATCCGCCCGGCTCAGCAGCGCCAGTTCACTGATCATCCAGATCGCAAGCGTGCCACAGCCCGCCAGTACCCAAGGATTGAGCAGCGCCGGGATGTAGTCGGCCAACGAAGCCGAAACCGTTCGGCCGACCTGCTGCATTCCGTGGCTTAGACACAGGTTCCCCACCACGTTGGTTAGCACGACCAGCGCGCTCAGTACGTGGGTTCTTGCTTTGAATCTAGGGGAGGTTCGTGCTTCCAGAAGTGGCAATTGACCCATCTTTGCGCTCGAGTGCCGGTTCGTTCTCTTTCACACGCGAAAAACCTGCCTTAGGATGCAGCGGGCTGCATAAGTTTTGCTCTACAAACCGAAGCGGATTCGATGATTTCTACAACCGATTTTTCGGCAGGGGAATCAAAAAGGTGAGGTGCGGGAATGCCGCAAGACGCCCTCAAGCGTCAAGACGAATCTTCACGACATACCAGTCAGCTTTTGGATCTACTACTCCGCGACGTTCCCAACCGCGACTTCGCAGTCGGGCCGGGTGGGTTGTTCTTGTGCTCCGGAATCGGGATTCCGGCCAGTCGTGCGCAATCCGACGAGCCTGTGTTCACGGATGTCTACGTCTTTCCCGATGGGGAGTTAGCACCGATCTCGACCACGCTTTCGAATGCCGAGAATGCGGGATTCGAAGTGCACGAAGTCGAGAACTGGCGCCAGCACTACGCTCTGACTACCCAACACTGGCTCCGACGCTTGGAATCGCACGCAACCGAAGCCAGAGAAATTGTCGGCGAAGAACGCTACCGGATTTGGCGCCTGTATCTTGCGGGCTCAAATTACTACTTTCAAAAATCGTGGCTCGATCTCTATCAGACGCTTTTGCGGAAGAATTCTTCCGCGCAATGAGCCGCCTCTGGCTCTTTCATTCAGCAGTTCGTCTTCCGCGGCCCACAAACGCAAAAATCATGAAGACGATCGATATCCCAATCAGAAAGCCCGCGGCGGAATCAGCGTAGTCGCCGCGCAGCCAGTTGTGCAAGATCAGGCCTGCGGCCAATGCGATCAATCCCATCGGCAGCAGTCGTTTCTTTTTATCTGCTAACACAAATCCTCCAAAAAACACGTCGAAGTCCCGTAGGGCGCACTCGATTCGCCCTACGCACCTCGCTTCGTCTTCAGTTCGGTGAGCAACTGCTCGATACGATCCTGCTTTTCGAGCGCGGCCAGGCGCTCTTCGATATTGTCCGCGGCAATCTCTGACTTAGCCTGGCTCACCGCCTCGGAATGCGCGACCTTCCGTTTCATACGGTCGAATGCAGCAGCCTTCGAACCATCTCCAGAAGCCATACGAGCGTCACTGGCCTTGCTAACCGCGCGGGCGCGACGATGCTGCGCAATCAGTAGATCGGCTTTCGCCTGCGCCTCGGTCAACTTCTGCTCGAGTTGACGCAGTGCGCCTTTCAGATTTTCCACCTGGGCCTTCTGGTCTGTGACCTGCTGCGCAAAGTTCTCGCTCAACTCGCGATAACTCTCGACGCGCTGCAGCGAAGCGCGCGCCAGGTCGTCTTCCTTCTTGTCCACGGCCAGTTCCGCCTTGCGCATCCATTCCGCTACCTTTTCCTCGTTCTCTTTCTGCTTCTTCTCCAGCAAGTGCTGATCGGCAATCGCGATCGCCACCTGCGTCTTGACCTGCAGCAGCTGATTCTGCATGTCGAGGATCACCTGCTTGATCATCTTTTCGGGATCCTCGGCCTTATCGATCAAGTCATTGAGATTTGCCCGAACCAACGTTGCAACCCGCTCCAGTAATGCCATGACGAACTCCTTTCTTCTAGCTTCTAGCTTTCCAGCTTCTAGCTTTCTAGCTTCTAGCTCTTTTGTTTGTCATTCCGAGCGAAGCGAGGAATCCGCTTCTTCTCGCCACGAGCACACAGCAGATTGCTCGCATTGCTCGGAATAACGATGCTGTCATCGTTTCTCTGTTCCTTATCATTACGGCCTCCGTTCAGTTGCCTCGTGCACACGGTGCAACGCAGCACACTGCGGACAGTCGGGCTGTTTCGGTCGCATCGACGCGCCAATCGCAACCCCGATCGCAATGCCGACCGCCAGCCAAACTCCCATCTGGCCTGTGATCACTCCCAAAACGGCACCCAACGCCGCTCCGAGCGCGATCGTCATTCCTCCGAATTTCTGCTTCCTCGTCATAACCTCCACCTTTTTGTCTTCCGCTTTCCGGCTTCCGGACCGATCTACCGGAAGCCGGTCAGCGGGAACGAACCCCGGTTCGTTCCCGCACCCCTCGCCTACGCCTTCGGCAACTCCGGCGGTTTAGGCGCTTTGTCGCCGATCTGCCGAACCTTGCCGAGCAGGTCAGATAGCGGCATGCCGGAAAGTGTCTCGAATAACGCCGGCATCTGCGCCGCCATCTTGGTGATGTCGCCGGTGATCTTGTTCATCCCGGCCGCGTCACCATTCCCCGTTGAGACGATCGTGATCTTGTCGACATTCGCTAGAGGCGCAGCTAGTGCCTTCACCACTTCCGGCATGCTGGCGAACAGCTTGTCGATCACGGCCGCCTGGTTGTACTCCTGGTACGCCTCCGCCTTCACGTTCATCGCCTTGGCTTCGGCCTCGCCTTTTTTGAAGATGATCTCGGCTTCGGCTTCTCCCTGCTGACGAATCGAGGAAGCATGTCCTTCGGCTTCGGCCATCAGGCGCTGCTTCTCGGCCTCGGCAAGCGTCTCAATCCGCTGGCGCTCGATTTCGGCCTGCTTCAACACGGTTGCGATCAGTTCTTTCTCGCGGCGGTTGATCTCAGCTTCCTGCACCTTGACCTGCTGCTCTTTCTCTACCTGCTGCACCTTCACCTGCTCCGCGATCACCTGTTGCTGCATGATGTTCGTCTGGATGTCGTAAGCTTTGTCGGCCTGCGCCTGCTGGCGCTTCGTGACTTCGAGGAACTGTGCCTTCTTCACCTCGAGGTCGCGCTGCGCTTCGGCCTGCTTCGCAAGAGACGCAGTCTCGGCGGCGACACGCTCCTGGTCTGCTTGAGCCTTTGCCACCGCGGATTCCCGCTGCGCCAGGGCACGCTTGATCGCCGTGTCGCGATCCGCTTCTGCCGCTGCGACATCCGCATCGCGCTTGATGCGCGCAACGTCCGGACGTCCCATGTTGGTGATGTACTCGTTCTTGTCGCGCACTTCCTTAATCGTGAACGAGATGACTTCCAGGCCCATCTTGTTCATGTCATCGGCGCAAGTGGAACGCATGCGGTCCGACACCATCTCTGGTTGCTTCACGATCTCTTCGACCGTGAGTTGGCCGATGATGCCTCGCAGGTGACCTTCCATCACCAGGCGGATCAGGCCTTCGCGCTCCTGATCGGTCTTGGTGAGAAATTGCTCGGCCGCAGTGCGAATCGACTCATCGTCGGATTTCACCTTGATTTGCGCGACGGCTTCGACCGTTACTGCAACACCCTGCTTGGTATAGAGATCCTGCTGTGGAGCCACATCGAACGACATGAGCTCAAGCGATAGCCCGCGGCAAACCTGCACCATCGGCAGAACCATCGTGCCGTGGCCCTTCACGACGCGTGTGCCGCCCAAGCCGTAGACGATCAGAGCTTCATGCGGCCCAGCTTTGCGATAGATCCTGGCCATTCCGCTGATCAGGAACAGAATCACCATCACTGCGAGTGAGACAAAGATCCAGATCACTGCCCAGTGAGAAAGTCCTTCGAACATAACGCCTCCTGTTACGAATGCGGTTGAGAAACTGCAGCCCACGTTGTCATTCCTAGTCCCGCAGGGCGAGGAATGACAAAACGCGATGAGTCACGGTGCGCGGGGGAAATTGTGCCCACCAACTCCGAATGGGCTGCCTGCGCGTTCAAATTGAACTTGACAATCGAATAGTTTCCGTACCAGCAAAAGCCAACCGCCACGTACGAAATCAAAAGTGCCGGCCAAACGGCGACGGGCTTTAAATAAAAGATGGTCAGCGTTGCCACCGTGAAAATCACCAGCATGACCAGCATGATCCCGAGCCCCAGTCGCAGCGCTCCTTCCGGTGTTGTGTATCCATTGGGCTGCCAGTTGGCGTCAAAGTGAACCGCCATGCGCGCGGGCAAGTGATCCCACACACGCCAGTACGTCCAGGCTGAGGTGGGAAGGGCCATCCACATCAAAATGACTGCCCATTTGTACCAACTGCGATTCATGATCGGCTCCGGTTGAAACTCACCTGCGAGTCTTCTCGTTCGTGTTGGCCTCGTCCAATTCGCCCGACAACTCGCTCCACAAACGGACGTAAGCAATTCCCTTTTCATACCGCGTCACGACAACTTCGGTTCCTTTGGCAATCGCGGATCCATCTTCGCTGCGTGCTCCACATACCCGACGCGTGCCCATTTGCGAATAAATCAACTCGCCAGTCCCTCCTTCACGAATCAGCACCGACAGCTTCCCGAGAACTCCGACCATTTCGAAGTCCGCCGGGTCGAGATATTCCTGGTCAGACATGAGAACCTTCGTCAGAAAAAAGAAAATAATCGCGCCACCAACTGTGCCCGCCAAAACGGCCAGGAACAGAATCGAACCTATCCAAATCGCCGAGAATCGCGTGAGCAGATATCCCGTTCCGCCAAACCACGCCAGAAATGCGGCCATCGACGGCGGGTTGAACGGCGAAACGCTAACCCTGGCGGCTTGCCCCTGTCCCGCACCTTGAGTTCCCGATGGCTGCGCCGACGCTGGTCCGTGTGCTACTTGACCCTGTGCTGTCGGCACATGCACGCCGCTATGCCCGTGAAAATGCGGCAAGTGCAGTCGTCCTGATCGCGAGTGCCCAAACACGAACGAAAAGAAGCTGAAGCAAAAGCCCACCGCGAAACAGATCAAATAAAAATCTGACCAGGTCATCGCACTCGCCTCCCTTCGCCGACCGCGCCACGATGAATACCCGCGGTACTCAACTCCGGTCGCAACGCGTCTAATAACCGATCCGCCAGCCCCGGTGTATCGAGAATCGCACCCAGCAGCAAGAAGCAGCGTCGCGTCTCTTTTTCCCGGGCAGCCTTGATCAAAACATTGCTGACTTCGAGATCACTGGCAAAGCGCTCTGAGCCTTGCAGAAGCCAAACATCCAACTGCCCTTCCGTCGTGCGCAGGTCCGAGGTCAATTCCGTGTGATAGCCCTCAGGATCATCCACCAAAAACCCGGGATGAACCTTGAAAAACTTCGCCAGCAATGCCCGTGACGATTGCGTCATGTGCGGACGGCTCCCGTTCTCGATCTGCGAGAGGTATGACTGGCTGATGCCTTTGCTCTTGGGCATCTCGTCGCGAATCGCACGGACCAACTCCAGTTGCGTCATCGGACGCCCAAGGCCGCGCAACGATCCTTCCACCTCACGCAGGTACCGGATTTTCTCGCCCAGCTTCAAATCGATCCCACCAGGATGTATTTCAAATCGAAATAGTTATATTGCTATTTGCGATATTTGTCAAGATTTGTATAAGGCCTATTTTCATGGACATAGACAAACAAGCCATCAAAAAAGCCCCGGATTTCTCCGGGGCTTCACCGCGGTGCGGCTTCGACCTTTCGTCTGGAAACGCTGATTATTGGTGTCGGCCGTTGTGCTTATCGCGATAGATTTGGCGCGACACTTTGTTCTGCTGGCGATTCACCTGCGCCCGCTCTTGAGAAGTCAACTTCCCGCCGTTGGCAGCGCGCTCGGTGCGCACTTCCCTGTTGATCGCACCTTCTTTTCTTTCCAGGTTCGAGGTTTCGCCTGCGGTCAACTGCCCACTTTTGACTCCTTGCGCGATGCGGTCCTGCTGATTCTCAGCGCGCTTCCCTACTTCGCTTTTCGGATTCGTATTCTGCGTCGCGGCGTTGTGCTTGTCCTGATAAATCTGCTTGGAAACCTGATTCTGCTGCTGGGTGAGCGTCTGCTTGTCAGCGGTGGTCAGCTTGCCATTATCGACCTTGCGCATGTCGCGCTCTTCCTGGTTGATCGCTCCTTCTTTCTTTTCCAGGTTCGAAGTTTCTCCGGCGGTTAACTGGCCGCTCTGCACGCCTTGCGAGATGCGGTCCTGCTGATTCTCTTTGCGTTGTTGGATGGTTTGGCCCGTAACCGGCGTGGAAGGCGATGTCTGGGCCGTCACAGGCAGCGCGAGAATTGCGAGCGCTGTACTCAGGAACGAAATCTTGATGGTGCGTGTCATAGCTTCTCTCCGTTGGTTCTAGTGTTCGTAATCCTCACCTGCTTTGTGGCCACGGTGGAAGAAACACAGACCGTAAAGAAATGTTTCGCGGAATTTATCCGGCGGAGAATCAGCTACTTAGGCCCGGCGCATAGAGCAGTTGGGAGCGAGCGAGGTAGATAAGAATTGGAGCGGATGTGCGATTGGCGGGAGAACAGCAGATTCCTCCCTTCGGTCGGAATAACAATGCTTCTTTGTGCTTGAGACTGGTCGGTAATTCTCACAGTCCGGCTTCGATCCGCGAACGCGGATCGAGATAATCCCGCAGAGCGTCACCGATGAAGTTGAAGCTCAGTACCGCAAGCATCACGGCTAGAGCGGGAAAGAGCACCAGGTGCGGCGCGTCGAACAAGTGGGCGCGAGCATCGTTGAGCATCGTTCCCCAACTTGCTGTCGGCGGAGGAACGCCGAGGCCAAGAAAGCTCATCGTAGCTTCCGCAAGGATAGCACCAGCCATTCCGATTGCGGCTTGTACGATGACGGGCTGAATGATGTTCGGAAGGATATGACGAACGACAATGCGCAGATTGCTGGCACCCAGCGCGCGAGCCGCTTCAACGAATTCACGTTCGCGCGCGGCGAGTACTTGCCCACGGACCAGGCGCGCGTAACCAACCCATCCGCCGAGAGAGAGGGCGAGTACCAGGTTAAAGATTCCCGGGCCGCGAAAGGCCACGAAGGCGATGGCCAGCAAGATTCCTGGAAACGACAGAAAGGCATTCATCACAACGACGTTGACGAAGCGGTCGATCCTTCCTCCATAGTATCCGGCGATCGAGCCGATGATCAGTCCAAGAGCCAACGAGATCAGCACGACGCAACTGCCAACGAACATGGAAATGCGCGCGCCGTAAATCACGCGGGAGAGGATGTCGCGTCCGAGTTCGTCGGTACCGAACCAGTGTGCGTGCGATGGCGCACTGAGACGAACAGGCAAATTGATGGTTGCGGGATCTTGCGGAGCAAGCCAAGGAGCGAAGATTGCGAATATAACGAAGATGATGACGAGGACAACGCCAATCGCGGCAAGCGGGTTGTGCCGCGCGTTTCCCGCAAGGCGACTGCTGAATGAAATGGCGGAAGATGACACCTCGGCAATATTAAATCAGGGTCGTGAAAACAAGGGATTTGCTTCGATCACGCAGCTAGGTGAAATCTTTCGATTTTCCGATGCAGATGACGAATGGGTGAGGATTTTTTTTGGGTGCTCAGTTGCAAGCAGTTCCATTCTGGAACGGATTTACTGGTAAGTTATCCCCACCCCCCTCTGCAGGGTCTATTGGAATCAGCAAGTTAGAGGGAAATCGATAATTAATCTATGGGGCAGAGTCACTTACGGGCAAAATCTTCAATTCAAAGAACTTAGCTTTGAGCTGAGAACATAACTGGATGGTTCTCTCATTAGGGTTATCCAGTTAAAGCTGGGAGTCAATAGAAATCCCAAAATAAACCTGTGGTGCATTCCCATTTTGGGAATTGCTGGGTCCGTTCCCAGAGGGATTGGGTTTAAGAGCGTTTACTCGTATCCGCATAAAAGTCAAAGTCCCACCCTGTCTCGCAAACAGCGCGGGACGAGGATGGGGCAACCTCCGCATTTATAGGGTTCAATAGCAAGTTCTTTCACCACAGGGAACACAGAGGTTCACAGGGAAATCATTTGAAGTCGAAATAGGCGAGATTCATGTTGCCTTCGGTGAGGATGTGGACCGTGATTACACTCTTCCCGTTTGGCAGGTGAACTCTTGCAAGCTCTCGCGCCAGGTTCCAGTGATGCCATTGCCGCCACGGGATGGGATCGGCCGGTTTGAAGGTGGACGGGATTTGCAGCGGAGGCGTCGCGGGTTTGCCGTTCACATCGAGCGAGATGGTTCCACCTCGATTTGAGGTGTAGAGAAGGTCGGCGGTGTATTGACCCGCTCGCGCTGTTTCTACCGTGATGTTGAACCATTCGCCGGGCTCCGTCCATCCGACATACAACTGGTTTTCGGGCGGCAGCACCACGTTGTATGGGCTGTTGTCGATCTGGTCGTGGAACTTGGTGTATGAGATGTCGACACCTTCGTCCTTCCGAAATTCGTTGAGGTATGTGCCGTCCGCGGGGTTCAGGGCTCCGCTGCCGTTATTCTTGGCATCGGCGTCGTGGTAAGCAATGCCCGCGCCACCGCGGTCATAGTACGCGCATTCGACTTTGCCTGGAACCTTCTGCGGCCCGCCGTGATGGCGAGTGTCATCGTAGGGAGTGCCGGTGTAATGCTTGAGAAAATCTTTCTGCGCAGAAGATGCTGCACAGGCGAGAAAACTTAGAAGTACGATGACCCACATTGCAGGCGAGATCTTCACGGTCGGATCCTGGGTTCCCTGCCGTCCTCAGTTGACCTTTTTACCTGAAATTGGACGAACTCCTGACATGTACTTTTAATGGTACACTGAGACGTGTCAGGTTTAAATGGAACCCGCAGAAGGCCCTCGGAAGGTCGAACTTGTCTTTTTCCGCAATAAAACGGGTGGGGAACCGGTGCGCGACTGGTTGAAAGATTTAGATCAGGTGGAACGACGCGCGATCGGAATGGATTTATTGCGGGCCCAGTGGCGTTGGCCGGTGGGGATGCCGCTGTGCCGACCGATGGGAAAGCGGTTGTGGGAAGTGCGAACCAACCTGCCCGGCAATCGGACAGCGCGTGTGTTGATTTGCTTCCACGAGGGCCGACTGGTTGCTTTGCACGGGTTTATCAAGAAAACACGTGCGACTCCCGCGGACGATCTGATGCTGGCGCGAAAACGGCAGAAGGAGTTGGAACAATGAGCAAGAAGAATCTGGGATCGAGCATCGATGACTTCTTGAAAAACGAAAACATTTTCGAAGAGGCACAGGCACAGGCCGTAAAAGAAGTGGTGGCGTGGCAGTTGGCGAAGGCCATGAAGAAGAAAAAGATTTCGAAGGCGCGCATGGCGCTCCTGCTAAAGACGAGCCGGTCACAAGTGGACCGGATTCTCGATCCGAAACGCGATATCACGCTGGGGAGTTTGCAGCGGGCGGCAGCGCTCGTGGGGCAGAGAGTATTGATTGAGTTGGTGTAATGTTCGGGGGGAAGGCGGTGAGGGCCGCCGGCATCATCAGCCACTATTGGACTCGGACCATTCCCCATTGCATTGACTCGCGTACCATCGCTCTTGATTCGAAACAGTCACGTGTTCCCCATATCCAGCGGTCACTGCCGAATCCTCGGGTTGGCGACGGAGTACAGCACATCCGTCAGGAAGTTGACGGCCACATAGGTGAGGCCAATGGCCAGGATGCAGCCTTGCACGACGTAATAATCGCGGCTGGAGATGGCGTCGATGGTGAGGCGGCCGATGCCCGGCCAGGAAAAGATCTTTTCGGTGACGATTGCTCCGGCCAGCAGTGCGCCGAATTGGAGGCCGAGAACCGTGAGCACCGGGATCATGGCATTGCGCAGAGCGTGCCGGTAGACGACCGTCCGCTCAGGCAGGCCTTTCGCGCGAGCGGTACGGATGTAGTCCTGACTTAGTTCCTCGAGCATGGAGGTGCGGACCATCCGCGTAAGAATCGCGGCCAGCGCGCTCCCCATCGTGATCGCTGGAAGGACGAGGTTGGCGAATGAGCCTGCACCGGAGACGGGCAACCATCCCAGCTTGATGGCGAAAAACAAGATGAGAATCGGCCCAAGAGCGAAGTTTGGGAATGAGAGGCCGAAGAGGCTTACGACGGAGAGGGCGCGGTCGTCCCAGCGGTTGCGGCGGCGGGCGGAGCGGACTCCGGCCGGGATAGAGAGAGCAATCGCTACGAAGAGGCTGGCGAGCGTGAGACGCAGCGTGTAGGGATAGCGATTGGCCAGCAATCTTGTGACGGGCTGGTTGTAGCGGATGGAGCGGCCGAGATCTCCGTGTAGGACGCCCTTCCAATAGCGGATGTATTGTTCGCTGAGCGGGGCGTCGAGACCGAAGGCATGACGCGTGGCGGCGATGTCGGCGGCGGGAGCGCCTTCGCCGAGCATCTGCTGGATGGGGTCGCCGGGGACGAGGTGGATCAGCAGGAAGACGAGACTGACTACCAGCCAGATGACCGGGAGGGTGTAGAGGACGCGTTGGAGGAGGGTTTTCAGTTTTCAGGGCTCAGGTGTCAGTGGTGGTTTTGCGCATCGTGAGAACGCCTTTATATAGCTTCACATTTGACTACCGTGTAGGGATCCTTCGACTTCGCGCGACGGCTCGCGTTGCTCACCGTCTCGCTCCGCTCAGGATGACAGCTTTTTATCGTTTCTCTTCTGGCGACACATTCTCGGCGGTGTAACGCCCGCCGGACAGTCGGCGAGACGCCGGCGCTACGGTGCTGCGCCTCGGGCGGCTTCGGCTTCGCCTCCTTTAGGCATCTTTTCTATTCGTACCTTTGAAATGCGGTGGCCTTCCAACTCATCGACTGTATAGCGGCGGCCCTCGTATTCGAAGCTGTCGCGAACATTCGGAATGCGCTGCAGGCGCGCGAGAATAAATCCGGCGAGTGTTTCGAATCCGGCGTCGCGAGGCAGTGTTAGTCCATATTCGGCTTCCAGGTCGCGGATATTCACCGAGCCGTCGAGCAGCATCACCGACTCATCTTCGAGCGCAGGTTCGTTCGGGGCGACATCGAACTCATCTTCTATATTGCCGACCAGTTGCTCGAGGATGTCTTCTACGGTGATGACTCCGGCGGTCGATCCGAACTCGTCAACGACGACGGCGAGGTGACGGCGGCGTTCTTTGAATTCCGCGAGAAGTTCCGCGAGGACTTTGGTCTCCGGCACGACGACCACGTCGTGCATGATCTGGCCGATCTGCATGCGGCTGATTCGGGTGGCAGTGGACTGGCCGAGATTGCTCAGGCGGAGGCGCATCCAACGCATTAGATCTTTGTAGTAGAGGACGCCGACGATGTGCTCGGGGCCGCGCTGCGGATCGTAGATGGGGATGCGAGAGTGCTGGCCTTCGACGACGCGGCCGAGGGCTTCATCAAGTTGCAGGTCGGAAGGCAGGGAGAAGATGTCCGGGCGAGCGACCATGACCTCTCTGACCGTGATGGAATCGAGTTCAATGGCGCTGTGAATCATCTCTTCCTGGAATTCGGGAATCTGACCGAACTGACGGCTGGCAGTGACGATGAGCTTGAGCTCATCGGGCGAGTGGACGGCTCCACCTCCGCGGCGGGTAAGTTGCGCACCGAAAAGGCGGAGGACGAGGCCTCCGGAACGGCGCATAAAAAAGAGGATGGGGCGGGTGATGGTGAGGAAGGCCTCCATCGGGGTCGCCACGGCGAGAGCGATCTGTTCGGCGCGCTGAAGAGCGAGTGTCTTGGGGACCAACTCGCCGAGGATCACGTGCATGTAGGTGATCAAGCTGAAGGCGATCGCGATGGCGATGCCGTGCGCGTAGACCTCGAGGTGCGGGAGGCGTTGGAGGAAATGAATGCCTCCGACGAGGCTGGCGACCATGGGCTCGCCGATCCAGCCGAGGGTGAGGCTGACCATGGTGATTCCGAGTTGGACTCCGTTGACGACCTCGTCAAGATGCTGGTGGAGGCGCTGGACGGTGCGGGCGCCGAGGCGTCCGGACTGGATGAGCTGCTGGATGCGGGTATCGCGCACGCTGACGAGCGCGAATTCCGCAGCTGCGAAGAACGCGTTGGCTGCCACGAGGAGAAGGATCAGGAAGATCCGGAGCAGCACGAAAGCGATCATGGATTGCTAATTTTAGCATTTGGAAGGAGTTGGAAGGCAGGGGATAGGGGCCAGGGGTCAGGGATTCGGGGCTAGCAGTCAGTGGTCAGTTATTTTCCCTCTTTACTGTAATAAACGGCGGTTAGGTTACGTCATTTAGTGTGAGCGGAAGCTAAAATGGAAGGTTATCCCGTTTCAAATTTCAGGATTCTCACAGCTATCCTTTTTATGGCTGCGGGGTCTAAGTAGAAGAAGGCGCAGGATGGACAACGTGGCGCGTTCTTTCTGCATCGCAGCCAGCAACTTTCCCGGAACTTATTCAACAGGAGCCGCGTACTAGGGAGTGAGGGCGGCAAGATGGCTCCCAATCTTCAACTGGCGGTATCTCGAGGAGGTTTTGTGAACGGCAACGGCAATAATGGAAAAAAGAAGCGCCGCAGACTGATCATTTGGGGGAGCGTCGTAGCAGTGATCGTGCTGCTGATTGCGGTTGGAGTGATCGTTGCGAAGAGCGGCGGCACGAAGATCGATCCATCGAAGCTGGCCAAAGTGGAAAAGGGTGATCTGGCCAAGAGCGTGGTTGCGACCGGCAAGGTGACGCCGATCACAAAGGTCGAAGTGAAGTCGAAAGCCAGCGGCATCGTGAAAAAGCTGCTGGTGGACTACGGGGACCGGGTGAAGAAGGGCCAGTTGCTCTGTCAGCTCGACAAGGTAGAAATCGAAGCGCAGGTCGATCAGTCGAAGGCTGCCCTGGAAGCTGCCGAGGCGAATCTGACGAGCTCGCAGGCGGATTTTGAGCGGGCCAAGGTGGATGCGGAAGGTCCGGATGTTCCTCCGCTGAAACGCGCCTACGACCGCGCCATCAACATGGCGAAGGATGGAGTCGTTTCGGCGTCTGCCCTGGACGATGCCGAGAAGAATTACACGATGGCGGTGAACAAGCAGAACGTCGCGAAAGCGCAGGTTACCGTGTTGAAGGCGAAGATCGCGCAATCGCAGGCTGTGGTCGCAGAGGATCAGGCGAACCTGAAACAGTTGGAAGAGCAGCTGAGCTATACGGATATTGTGTCGCCGATCGATGGAATCGTGTTGTCGCGCGATGTGCAAATGGGCGACGCGGTGAGCTCGATCCTGGTGTTGGGATCGTCGGCAACGTTGGTGATGACGTTGGGCGATACCAGCGAAGTCTACGTGAAAGGCAAAGTCGACGAGAGCGATATCGGCAAGGTCTATCTGGGACAGCCGGCGCGCATCAAGGTGGAGTCGTTTAAAGATAAGACATTCAACGGCAAGGTGACGAAGATTTCTCCGATGGGCGTGGAGAAGGACAATGTCACGACCTTCGAAGTGCGCGTATCGATTCAGAATCCGGGTGGCGAGTTGAAGGCTGAGATGACGGCCAACGCGGAAATCATCCTGGAAGAGCACAAGAACGTGTTGCAGATTCCGGAAGGCGCGATTCTGTACGACAAAGACAAGAAGGCATCGGTCGAGGTTCCAAATCCAAAAGCAAAAGACGGCAAGGATAAAGTGGCCGTCAACATCGGGATCTCGAACGGCGCGAAAACTGAAGTGCTGAGCGGCTTAAAAGAAGGCGACCAGGTAGTGCTGCAGTAAGAAAACGCCTTCGGCCTCCGCTATCCGGCTTCCGGTTCAACGCATATCCGTGGTAGCGGAGGCGAGAGCCGGAAGCCGGTTGCCGTTTAGAGCAGATTGCAGTGAGCGGTGAGTAGTGCAGGTTAGGGCGCCATGACCTTATCAGAGATATTTCGGCAGGCTCTGGGCACGTTTCGAGCTCACAAGATGAGGACGATCCTCACGATGTTTGGGCTGGTGTGGGGGATTGCGTCGGTGATCATCCTGGTGGGGCTGGGCCGCGGATTCATCGTCGATCAGAAGAAACACATGGAGACACTGGGGAAAGACCTGGTCATCGTGTGGGGCGGGCGCACGAGCACACAGGTAGGTGGACGGGCTGCGGGACGGGAGATTCGGCTGAATGTGGATGATGCCGAGTTGATTCGCGATGAATGCTACATGGTGAAGAACGTCAGCCCCGAGTTGAGGCGGACGATCCCCGAAGTGAGCCAGTTCAACTCGGCGAATCGGGGAGTGGTCGGGATGTGGCCGTCGTATCAGAGTTTTCGATCGCTCAAAATCTCCGAGGGCCGGCTGATCACGGATGAGGATGAGCGGGAAGGACGGCGCGTCGTGGTGCTGGGATCGAAGGCTTATCGGCAGTTATTTCCCGGACAACCGGCGATTGGCGCGACTGTACTGGTGAAGAGTGTTCCCTACTCTGTGATTGGAGTGCTTGAGGAGAAGAAGCAGAACTCGAACTACAGCGGCCCGGACAATGATTATCTGTTTGCGCCGTACTCGGCGGTGTCGAGGGACTTCCCTCCTCCGGAAAAACCTGGCGCAGGCATTACTCGAGGATATCTGGATGACATCGTGTTTGAGGTGGTGAATCCCGAGGAACACGAAGAAGCCGTGCTGCAGGTGCGGCGGACGATTGGGCGCGTGCGGCATTTCGATCCGCTGGACAAAGATGCGCTGTTCATCTGGGACACGATGGACGGCGCCAAGCAGTTGGCCAAAGTTTTTGGCGTGGTCACGCTGTTTTTTGGGTGCGTCGCGATTGTGACGTTGTGCCTGGGCGGCATCGGCGTGATGAACATCATGCTGGTATCGGTGACCGAGCGCACGCGGGAGATCGGGACGCGGAAAGCGATGGGCGCCACCAAGCGTGACATTCTGCGGCAGTTTTTTGCGGAATCTGCGATGTTGACTTTAGTAAGCGGATTGCTGGGATTCACGATTGGAATTGGATTGTGCGCCGGGATGCAGGCGCTGCCGCTGCCGGACTTCGTCCCGCATCCGATTGTTTCCTGGATTTCGATCGTTGCTTCGATCTTGACACTTTCGTTAATTACCGTGACGGCGGGCATGTATCCAGCCCAGCGTGCCGCGGATATGACACCTGTGGAGTCACTACGTTATGAATAAGAAAAATCAAGTTTTCAAAGTTTCAAGGTTTCAAAGTTTCTTGACACTGTTCGTGCTATTCACTGCCAGTGCGGCTCTGGCGTGGCCCTCGCCGCAGGGTACGTTCGATAAGACTCTTACGGTCAACGGGCCGGTCAATCTGGAAGTGCTGACGCACTCGGGAGATGTGCGGGTGCGAACCGGATCGTCGGGTACGGTGCAGATCCACGGCAAGATTTTTGTCGGTAACAGCTGGTTCTCTGGCAGCCGCCAAACCGACGTGCACGCGATCGAACAGAATCCTCCCATTCGCCAGGATGGCAACAACATCCATATCGACTACGTGAATGCACATAACATTTCGGTCGATTACGAGATCACCGTTCCAGCCGAAACGACCGTTCGTACGAAGAGCGGGTCGGGAGACCAGGAGATCGAAGGCACGCGCGGCAACGTGGACGTGGAGACCGGATCGGGCGACGTGAAGCTCAACAGCGTCACTGGCGAAATTCGCCTGCAGACTGGATCTGGAGACGTCCGAGCTCGTGAAATCGCAGGCGCCGTAAAGGGCAGCACGGGCAGCGGCGATGTGGAGATTGAAGAGAAGGCGCAGGGAGATGTCGATCTGCATACCGGCTCGGGGAACATCATTGCACGCGGAGTGCAAGGCACGTTCCATGGCGAAGCGGGAAGCGGCGACATTACGGCCGAAGGGGCCCAGAGCGGCACATGGGAGATTCGCACAGGCTCAGGCAACGTGCATGTGCGACTGCCTTCGAATGCCGGATTCGATGCCGACATTGCGACCAGTTCCGGAAGTATCGACGTTGGAGCGCCGGTGGAAATGACGGTGCAGGGCCGCGTCGGGGAATCGCACAAGCGCATTCAGGGCAAAGCGCGTGGCGGCGGCCCGGTGCTGCGGGTGCGGACGGGATCGGGAGATATTCATATCGAGTAACAAGTTTCAAAGTTTCAGAGGTTTCAAAGTTTCAAAGTGGCTCGGATGTCGACCTTGAAACATTGAAACTTTGAGACCTTGAAACTTCGGGTGAACGGCCATGTTCTTGAAAGAGCTCATATCGCAAGGTTGGCAGGCGCTGATGCGGGATCGGACGCGCTCAGCGTTGACGATGCTGGGTATCGGCTGGGGCCTGGTTTCCGTGGTCCTGCTGCTCGCTTACGGACAGGGACTCGGCGGGTGCGTGCTGAGCGCCTTCCTGAACATGGGGAACAATGTGATTGTGCTGTGGCCCGGGCAGACCAGCATGCAGGCAGGTGGGCAGCGTGCCGGCAAGCCCGTGAAGTATGAGCTCGAAGATGTGGAGGCGATCCGTGACGAAGTGCCGATTATCCGCGCAGTGAGTGGCGAAATCGATCGGGACTTCGGCTTTAAGATCGGCACGCGTGTCGTTTCAATCTTGGCGCGGGGCGTGGATATGCCGTACAGCCAGATGCGCAACCTGACCCTCGAGGACGGTCGCTATTTCAGCGAAACCGATTTCTCGGATCATCGCCGGGTTGTAATTCTGGGTTACCAGGCGGCGAAAAAGGTGTTCCAAGGCGCGCCGGGCGTAGGCCAGCATGTGGAGATCGGCGGACTGGATTTCGAAGTGATTGGCACGATGCGCAATAAGATCCAGGACTCGTGCTACAACGGTCCAGACAACGAAGACGCGTTCATCCCGTACGGAGTGATGCGGGATCTGAAGAACCTGCGCGATCCCGATGAAATCATCATTCAGCCGACTTCGGCAGAACTCAACAAGAAGGCGCTGATGGCGGCGCGCGAGGTGATCGCGCGGCGACATCACTTCGATCCCAAGGACGAAAAAGCGACGCCAGAGTGGGACACGATAGAAGACCGCTCGATGATCAACGCATTTTCATATGGATTACAGGCGGTGCTGGGACTGATTGGAGTCGTAACGCTGGCGGTGGGCGGAATTGGCGTGATGAACATCATGCTGGTCTCGGTGACTGAGCGAACGCGAGAGATTGGACTGCGGAAAGCAGTGGGAGCGCGTCCGCGGCACATCCTGGTGCAATTCCTGCTCGAAGCGCTGGTGCTGACATTCGTCGGCGGAGCGCTCGGCATGCTGACCGCCGAGTTCCTCACCTGGATCATTCCGCCGATGCCGCTGTATGACGAGTTCTACAAGACCGCGGACCACGAAGGGGCGATTTTCCTGCATGCGTCGATGAGCGTCATGATTATCTCGGCCACGATTCTGGCGATGGTCGGGATTGTGTCTGGATTCTTCCCTGCTCTGAAGGCGTCGCGGATGAATCCGATTGAGGCGCTGAGGTATGAGTGAGATTATTGAGTGATTGAGTGATTGAGCGATTGAGCGATTGGGTGATTGGGTGATTTCGTAATTGGGTAATTTGAACCAGTCTTACAAAGCTGCAGAGCGCCGACTACCAGATTGCAAAATTGCCAAATTACACAATTACAAAATGCATTTCGTGCCCGTTTGAGCGGAGAGGGCACGAATAGGCAGGCGAAGGGCGCAGACAACGCCGCTGTCAAATATCCGTCCTAGGCAGCGCGACGGATTTCGGGCACATCTCTCGTCGTGCTCGACGCCGTCGTACGGGCCTGCACAGCTCCATGAGCGGCTCCGCCCATGGCGGCAAGCCAGCCGAGGAACAGAGAGAAAAAGCCAATCCATCCCAGATCGGCAAAGACCGTCAGAATGTACGGGCTGTGGGTCCCATCTGCAGCTCCGGTTCCTCCTGACAGCGCGGCACCACCCAAAGTTGCGATGACAACAAAAGAAATGACGGAAAGGCCGAACATGGCCATTCCGTGCATGATCCTTCCATTGCGGTCTGCGAGATTGGAGAAGTGCCCCGTAACGCGGCCGCCTATATACATGGCGATGATAGTGAGAATGACTCCCCATATTCCCATGCCGACAGACATGCCACTCACGGGCTGAGCAGTGTTCGGATTGGCCGCGCTGGCGAAGATTGCTTCCCCGAGCATTCCGAAGACTGCCCAGATGGCGATAAACGCGAACGTGCCAGCCCAGATTGCGCCCCAGGAAGTTCTCCGGATTGCGGTGACGGTTTCATTCATTAATGCATCATTTCTATTTACGACTTCAGCCATGATTGATCCCCCTTATGTATTGATCTAATTTCGGACCTGGCCCTAACGATCAGGCCAGGTTCCGTATTTCTCACCTCCGCCCCAGAAGTCCAAACAGGTGTTGTGGCGCGTCAGGAGCGTGCAATTCCTCGTCTGTATCGTTGAATGGCAAGCTCTGTTCGTCCGACGAAAGAGCAATCACCTTCACTTTCAATCCTTCATTCAGTTTCTGGATGGACAGCTCGAATCCATTGGCGAAGCGGACCGCATCGCGAAAACGTATCTCCATGCTGGTCTGTAAGAACACCACTTCCTGCATGCATCCCTGAACGCCGGATTGCTGCTGCAGAGAATCGGGCAGGTTCCGGACCAAGAGGTGCGCTCCCGGTGGTATACAGACTGCCGTACACTGCTGGTCTATCAGCAGGCGCCAGAATCTTGCCGCGAAGTCTTTCAACTTGACGACAGGTTCGACCAACCTGGTGGCGTCGGAGCCGGAAATGAACCCCTTCGCTCCGGTGCGAAATCTGTAGGCCACCAACTCTTCTCCGCAAACCGCGAGTCGGTTTGGAACTGCCATGAGGGAGTAATCACACATTGTCTTTCTCCAGATCTGCCTTGGATTTGAAGCCCCGGGCGGATGGCGTAACGTTAGGATGATCAGCAAGAGGGCAACGGATGTCGTCGTGACGGGGATGCGGAGAGGCTGTTTGGTTGCTAGTGCAAGGGGGGAGTGTGAGTGTCAACTGGGAGTCCCCTTGAGACTCATTTTGCGCATCGACCTACCAAGGGCAAGAGTCAGACCACAACGGGGTACAGGGACTTGCTTTGTGATGTTCGTTTCTGAACATCCACTTCCGAATCCGGCCAACCGTCCCACCTGAATCATCTCCTGATCTATGGAAACCATTGATAAATAAGATGGACACGGGCTGTGGCCAATTGGCTTGGAACGTGCTGTTGTTGTTTCTTTGACATGGTTGCCGGGAGGCTCGCATGCACACGATGCTTCAGGACCTGCGATTTGCGCTACGACAGCTGCGAAAGACTCCGGGAGTGGCCGTACTGGCCGTTGTGACGCTGGCACTCGGTATCGGCGCGAATACGGCCATCTTTACCGTGATTGAAAGCGTGTTGCTGCGACCGCTGCCTTACCGCCATTCGGATCGATTGGTGTACGTTGGACGCGGAACCGACGCGGGCTACTCGGCGACATCGTGGCTGAACTATAGCGACATTCGCGCGCAATCCACCTTGCTACAGGACGTGGCCGGCTATTCGGAAGATGTCTCGGTCATCGAGACCCGAGACGCCTCGCAAGCGGTTGCTGCTCCCCGCGTCACAACGAATCTATTTTCGATGCTGGGCGCTCAACCGATCTTAGGACGAACGTTCGCGGAAGCCGAAGGCAAATCCGGAGGCCCGTCTGTTGTGCTGCTTTCGGAAACATTGTGGCGGGAAAGCTTTCATACTGACTCTAATATCGTCGGGCAAACCATCAAGATTGGCGGTCAACCTCGCACGGTGGTTGGCATAATGCCGCGGAGCTTTCATTTTCCCGAGCAATTGGGGCCGGATCTTGAAAAAGGCGTCTGGCTCCCCTTGCAACCCACCTCCGCAATGCTGACGGATCGTGGATATAACTTTTTTAATGTCGTTGGCGCGCTTCGGCCGGGAGCAACAATGGCGCAGTTGCAATACGAACTCGGGGCGATTGCGGCGCACATTCCGCCGAACGAGGTTGAAAGCGCATTCAGTTTCCGCGCGACATCGTATCAGGAATTGCTGACCGGGCCGGTGCGTCCTGTTTTCTATGCGCTGTTTGCGGCGTTGGCGTTGGTCCTGCTGATCGCTTGCGCCAACGTGTCCAATCTACTGATCGCGCGCAGTCTGGGGCGGCAACAGGAGTTTGCAGTACGAACGGCGCTGGGAGCAGGCAAGATGCGGCTGGTGCGGCAATTGCTGGCCGAGAGTCTGGCGCTCAGCTTGCTCGGTTGCGGAGCCGGGCTGTTGCTCGCACAATTAGGGATGATCGGGATCGGGAAACTGCCAGCTGGAACGATTCCTCGTGCGGATGGAATCGCGATTCACTGGACGATCGTATTCTCGCTGGCGGCTTTGGCCAGTTTGACAACGATTCTGTCGTCCTTGTTCCCGGCATTGATTGTGTCGCGGACGAATCCTCAAGCCGCGCTGCAAGCAGCTTCGCGCGGCGTGGGATCGCGGTCGACAGGCCGCAAGCTGAGTGGGGGGTTGGTGGCCGCCGAAGTTGCGCTCTCGACCCTTCTTCTCATGGGAACCGGGCTGCTATTCCACACGTTGTGGAATCTCGAGCAGTCACGGCTTGGATTTGAAACAGCGCACATCACAACGTTCACGGCGATGCCTGCAGATTCTCCAGGCTTTTCGGGGATAGCTGTCTCCGAAGATACGGCGAATGCCCCGGCTTCGATTGCCACACTCACGTATCGTCCCGTGCTCGATCAAATTCGCCGGGTTCCCGGAGTCGAGACTGCAGCGCTGGCTAGTTCGCCACCTCTTTCGGGAATGGACATGGGGTCGAACTTCGAGATTGTGGGGCGACCCAAAGATCCCGACCATGAACCCCAGGCTCGTGTTTCTGCGGTGAGCAGTGACTACGCAAGAACTCTGGGCACGCCAATTGTTCGTGGGCGCATGGTCAACGATAACGACGTGGCCAGCACCCCGTTCGTTGTTGTGATTAACGAAACGCTGGCTCGGACATACTTCTCCGGTAAGGATCCACTCGGTCAGCAGATCGAGCTCGGCGGCAAAGAAACAGGCATGATCAAGCCGTACACGATTGTCGGCGTGATTGGCGACCAGGTAGATCGGGCTGTCGGTGGCGAGGTTCAGGCGTTCGTTATGGTGCCGCAGGAACAGATTCCAACAACGTCGATGTTTTATCAGGCTTTGCTGAAAACCATGGTTGGCTTCGTGGTGAAAACCCGAGGCAACATTCCGGTCGCCGCGGAAATGAGGTCGGTGTTCCACCAGGCTGCTCCCAGCATCGCGCTCGACAACTTTCAGACCATGCAGGAAGCAGTTGACCAGAGTACATTCAGCCAGCGGCTGGGGTTGTACTTGGTGGCGTCTTTCGCAGGCCTTGCCGTGGCGATGGTGGTCGCCGGCCTGTACGGCGTGCTGTCGCAGTTGGTGGGATATCGACGTCGCGAGATCGGAGTCCGCATAGCACTTGGAGCCAGTCGTCAGAGCGTGGCACACATGATCTTGAGGCAAGGTTCCATTCTGATCGGAGTGGGCTTGGGTGTGGGCTTGCTGCTGGCGTTCCCCGCCGAGAGTCTCATCCGAAGCTTCTTATATCAGGTTCGCGCGCTGGACGTCTGGACGTATGTTGCCGTGCTGATTGCGATGCCGGCAGTAGGACTAATCGCGGCGCTGCTACCCGCGCGCAAAGCCGCCGCCATTGAACCGATGCAGGCACTCCGGGAGGACTGAAACTTCGCCGAACTCGATGCAGATGCAATTCTGCCTGTTACCACCGTGCCTGTTCTTAGCAAGTTAAAATGTCCGGTTTTTGTAGCAAGTGAAATGTCCGGTTTTAAGTTAAGCCAGCAGCAGTCGAGGCTGTGGGAAAGTGGGAATCCCGCGGGGTGTGCGGGATTTCCAAGCAACGCGGGAAAGTC
>DASYZA010000119.1:0-14678 GCA_035946775.1 Candidatus Sulfotelmatobacter sp. | reverse complement strand
TAGAACCCTTGTGAGACCTTCTCGGCAAACACGGAATTCGTAGTCGGCACGGTCGAGAGGATCTGCTGGATTTGCGAACCGATCTCCTGGATCTTGTTCAGATCCGGCCCTTGGATTTTCAACCCCACCGGAGTCTTGATGCCAGTAAGCTCCATATCCAGGCGACTGGCGACCGGCATTGTCCAGGTGTTCGTCAATCCGGGAAACTGCAGCTTTTCGTCCATCTCCTGAATGAGCTTTTCGTACGTCATGCCTCGACGCCACTGCTCCTTCGGCTTGAGCATGATTGTGGTGTCGTACATGTCAAGAGGCGCGTTGTCGGTGGCACTGTCCGAGCGCCCAACCGCCCCGAAGACAGTTGATACTTCCGGAAACGAGCGAATAATGCGGTCTTGTTCCTGCATGAGCCCCGTTGCCTGGGTAATTGAGATGCCCGGCAGCGCACTCGGCATATAGAGCGACGACCCTTCATACAGTGGCGGCATGAACTGGCTGCCCAGCCTGAAATACAAGGGGATCGTCAAGGCCAGGAAAACCAGATTTATCGCGATGACCAGTTTCCAGTGACACAAGCACCATCGCAGTACTGGCAGGTAAAGGGCATGAGTCACACGCGCAGCAGGGTTTTCTGATTCCGGGCGCAGACGCCCGCGAATGAATAAAGGCATCAGCACTGGGACCAACGTAATCGAGAGCAGCGAGGAGAAAACCAGAGCAGAGGTCTTGGTCCACGCAAGCGGGCGAAACATCCGCCCTTCCTGAGCTTCCAGTAAGAAAACGGGAAGGAACGAAACCAGAATGATGATCAGAGAGTAAAACAGCGCAGGACCAACCTGCTTAGCTGCTCCCAACAAAATGGCCTTGCGCTTTGCGTCGCTGATTTCCTCACCCGGTGCAAGACCGCTCCGTTCGGCCAGGTGCTTGTAGCCGTTCTCGACCATCACAATCGCTGCATCAATGAGGACACCGATTGCCAACGCCAGTCCGCCGAGTGACATTACGTTCGAACTGACATGCAGAAAATACATGGGAATAAATGCACCCAGTACTGCGATGGGCAGCGTGATGATCGGGACCAAAGCCGAACGGAAATGAAACAGGAAGGCGAGGCTGACGAAACTGACGATGATCGCTTCTTCGATCAGGTCGCGCTTGAGCGTTTTGATGGACTCGTCAATCAGCCACGAACGATCGTATGCGACAACGACTTCCACGCCCGGGGGCAGCGATGGCGCAATCTGATGTAGTTTTGCTTTGACGCCGTTGATCACGTCCAGGGCGTTCATGCCGTAACGCATGACGACAATTCCGCCGACGGTCTCTCCCTCGCCCTGCCAATCCGCGGCGCCACGGCGCACATCGGGTCCGAAGGCCACGGTTCCCAAATCGCGCACTAGCACTGGCGTTCCATTTTTCGTCGCGACGGGAACATTCTCCAGATCCTGGAGCGAGCGCAAATAACCGAGGCCGCGCACCATGTATTCCGCGCCGCTCATTTCAAGCACGTCGCCGCCAACTTCGTTCGTGCTATCCCGGACGCGATCGATCACGGTTGAAACTGGAATGCGATACGAGAACAACTTGTTGGGATCCAGTTTGACTTGATACTGTCGGACATATCCACCGATGGTGGCGACTTCTGCAACCCCAGGCACGGTTTCCAACTGATAGCGCAGGTACCAGTCCTGCAAGGCACGAAGGTCAGCCAGACTCTTGTTGTGAGTGCGGTCGATCACGGCGTATTCGTAGACCCAGCCCGCACCGGTCGCATCCGGTCCGATGGCGGGATGCACGGCAGGAGGTAAGCGACCGGCGATTTGCTGAAGGTACTCGGTCACGCGGGAACGCGCCCAATAAAGATCTGTGCCATCCTCGAAAACAACGAACACATAAGAGTCCCCGAACATCGTTTGCGCCCGGACGCCCTTTACATGAGGAGCTGCGAGCAGAGTCGTGACGAGGGGGTACGTCACCTGATCCTCAATCACATTAGGTGGCTCGCCTGACCATTCCGTGTGAATGACGACCTGTATATCGCTGATGTCGGGAAGCGCGTCCAGCGGAATGCGATAAAGGCACCAAATCCCGGCAGCAATCAGAAAAGCAATTCCGGTGAACACTAGGAAGCGATTTCGCTCACATACTTCAATGATTCGCGAGATCATCACATGCCTCCTTCTGCATTCAGGGTCAATTGCTTGGAAGCGATGCTTTGTCCGCTACGCTGGGCCGTCACTGACACTTGGCAAGAACCACCACTGGGGAGGTCCAACTCGGATTCATAGTTGCCATCGCCTTTGTCGGTCAGAACAGCGGTCTTCTTGACAGGTGCCATTCCCATCGCCGGCATGGCTGGCAGATAAAACGTTACGTTCACTTGGGCCCCGGAGATGGGCTTACCATCGGCGGCCGCAAGTTTCACTCGTACCGAATTGCTGCCTTTGTGGGGTGGAGACGGGACGGTGCTGAAGTCAACCGTCACCCCCTGGTTAGACATATTCATAGACGCCGCTTGACCGGCCCCGGGTGGAGGTGGAACGAACGATCCAATCGCCGCTTGCATCTGCGCCTCGGAATCCACAAGGAAGTTTGCGGAGCTCACGATCCTGTCGCCAGCATGCAGGCCCTTCGTCACGACCACGTGATCATCGAGCCGCGGACCAATTTCGATCTCGCGGGGTTCAAGGTATCCGCCACCATGATCAATGAACGCAATTTCACGTGTACCAGCTTGCAAAGCCGCCGAAGCTGGGATCACCAGTTGACGCCCGAGTGGAATGTTCATCCTGACGTTAACGAACATGCCTGGCTTGAGTGCGATCCCTGGATTGCTAAAGACGAACCGCACGCGCACAGTACGCGTTGCCGGGTCAACCTGCGGCAGGATTTGTTCAATCCTCCCGTGGAAGTTCCGGCCGGGATATGCGTCCACCGTCACTGTCGCCGGTGTGCCCGGATTCAGCTGGCCTACGTCGGTCTGGTAAACGTTGGCGTTCACCCATACGCTGGAAAGGTCAGCAATCGTATAGAGCTTCGTCTCGGCTTGCGCATACTGGTTGGGAAGCGCGTTGAACTCAGTGATATAGCCGGAGGCAGGCGAATCGATCGTGACATCGTGCTGCACACTGCTCGTCTGCTCCAGCCTCGTAACTTCGCTCGCCGGAACACCGAATTGACGGAGCCGGTCTGCAGCGGCCTGCAACAGCCAGTCACGCTCGTTCGCGGCTGTTCCGTGTCCGTCAGTGGAGAAAGCCTGCTGGCTTTGCTTCGCCAACACGTATTCCTGTTCGGTGCTGACCAGTTCTTGGCTGTAGATCGTGAACAGCGGCTGCCCTTTGCGGACATATTCATATGTGGCATTGGCGTAGACCTTTTGAATCCAGCCAGGAAAGCGAGTCTGAACATACGCAAGACGGCGTTCGTCTACGTCCACGTTGCCGGGCACGCGCAGTTCGTTACTAATCGTGCGCATTTCCACCGCTGCGGTGGTCACGCCGATGGCTTGTAGACGTTGCGGGGTGAGTTGCACTGGTGTTAGCTGAGTGGCGGACGTTGCGGGAGAGGACGCGACGGTCGTTGCGGGTTGGTTTGGGACATCAGGTCCCCTGGCCGCAACTATGTTGGCTTGTTCATTCGGGGGCTGGTAGATTTTCGAAGCCACATATGCCAGAGCACTGGCCAAGGCAAAGCAAACTGCCACGGCGATCACAAAAGCGTGCTTGTATCTTCGTTCGTTCATTTCGCCACCTCCGGAGTGGTCGGCGGATTGATCTGGTTGATCGGTGTGCCCACAGCCAGTTCCAAATCGGCGAACTGCGTTTCGAAGTCGGCGAGCGCCTGGAAATAGGCCAGGTCAATGTCAACCACGCTAGTCTGGCTATCGAGCAGATTGAGAAGGTCCGTGCGGTCGTTTTCGTAGGCAATCAGGGTCGAGCGCAGGGTGGCCTCGGCCTGGGGCTGGAGCGCATTGTGATAGACAACTGCTAGGCGTTTCGCTGCCGTTACTTGCGCCAGCGCTTCCTGAATCTGGCCGAAGGCGGCATTCCGCAGGGCCGCCAGTTCAGCTTCCTGTTCGCTGGCTTTGGCTTTGGCCTCAGCAATCTCGGAATCGTGTTTGCGGTGATTCAGCCACGGGAGATTGATTGAGCCTTCTATCATGTAGCGATTCCGCTTGTCGGTCCCGTCCGGCATCAGCATGTAGCCACCGGAGAGTGTGAAATCCGGCGAGTAGGCTTTAGACGCCAGAGCTTGCTCCTGATGGCTCTTCTCCAGCGCGGCCTGCGCTTGCGCCAGATCCGGTCTGAAAGCGAGCGCCAGTTTCTCCAGCGTTTCCGTGTCCGGCAGATGTTCTGGAATGCCGTAGTCTCCGCGGAGACTGAGGGGCGTGGCCGGGTTGCGCCCCAGTAGGGTGTTCAGCCGGACGCGAGCGACGTCGGCATCTTTTTCGAAATGAATCAGGTGCTCTGCGAGGCGAGTGAGTGCGACCTGCGCCTTTAAGATGTCCTGCTGCGGAACCTTGCCGACGGTGTACTTGATCCGTGCTGCATCGACTGCCTGGCGAGCGATGGCGACGTGCTCATCATGAATGCGAAGCTCATCCTGTGCGCTCAGCAGATCATAAAAAGCTCTGCGGACCTGCACGCGCACCTCTAATCGCATGTTCTCGAGTGTTGCCTTCGCTTCAATTACGTCTGTGCGCGCAATGTCGCTGCGCAAGACTCTCTTCCCAAATCCAGGGAAGGTCTGGCTCAGCATGAACATGTTCTGCGCAGCGTTGTAGTTCCAGGGCTGGCTCAGAGGTGTACCCCATCCCCGATAACCGAGTATGGGATCATCAAGGGCGCCGGCAGCAGGCACATGGGCTTCAACGACAACTAACCGCCGGGCAGCGACGCGGATGTCAGGATTGTCAAGCAGAGCCATCTGCTCGATTTCGCCGAACGTCAAGGCCGGATCAGTCCCAACTGCATGGTGCTGGGGAAGCAATTCGACAATATTGACAAGACCGTTTGCGTCAGCGGTTTGTCCCCGCGCGAGAGCAGCACATCCCCACAATAGGGACATGCAAAGAAATACACGTAGGCTGTTCATCACTCCTCCGTACTGATCTCAAAGAAATAAGGGTCCACAGCGCTGTCCCGCGCAGAAGAAAATGCGCAGTCGAACAGACGATGCGGGATCAGTTCGCGGAAGAACCTAGATACGCAGGATGGAACTACAGCCAGGAGAGGATTCGGGGGGAGGGGTCTCGAACGCGGTCGCGCTGGCAATGCTTGAAGTCTTGGCGACCGGCAGAATCGCGGTTTGCGAAACTAACACCACGTCGAACGGGCGAGTAGGAGAATAGTTCGATACCGGAGCAACAGCCGTATCGTGCCGTTGAACTTGGCAGCAGGAATGACTTGACGGCATCACCGACAATCCGCATTCCTGTGCCATCTTCAGGCAGCAGTCGTGTTCCGCCGGCGTCATCGCACGCATTGGAACCAGGCACGCGATTGCCGGGGTCGCGGCCCAAAGGACCGTGATCACGAGCATCGTCAAAGCGCCGGCTCTGGTCACGCGCATAGTGTATCGCCTTCTCAACTATCCAGCATCATTGCGAACGTGTCAGAACGCAGTGATTGAGATCACAGGCCCTTGTGAGCCAGCCCAAAGTATTCCCATCCGCGTGATATCGCACCGAATTCCAGTTCCGGAAGTCGAGCCCGCCACGCCAGACCGGCCCCGGAGGCGAATCAGGCTCCACAGTTGGCTCGCAGGCTCAGCTATGGAGTCAGAATCCGGCGTGCCACCATTCGGTAGGTGCCACTGTCGTTGAACATCAAGCCCCTCACCTCGACGGACTGACCGTTCGCGATGCTCGTCAAACCATACAACTCGGTGTCCGGTTGCTGATAAACCGTCACAGTGCTCGCGCCAGTCATGACGGCAAAGTAACAATCCGAAGCCAGCGTCATCGTGAATGTGGCCTGCCCGCCAGAGGAAGAGTAATTCGAGACTGTTCCGCGGAAGCCTTGCTGCGCCAAGTCGCACTCGGAAGCGGTCAAGGTTCCCATCATTCCTCCTCCGCCCATGCCACCCATACCGCCAGACCCCATACCACTGCTGCTGAAACATCGAATGCGCTCGCCGGGATAGATGTGGCTCGGGTCAAACGTAGGCGTAAAGGGAAGGTTCGACATATCCATATCGTCAGTGTTCATGCCGTACACGGTACTGCCACCGACATTGATGGTCACGTTGTTGGAGAAGAAAGACGACATCAGGCCCTGTCCCGAACCGTTCTGCACGACCAAGCCAATCTGAGTCGGAGGGGCTCCGGTTACGTTGGCGACGATACCATCGGACATCACGCCCCCGTTCCCCATGCCCCACTGGACCTTTTGCGCCAGAATCGTCCCATCAGCCTGGAGCATGGCATCGACCATCACCAGTACGCCGTTCGACATTATTCCCATGCCACCCATATTCACAAACTGAGTGCCGGAGTTTGTCGTAAAGCTCAGAGGCTGAGCGCTCTGCATCATCGACATGCCGAAGTTGTTGCCGGATGTGCTGGCGACGGAACCGACGAGGTGTTCCATCATTCCGTTCTCCGGGTCTGCTCCGCTGGCGGTGTCGACATTATTCATGAAGGTCTGAAAAGTCGGCGTGAGCGTGACGTTGCCCGAGCCATCGATGTTGATCGAGTTGGCCATGTCCATATCAAAGCTGAGCACCATTGGAGTGCTGCCCAGGATCATGTTTTGGCCAAAGGAAACGTTGGTGGTAATGGGGCCAGCGATCGTCTTCTGCAGGATCGAGTGCGAAGTCGGGTCCATGTATGTGGCAGACATCGAAGCCATCGTGATGCTGGCTCCGGTATACGTTCCCTGCGGAATCGTTAGCACGTTCATAGGCTGCATCGTGTCCGCCAGACGCATAATCTCGAAGGGAGTCGAAGACGAAATGACGGAAGCACTTGTTCCGTCACTGTTGTTCAGCATCATTGAGGTGATGTTCGTAACGAAAGCCACCACACGGTCGCAAGGCGAGTCGCCGATATTGATCTGCACCGTCGAATTCTTTGTCACAGGAGGTGGCGGAGTCTGGTTGTTGTTGGAACTGCTGCTGCTGCCGCAAGCGGTCATGCCGAGCGCTGCAGCGAGTAGTACGACAAAGAGAAAAGAAGGGGAACGATGGCAACTCCAGAATTGGGGGAGCACTGCTGACCTCCACACAGAGATGGTGTTGCGTCCTCGACTGGTCTCTGACGCCAGAAATCGTGAACGACTTGCGCAGAGCGTAACGATCGGTTTGCCAGAAGGCGGTGATTTGAATCACACCCGCTTGTGATTTCAGTTGGAAGCTGAATTTGGAAACATTGTCCCCGGTGCGTTTACACCGGTTCTCGCTAAGCACTCAAAGTCGTTCTCTCTGATCGATTGCGTGTCAGTTGGTGTCGATCGCATGCAACGCAACTTCGAACCCATGCGCAAGCAGGTGGAGGCTTGGCAGCGGAGTGAGCTAACGGATGTCACAGCGAAAGTTGTCATCTACGAAGCTTTCATCGAGGGCAAACTTCGAAGCTCCGAAGCATCTTGCCCGGACCGTCCACGATCTATACTTTGAGCCGAAGTACGAGGAGTTCCGGTCTCGCACGATCTGGAGTCTTTCGAATGCATTCACGTCGGCCTTCAAACAACTGGATCCGATCCCGCGATTTAAGACCACCGCCAGGCTGGGAGAGTTTCTGGAGTCCCGGTTTTCGCAGTCGTTCTAGCGATGGGCGGTGCCGGTCGACCGCCGATCCAATCGGCTACTCTTCTCCACCTCAGGACGGATCTTTTGGGCTTAATAACTTGACCACGTACTGTGGCGCGAGTGGCAGCCTGCGAGCGTGCACGCCGGTCGCGTCGAAGAATGCGGCCGCCACTGCGGGTGCGACAACTGCGTTGGCAGCTTCGGACCCGCCGCCAAACCCCTTATCGTCGCGCGACAGTTGCACCACCTGAATGTCCGGTACCTCTAGCATGGTCAGAATCTTGTAGCTGCTCCAGTCCCTGCTCGTGACCTTGGATCTGTCGAAGGCCATCTCTTCTTTCAGTGTTTCGCTCAAACCCATGATCACCCCGCTTTTCATACAACGGTCCAATTGACGTGGATTGATGACCTTCCCCGGCTCACCACCAATCGTGAACTTGGTTACCCTCACTTCTCCACTGCTTGGCACAACCGCAATCTCGGCAATTCCTACCCAATATGCATTCCCGCGAATCATGATGCACATGCCACGCCCATTAACCGGAGCGGTTCCCGTGCGCCGTGCGCCGCGATGTGGTGAAGGCCTCGTCTCCCAACTCGCTGCTTTCGCGGTTGCATGGAGTAAATTGACGATTCGTTCGTCTGTCGTATGTGCCAGACGATAGTCGACCGGGTCCGCGCCTGCCTCAGCTGCCGCCTCATTGATCAATCCTTCCAATGCAAAGTTCTGCTGGCGCTGTCCTGGGGTGCGCATGATGTTGCCGCGCAGCCCGCCATGTGCTGAATCGCCTGCCAGATTGGGCATTCCATATGCGTCCTCCAAGCGGTTCTCAATCTTGTCGTATGGCCATTCCGTTGCGACCCAATTACCCGGCTTCGATGTGGCGGTCGGCATTCCCGCGAGTAATGCGCCAACTGGACGCGGGTCCATCATATGTGGGGTGTACTGCGCACTATGCAATGCCACGATGTTTCCCTTTGCATCGACCGCCGCAGTCATGTCAGAAATCCAAGCCGGAGAAACGCTCGACCATGCGAGATCCTCTTCCAACGTCCATTGGACGCGCACGGGCTTTCCGGTCAATTGCGACAAGATCACCGCATCGGCCTCGGCGCCATCCCCGCCAAATGTTGTGCGGCCATACTGCCCGGACTGGTCCATCCAACGCACGATTACTTTCTCGACCGGAATTCCTAGCATGTATGCCATCCGCGCTCGTAGTCCTTGCGATTGGGCCGAATGCGTCCAAATCGTAACGGCCCTATCGGTCTTCACATCTGCGACTGCCACAAACGGGCCAATTGGCGCGTGCCGGACATAGCCTTGCTCGTATGTCGCCGAAATCTTTTTGGGGGCACGTAGCAATGCCGCCGCCGTTTCCGCAGCTTTCCCTCTGCTTTGGTCCGGTTTTCCCCACTTGTATGTGCGAATGGTTTGTGTAACGTTGTCACTGCCGGGCAGACCAGACCAGTCGGTCCATTTTGTGGCTTTTGCAACGATCGGCGCAGCTTCGACTGCCTCCCATTCATTGAGAGAAACAACGGCCAGCAAATTTCCTTTCTGAATCACTTCTGCCGTCGGAAACTGCTTCTTGTCGATGCCGCCTGCAGAAATCAAAGTTGATCCCAAGGTGGCCGGTCGCACCATGCGCGCATGCAGCATTCCCGGCAAGCTCAGGTCGCAGCTCCACCTGGTTTTGCCTGTCACTTTGTCGGGGATATGTCCCGCCGGAAAGGATGTTCCGATAACTTTGAATTCCTTAACCGTTTTCATCGGCGGGTCTCCGTCGACTGTCAGTCCGTCAAGCGACGTCATGCCTACCCACCCGGCAGGATCAGGCTGGGCCAAAGTTCCTTTCACCGGGATTTTCAGCTCAAGATGTTGTCCTTGCACTAATTCGGCATAGCTAATCCTTTTTCCACCACCTGTCACGACTCCGTCAGCAACGCTGAGCGAAGATTTTGAGACTTCCAATTCCGTCGCCGCGAGTTCCAGCAGTGCCTGATAGGTGTACGCCGCCACCTTTCTCACGTTGCTCATACCTGAGAGAAAGCCGGCGGAGTATCCGCCATCGGGCGTGCGATCCGTATCGCCCATAATCAAAGTAATCGTTTCGGGCCGGACGTTCAGCTCTTCGGCAATCGTCTGCGGATAATATCCCGTAATCCCGGTACCCGTTTCCGTTCGGCCGGTTCGAGCCACGATCGTGTTATCGCTGCGAATCTCGAGCCACGCTGCCAGCAATGTGGGATCCAGTTGCGGATCTTCAATGGCATCCGTTTGTGCGATGAGATGCAGCGGAAACGCGAGCGAAACAAAAAGGGCGCCACCGGCTTTCACAAAGCGTCGCCGTGTAATGCTTGCGGGCAGGATGGCAGTGGCGGTGAGATTCGAGATATCGCTCATCGCGGCGCTCCTTGCATCAGCTTCGCCGCGCGTTGTACGGCATCGATGATTGCGGCATACGTTCCGCAACGACACAGGTGAGGTGAGGGCGGCGTGTTCGTAAACGCATCCTTGATTTCAGCGACTGTAGGATTGGTCTTCTTCGCCAACAACTGCACTGCGACGATCATCATGCCGCTCTGGCAATAACCGCACTGCGGCACCTGCTCGTCAATCCAGGCCTGCTGCACGGGATGCACTCTTTTCTCCGCTTCTGGTTCGCTTGTACCATTCTGCGCTGCCCATACCGCAGGCAAGCCTTCGATCGTGACAACGTGCCCTCCCGCCGCAGCGGATACCGGGGTAATGCAGGTGCGAACCTCCTCTCCGTCCAGCAGCACGGCGCAAGCGCCACATTGCGCCATCCCGCACCCCATCTTTGGCCCAGTCAGTTTCAACTGATTGCGCAGCACGAACAACAAAGGAGTCTCGGGATCGACGGTGATCGTTTCCTTTGCGCCGTTCACTGTTAACGTCAATGGGTCTGGCATAGAACTCCTTGAGTCTGCGATTTACACCTAAGAGATGACTCGCCCGGCTGCCCTTTCCGCCTCTTCAACTTCCCGAGTTTCGGCAACCGAAGAGCAAAGTTGATACGAGTCCGTTATTGGTTAACAGTCAACTCGCTGCTTCACAAGCTGCTGAGTTGCATCTCGTTTTCCATGCAGCGAGTACCAGATACCAAGCCGGTAAATTGAGTGCCCAGCTCCAACTCCATTGCTGAACACTCCACCAACGCAAGTGTCCATCGCCCCATGTTGGAATCATCAGGAGTGTAAGGCTGAGCGCGACGATCAGCGCCGAGGGAAGCCGCAGTCCCGAGATCCGCAATCCGCGATGCACTCCCCAGATTGCCGGCAACATAAAAAGAAGCAGGCAAAATTTCGATAGCGACGCGATATGAAATTGTGATAAGCACCGCATACAAGGCGAATAGCACAGCAGTGCGCTTGCCCAGAGCGTTCGCCGCGACAGTGAGCCGACCACAAAACCCCCGGTCCACGACCAACCTATGAGCAGGAACGCATGCCACAAGAGGACCATCACGGCTGAAGGCTTCGACAATGAAGCCTGTACAAGCAGCTCCGGGCGGAGCAGTCGCATGTAACTCCACGCAACGGATACAGAAGCTCCCATCAATAGATAGCTGCTTGGAAGGGCCACCCCAAAACCCGTGAGCCACGGCCGCCAGCTCTTCCAGAGCTGAGCCTGGCGCCTCAGAGCCAGGCCGAGCACGCTCATCACAGCCGGCCTCAGAGACTCCGCAGTCTCTCTTAGGTCTCCAAGAACCGCCTCTCGCTCATTGCCCTCCAGCAATCGGGCAGCGAAGTCGACCAAGCGCCAGCCGCTACTCATGAAGTACTCCTTCCGATTCTGTTTGATGCCCATGAGGCGCTGCGGCTGATCCGGGTGACTGCTTTGTAGAAATCTTTTGCTGCACGCACGCCGTCAGCGGTCACTCGAACCATCCGCTTGGCACGGCCGCCACGTTGTGCTGTGGCCTCCCCCATCCACGTGACAACGAGGCCCTTCGTCTCCAGGCGATCGATGGTCGTATAGAGAGCCCCAATGGAACAGCGTCGTCCTGTCGTCGTCTCAATCTCTTGCCGAATGGCAGCTCCATACGCGTTTTCGCCAAGACCGGCGGCAGCTGTGATCAGCAGATATTCAAACTCTCCAAGCATGATTAGGTACACATTGTGGTACTAATATACGTTTCCTGTCAAATCTGTCGTCGAGATGAAGCGTCGCGAGTCCTGCAATGGATCCAATTATGGCAACATCGTTACTGGCGTGTTTACGCCGGTGCTCGCCAAACACTCGAAGTCGTTCTCGTTGATCGATTGCGTTTCGGTTGGTGTTGACCGCATGCAGCGCAACTTCGAGCCCACGCGAAAGCAGGTAGAGGCCTGGCAACGGAGTGAGTTAACCGACGTCACGGCGAAAGTTGTGATCCACGAAGCCTTGTAGAAGGCAGACTTGAGTCTCCAAAGCACCTCGCCCGAACCGTGCACGATTTCTACTTCGAGCCGAGGTACGATGAGTTTCGGTCACGAACCATCTGGAGCCTCTCGAACGCGTTCACGTCTGCGTTCAAGGAACTTGATCCCATCCCACAATTCAAAGCAACAGCGAAGTTAGGTGAGTTCTTGGAGGCTCGGTTCTCCCAGTCGTTCTAGAGATGCGGCGGTACATCTCCGCTCCTTGGCGCGCCTTCTCACGGTCGTCCCTTGTAATCGACAAATAGATCAGGGAACTGCCGTTTCAGCGATTCGATCTTTGGGCGATCGCACACCAGAATGTACGGATTTCCCGGGTTGTGCAGCGCGTAATCCTGGTGATAGTCCTCAGCACGGTAGAAACCCTTCAACGGTGTAACCTCCGTCACGATCTTTCCCGGAAATACTTTTGTCTCGTCTAGTTGCGAGATGTAAGCATTCGCAATCCGCTTCTGGTCGTCATTGCCGTAGAAGATGGCGGAACGATATGAAGTGCCTATGTCATTACCCTGCCGGTTGAGCTGTGTGGGATCGTGCGCCACGGAAAAGAAGATGCGCAGCAACTGGCCATACGTAATTTTGGAAGGATCGTAAACCACTTCAACGGACTCGGCATGACCGGTCGTTTCCGTCGTGACCTGGTCGTAGGTCGCGGTTGCGGCGGAGCCGCCAGCATATCCGGCCGTTGTATGGATAACTCCTTTTACTCTTTCAAATACCGCCTGTGTACCCCAAAAACAGCCGCCGGCGAACACCGCTGTTTCCTTGCCTGAAGTGGAAGCCAGCCGCTGATCGAGTTTTGCAGCCGGAATCGGTGTCTTTGAAGCGGCATTTGCCCCACGGGTCATAAGGAAAACTCCTAGAATCGCGCATCCCACAATTAGCACAGCCAACAACAGCACTCGTATGAACATAGAAGGCTACCCTACCTCATGAGATGTTCTATTCCGTGAAGGGTTTCATCGGCCGTCACTTTCGATCGTGGACTAGCCGAGAACCTGGTATACCTGAAACCCCCTCAACAGGACACGGCTTCCCACGCTCCGTTTCCTGTTTTCACCTGAGGATTGCGGCATCCCGCAAGGAGCGATTTCTGCGGCATTTTGGCTGCTGTGAGCTTCGGCTAGGGTTCTGACTCAATTTTCAAACAGTGGCAGGAGGAGGTACGTTTGCGCTTTCACGGACAAGCCAAACTCGGCTTTTACCCCCTGCCGTCGGCCGAAGCAGTTCGTCTGAGACGACAGCTTAGCTTTCCAGAGCAATTCTCCGCTCTCGATCCCTGCGTTGGAGATGGAGCCGCATTTGCCACGCTTCTCGAATCCAGCAACGCGTTGTCATATGGGATCGAGATCGATGCGCATCGGTCGGCCCAGGCCAGGGCTGTGGGAATCGATGTTTTGCACGCCAACACACTCGATGTCCGGTGCAGCACGGAGTCTGTATCCCTGATGTATCTCAACCCGCCATACGACTGGGAGTATGGTCAGGGAAAAAACGAAAGACTGGAATTGATCTTCCTGCAGCACACCTATCGATGGCTCAAGTGCGAAGGCGTGCTTCTCTTTGTGATTCCCCAGCCCCGGATACAGACGTGCGCACGAGTGCTAGCTGAACACTTTCGCGACATAAGGTCCTACCGGCTCACCGCTCCCGAATCGCTGCGGTTCAAACAAGTCGCCATTCTGGCTGTGCGGCGGAAGCGTAATGATCGCCTGCGCGATTCAGCCTTGACTGAGTCTGTTCGTTATCTAGAAAGGCTCGCAATTCAAGACCAACTTGCTGAGCTCGGAGATGCACTCGAAGTCGTATACCAAGTCCCGAGCTCGGGTCCGCTTCAACTGACAAATACTGGACTTCCGCTCGATCAAATAGAAGACTTACTGCTTCAATCGGCGGCTTATCGACAAGCCACGCGAATACTGATCCGGGAGCAGCGGGATGTGGGTGGAAGGCCGTTGACCCCGTTGCATGGCGGCCATGTGGGCTTGCTCTGCACGGCCGGAATGCTCAATGGCGTATTCGGGAAGGACGAACTGCTGCATATCGCCCACTGGAAGTCGGTGAAATTCACTGACCATTGGGAAGAAGAAGAGGAAGGAGGGGCAATCGTAGTCCACGACCGCGAGCGGTTTTCCCACGAACTTACTCTTATCTTTGCTGATGGCAGAACCCAGATCCTCACGCACGAGAAGCAGAGCCCGCCATGTTGAACGCACATCTTCGCTTCGGTTCGCTCACCTATTGCAGAAGAACTGAAAAGTCGACCACCCATTTTCCACTGCACCTAGACCGCTTCATTGGTGAGGTTGCCCCTGACCCGCCGCGCCAGGCCAAAGCCCATTTCTTATAAGTTACGTGGAATTGAAGTCAAGCGTGGGCGTTGTCGCTGTCCTCCCAATATCTGTTCCAAATAAGAGACGTTCTGCTGGGGCTGGAGCGTAGCCCTGCGGAGCCCGAAGGGCGGAGCGTTTAGGGCGAAGAGGAAG
>DASYZA010000118.1:0-6405 GCA_035946775.1 Candidatus Sulfotelmatobacter sp. | reverse complement strand
TCTTCTCCGTAAGTCACTGCAACGTCTTCAGTTGATCCTTCCGGCTTCGTTTGAGGCCGGACTGGATTTGGGAACATCTGGGAACAAAACTCCTGCGACTCGTTCGACCGCACGCCGCTGCGAGTCGGGAATTGCATGTATGTACGTGTTGAGCGTCGTCTCCAGGTGAGAGTGGCCGAGAATAGCTTGTGCTGTTTTCACAGATTCGCCCACTTCACCCAGTAACGTTGCATTGATATGCCGGAAAGAATGCCAAGAGACCCTCGGAATCCCCATGCGGTCGCATGTTGGTGCGAGCACGCGATTGTAGAGATTCTTTGGACTAAGTGGCATTCCCTTCGGTGTGGAGAAAACTGGATCGTCCGCTTTTATCCACTGGCAGTTGAGCTTGTGTGCCTGAAGCGCTTCCTGCAATGCGGCACTGATCGGAATTACCCGCCTGCTGCTTCTGGTTTTGGGTGTTCCGAACTGCCCATCGGAGAAGGTTTCCGCAACTTCGATAGTGGCTCGGATATCTATGATTGTGTCAACTGGCTTTCCGCATTTTCTTTTGGCTCCTTTAGTTGCGTAGTTCCTGGGTTGACCTCCACGCGGGAGGCCACTTGTAATTCGCAGTAGAAAGCATGGAGTCTTTTTTCATCCAACATCTTTCTTTCGCCTCTGGACGGAGGAGTGGACTGCGGCAGGCCATTGTCCTGCAGCACTTGATCGAGGGAAGGCAAGACCCGCGTCCGCCCGCGTCCGTATTGGGGAGATCTGGGAGTCCCTCGGAGAACTCCGCCGCGGCGGCGACGGCCTGTGGCGCGCACGCGTAGCCGGGAAAACTTGGCCTGCAAACTCTTCGGCTCTCCGTAGCGGAATGGTTCTCCGGAACTCAGCAGCTGCCACACCAGCACCGCCAGCTTCCGGGCGCAAGCGACCACCGCCACTTTCCGATTCTTCCGTTTGGCGATTTTGCGAAAGCTCTGTCCCAAAGGTCCGCGATACTGCCCCAGATGCTGCGCAGCCTGCACCAGCAGCCAGCGCGCGTGCGCATTGCCCTGTTTGGTGATCGGCCCGTGATAGCAGTGCGGTCCCGACTGTCGCGTCGAAGGATTCAGTCCCAGATAGGCCGCCAGCTTCTTGCCATTGGGAAAGCGGGAAACGTCTCCGATGGCGGCCAGGCAAGTTTGCGCCACCGTGTAATCGATTCCCGGAATGCTCATCAGCAGCCGTACTTTCTCATCTTGCCATGCGGTGCGCACCAGCTGCTCGTCCACGGCCGCAATCTCTCGTTCGGTCTGTTCGAGCAAACGAAGATCGCTCTCGCGGGCCTGCGCTTCTCCCTCTTCCAGGGGCACTTGCCTTAGCCAGGCGATTCCTCGCTGGCTGAACAGATCGCACGCCGGGAGCGGCACCAGGGTGTGGTGCAGAATGGAGTGCAGCCGGTTCTTCAGCCGTGTTCGGTCGCTGACCAGTGCCGCCCGGCGATGAGTGAGCCGCCGCAAACGCTGCGTCTCCGGGTCCGGTTGCCACACCCGCGGCAGGTAATCCGAGCGCAGCAACTCCGCCAGCACTCGCGAATCCACTTTGTCCGTCTTGGTCTTGGCTTCGGCAATGGCCCGTACCCGTAAAGGGTTGCTGATGACCACCTCGGCCACAAAGGGCCGCAACAGTTCCGCCACCGCCCAGGTGTTGGTGGTCGCTTCCATCACCAGCCGGTCCTCGGTACGCAGTTGCCCTTGCGCGAAGGTGAGCAGAGTTTCCCGCGTGACCGCCACGGTATAGGTGGCCAGCACCCTTCCGTCTTCCAGCAAAATGGTGAACACTGCCGTACGTTTATGGACATCACAACCGACGAAGCGTAGCATCGTTCTCGACTCCTTCTCCTCGGCGAGGCCGAGGCGGGGGTGTTTGGGTGCGGGGCTGCCCGGAACTTGGATCGTGGTCCGGGAGACCGTGGCGATCCCGTTCCGTTTTTTGCGGGGCGAATCGACAACTATCTATGCGAGCTCGAAGCTCAACCGGGTGGGTCGCAGGGCGGCCAGATACGACAGCGGGCTCACAGCCCATAAGTGTAATCGGCCGGCCCACAAGCGACCCGCCCCGCACCGCATCGCTCGTGAGCAGATCGCCTGCTCCCGTTCCCGATGCGGGAACCTTAGCACTCTTCCTCCCATGAATCCTCATGGCTCGGCTTCCAACGAGCAACCAACGCTCCTCCACAATCATGCCCGGTATGACGGCGACGGGCAGCGCGTGAAAAAATCGGGCGGCACGCTCTATTGGCGAGACGCAAACGGTTCGGTGCTGGCCGAGACAGACACGTCCGGTAACACACTGAACGAATATATTTTCTTTGGGGGCCGGATCGCCCGGCGGGATTCGAGCGGGAACGTTTACTATTACTTTGCGAACGCGTTGGGATCGGCGAGCATAACCAACGCGACAGGCGGCCTCTGCTATGATGCGGATTTCTATCCGTTCGGCGGCGAACTGGCCTTCACCAACACCTGCTCACAAAGCTACAAGTTCGCGGCAATGGAGCAAGACTCCGAGACGGGCGATTACCACACATGGTTCCGGCAATACAGTCCCAGCGAGGTCCGATGGCTTTCACCCGACCCGCTTGGCGGGAATGTCGGGGATCCCCAGTCGTTCAACCGGTACTCTTATGCAGAAAACAACCCGTGCAACCTGACCGACCCGCTCGGCCTGAGCACATGCGCGCTGGATATAAAACTCCAAAATAAAGCCGGGAGCACGGTCGACCTCGGTCCCGTCGAGGACGAAATTAACGCAATCCTTAGCAAGTCATCCGACGGCCAGCCAAACACCGTCACGGCCAATTTCGTGACCAGCGGGAAGGCCGACTATACGGTGAATATCGTCAACGGAAATCCAAATTCCAATTATTGGGGGAGTTCTGGATTCTGGTTTTTTAGTAACCCGTCGGTGAACGCGGCGGCCATCGGCAAGAATTGGGGAGCCTACGAGAATCTGGAGGTCGGGGAAACGGCCCTCCACGAGCTAACGCACCGTATCACCGGCTGGGGAGATCTCAAATACAATGGGGGCCCCGACGGTAAGCCAAACCCATACATGCTGCAGGAAAATGACTACGGTAACAGATTCAAGATACAAGCTGCTTCTGTATTCGAAAAGCCATTGGGCGTCATCCTGAATCCGACCGAGCTTGCGGCGTTTTACAAGAAGTGCATCAAGAAGCACGGTCGTGGCCCTGGTAGCGGTGGCGGCTCTAACGCTTTGCCAACGAACACCGGCACGGAAACGCTGTGGTCTTGCTCGACCCATTACTATTGGTCAGAAGAGCCAGGTACCTCAACGACCTGTAGCCCCACTTGGAGCTTTGGCTACGGTTTTAGGGGCTTTATATTGTAGGCCAGGCGAACATTGTTCGGGATCGGTTCGAGGGAGTATGGAGTCCGCTGGATAGGGAGAGGAGAATAAAGATTCGGTACATTTGGGTTCTGTTCCTCGCGGCCAGTGGGCTGCTAATTGTGCGAGCCGACGCCCAGAACCCCGGGCAAAAGCCGGTGCTCACGCCAGCGGTCCAGGAGCACCTGAAGGAGATCGCGGAGAGCCTTCCTCCAGACAGCGTGGTGCGCTACGGGCTGGAGCATGGCGGGCATGGGGACGGAGTCCGTCTCCCCTGGATGGACGAAATGCGACAGATGGGCATCAAGCGGGTAGTGGTGCAGACGGAATTCCTCTGGCATAGGAGACCCAAGGATGCGAAAGCCATATACTTCGTATACTCTTCGACTTACGACGGCGATTGCGGCCAGATCGTGGATTCCCAGCGACTGGCGAAGATTCGCAGCAGCGGCTTGGAAGCCGAGCTTGGGGGTGAAGCCGTGCGCCGCACCTTCGAGGTACCTTGGCTGAGGGGCAAACCGCGCCGCGTCAAACACGGTTTTGGGATTTTCACTTTCCTGAATGACCCGTGGATGCCAGTCGTTCCTCGTCTTGGGTACCTTGTATCAGCGCCCAAGCGACCGGTGGATCCTTTTCTGGTGGCCGTGGACATGGGCGACGTGGCGGCGGTCAAACAGTTCTTGCGTGAAGGCGTAACTGCCGAGGAGCGTGACGAGGCGGTGTGGGCGCTTGTTGCGCCCACAGGCACCTCCTGCACGCTAAAAGCGCTTCTTCAGGCAGGGGCGGACCCCAATATGCGCGACTCCTACGGCAGTCCGCTCCTGATGGAGGAGATCCGACGTGGCAATGTTGAAAACGCGCAAGTGCTGGTAGAGGCGGGCGCGGACGTGAATGCCAAAAACCATTATGGATATACGATCTTATCCATGGCCGAAGCGAAACCGGGATTTTCCGGACAAGACGAGCTCGTTCGGCTGCTGAAAGCCGCCGGAGCCCGAAAATGAGAATAAAGATTCGGTACATTTGCATTCCGTTCCTCGCGGCCAGCGGGGTGCTGTTAATTCTGCGAGCGTATGCCCAGAATCCGGGGTCGAAGCCGGTGCTCTCCGCGGCTGTGCAGGAGCACCTGAAGGAGATCGGGGAAAGTCTTCCGCCGGACAGCTTGCTGCGCATCGGTCTGGAGCATGGCGGACACGGCGATGGAATATACCATGCTTGGATGGATGAAATGCGCCAGCAAGGGATCAGGCGCGCCTTGGTGTCGACCGAATTCGTCTGGCGCAAAAAGCCCACGGATATAAAGGTCACGAGGGTGGTTTACTTCTCGACTTACGAGGGCGATTGCGGCCAGATCGTGGACCCGCAACAACTCTCGAAGATTCGCAGCAGTGGCTTAGAAGCGGAGCTTTCCGAAGAGGCTGTGCAGCGTACAACTCACGCTCACTGGTTCCACAGAGGACCGCCCCGGCGCAACAAGCGCGGCTCGTGTGTCGTGCATTTACTAGATGACGAATGGCTGCCGTCGTCACCGCCTGACGTGCTCTTCTTGATCCCCAAAAGAGTGGATTCTCTTGAGGGAGCGGCTGGCTTGGGCGATGTCGCGGCGCTTACCGCCCTATTACATAGTGGCGTAACTGCCGAGAAGCGCGACGCGTTGGTGTGGGCGCTAACCGCCTTGCCTAGGCCCTGCTCGCTTAAAGCGCTACTGCAAGCGGGCGCCGATCCCAACATGCGCGACCGCTATGGCAGCCCACTCCTGACGGAGGAGATCCGACGCGATAATTTTGAAAACGCGAAAGTGCTGGTGGATGCGGGTGCCGACGTGAATGCCAAGGACGCTTCGGGGGGCACCCCGCTGTCGTTCGCTGAGGGGATGCCCGACTTTCCTGCGATGGCGGATATTATTCGTCTGCTGAAAGCCGCCGGAGCCCGAAATTGAGAGAAGATCACCCTGTCGGGATCGGTTCGCGCTGCAATGGGCTGTGGAGTCCGATGAAGACGAGAATGAGAATAAAGATTCGGTGCATTTGCGTTCTGTTCCTTGCGGCCAGCGGGCTGCTGTTAATTCTGCGAGCTTATGCCCAAAATCCGGGGTCGAAGCCGGTGCTCTCCGCAGCTGTGCAGGAGCACCTGAAGGAGGTCGCGGAGAGTCTTCCTAGGGATATGCGTGCTACGCGGCGCGCTGGAGCATGGCGGGCATGGCGACGGAGTCCATCGCCTGTGGATGGATGAAATGCGGCAGGAAGGGATTAAGAGAGTGCTGGTAGGAACGGAATTCGTCTGGCACAACAAGCCTACGAATATCAAGGTCACGAAACTGGTTTACTTCTCGACTTACGAAGGCGATTGCGGCCAAATCGCCGACCCCCAGCGACTCTCAAAGATTCGCAGCAGTGGCCTGGAAGCCGAGCTTTCCGACCAGGCGATACAGGGCACTCTTCGAGGCCATTGGATGTTCATGGACAACGCACCGCACCACCTCAAACGGGGCATTGCCGTCATCACGCTGCTAGACGATGAGTGGCTGCCAACATGGCCTATCTCGTTTTTCGTTCCCCCCAAAACGGTGGACTCTTTTCACTTGGCCGTCAGCATGGGCGACATGGCGACAGTTAACCAGTTACTACATCAAGGCGTAAGTGCCGTGGAGCGTGATGGGACCGTATGGGCGATCGCTGGCTTGCCTAGCCCCTGCACCCTCAAAGCGCTGCTACAAGCTGGTGCGAACCCGAATATGCGCGACTCTTATGGTAGTCCCCTCCTGATGGAGGAGATCCGCCACCATGATATTGAAGATGCGAAAGTGCTTATAGAGGCAGGCGCGGATGTGAATGCCAAGAACACCTATGGATTCACCATCTTATCCATGGCCGAGGCGAAGCCGGGATTTCCTGGGCAAGACGAACTCGTTCGCCTGCTGAAAGCCGCTGGTGCCCGAAACTGAAAGGAGAACAGTCACCAACCCAACGGGCGTCGTTCCAAAAACTCGGGAACAACTTTGGGCACAAAATGCCGCCAAACACCGCG
>DASYZA010000117.1:0-42486 GCA_035946775.1 Candidatus Sulfotelmatobacter sp. | reverse complement strand
GTCATCGACTACGTCACCATCGTCAACGTCGGCGATAGCGACTTCAAAGTCGGAGATCACGTCGAGAAGCACGAGATCGAGAAGATCAACGCTGAGCTGAAAGAGAAGCGCAAGAAGCCGGCGGCAATCGAGCCGTTCTCCTTCTACCTCTCGGCTTGGGAAGAAGATCGTCACACGATCGCACAGGCCAATGTGGAACTTGACGACAAAGGCCGCATTGCCGCGGACCTCGTCAACGCCCGCAAGGCCGGCAACTTTGTGCTGGTCAGCCGCGATGAAGTCGATTACGTCGACGTCAGCCCGAAGCAGCTGGTATCGGTCGCCGCCTCGCTGGTTCCGTTCCTCGAGCACGACGACGCCAACCGCGCACTGATGGGCGCCAACATGCAACGCCAGTCCGTTCCGCTGCTCCGCGCGCAAGCGCCGATCGTCGGTACCGGAATGGAAGGCGTCACGGCTCGTGACTCCGGAGCGGTCGTTCTCGCGCGCCGCAACGGCATCATCGATTCGGTCGACTCCGAACGCATCATCGTGCGCGTCGAAGGCGAGCATCATCCCACGCAGCTGTCGCGTGAGGTGGGTAGCGACATCTACCAGCTCACCAAGTTCAAGCGCTCGAACCAGAACACCTGCATCAACCAGAAGCCGGTGGTCAAGAAAGGTCAGCGCGTGCTGAAGGGCGAGATCATCGCCGACGGCCCGTGCACCGATCACGGCGAGCTGGCTCTGGGACGAAACGTCCTGGTCGCCTTCATGCCGTGGCGCGGTTACAACTTCGAAGACGCGATCCTCGTCTCCGAAAAAATGGTGAAAGAGGATTACTACACCTCGCTGCACATCGAGGAATACGAGATCGAAGCCCGCGACACCAAGCTCGGTCCCGAAGAAGTCACCCGCGATATTCCTAACGTCAGCGAATCGATGCTCCGCAATCTCGACGAAGCGGGCGTCATCCGGATCGGCGCCTCGATCAAGCAGGGCGACATTCTGGTGGGCAAGGTTACGCCGAAAGGTGAAACCCAGCTGACGCCGGAAGAGAAGCTGCTGCGCGCGATCTTCGGCGAAAAAGCCGGCGACGTGCGCGATGCTTCGCTCTACTGCCCGCCGGGCATCGAGGGCGTCATCGTTGATGTGAAGATCTTCTCGCGCAAGGGCCAGGAAAAAGACGAGCGCGCGAAGGCCATCGAGGCCACGCAGATTGCCAAGTTGGAAAAGAACCTTTCGGACGAAATCCGGATTCTGACCGACGAGCGTTTGAAGCGTCTCGATAACATCCTCGGCGGCAAGGAAGTGCAGGCCGACCTGCACGACGAGCGCACCAACAAGCGCCTGCTGACCAAGGGAGCGATCTTAACCAGAGACGAAATCGAGCGGATCTCGACCCGTAACCTGAAGCGCATCAAGTACGCGGATAAAGATCCGCGCGTCAACGAGCAGATCGACGAGATCGAAGAAATGACCTCGCGCCAGATCGACGTGCTCAAAAAGATCGTCAACGAGAAGAAAGACAAGCTGACCAAGGGCGACGAGTTGCCGCCGGGCGTGATCAAGCTGGTCAAGGTCTACATCGCCATGAAGCGCAAGCTGAGTGTCGGTGACAAGATGGCCGGCCGTCACGGCAACAAGGGCGTTATCGCACGCATTCTGCCCGAAGAGGATATGCCATACCTCGACGATGGAACGCCGGTCGAAATCGTCCTCAACCCGCTTGGCGTGCCTTCCCGTATGAACGTGGGCCAGATTCTTGAAACCCACCTCGGATGGGCCGGTTTCGCTCTGGGCGAGAAGGTCACGAATCTTCTCAAGGAGAACACTCGTACCGAAGCGATCCGTCGCGAGTTGAAGGCCCTGTTCAAGGACTCGCAACTCGCTGACACGATCTCTGATATGAGCGACGAGGAGCTGGAAGCGATCGCTCCAACGCTCACCAAGGGAGTGTTCATGGGGTCGCCGGTATTCGATGGCTCCAAGGAAGGCGAAATCAAGGCGCTGCTCGAGCACGCCGGACTGCCAACCTCGGGTAAAACGATGCTGCGCGACGGCATGACCGGAGAGAAGTTCGAACAGCCGGTCACCGTGGGCTACATCTACATGCTGAAACTGTCGCACCTGGTGGACGACAAGATCCACGCTCGCTCCATCGGCCCGTACTCGCTCATCACCCAGCAACCGCTGGGTGGCAAGGCGCAGTTCGGCGGACAGCGCTTCGGAGAAATGGAAGTCTGGGCGCTGGAGGCTTACGGTGCGGCGTTCATCCTGCAGGAACTGCTGACGGCAAAGTCCGACGACGTCTATGGCCGTACCAAGATCTACGAGGCCATCGTCAAAGGCGAAGCCGCCATGGAGCCCGGCGTGCCCGAATCGTTCAACGTGCTGATCCGCGAGCTGCAGTCGCTTTGCCTTGACGTCGAACTGATCAAGGCGTCAGAGAAGAAGCCGACAGCTAGCGCGGCAGCAGATTAAGTAGCGCCGCCGTCTCGGCGGCTGTGGTGGTGGCATCTTGCCGCCACTCTCCCCGAGGCGAGAGCGCTAAGAGATTTTTGAAAATCAGGCCACTGCGGCATACGAGCTCAATGCCGCATGAAGAGGCGAGAGTTCGATCCTGGTTTTACTGGGAACTGAAAACCGGGAACTGAGAACTGAAGTAGGAGCTCCGTCAGCGGACGCGTCAGAAACGCAGGAAGCGGAGGAACACCTTGTTTCGTTCGAGCCCATTTGAAATGGCAAATGTGATCGCGGACTTCGATGCCATTCGCATCAGTTTGGCCTCTCCGGAAAAAATCCGGAGCTGGTCGCACGGCGAAGTCACCAAGCCCGAGACCATCAATTACCGAACCTTTAAACCCGAGCGCGACGGCCTGTTCTGCGCCCGCATCTTCGGCCCGGTCACCGATTGGGAGTGCCTCTGCGGCAAGTACAAGCGCATGAAGCACCGCGGCGTGATCTGCGACAAGTGCGGCGTGGAAGTCACGCTTTCGAAAGTCCGCCGCGAGCGTCTCGGCCATATCGAGCTCGCCTCGCCCTGTTCGCACGTCTGGTTCTTCAAGGGACTGCCCAGCCGCATCGGGCACCTGCTCGACATTTCTCTGCGTGACCTCGAGTCCGTTCTTTACTTCGAAGCGTACGTCGTCGTCGAACCCGGCGACGCTCCGGTGAAAGAGCGTGAGGTCATTAAAGACGAAGCCAAGTTCCGCGAACTCGATCAGCAGTACCGTCCGGCCGGATTCAAGGCCATGATGGGCGCTGAGGCGATCAAGGAACTGCTGAAGCGCGTGGACACCGACTCGCTCTCGACCGAACTGCGCGAGAAGATGAAGAACGAGAGCTCGCTGCAGAAGCGGCTCAAGTATGCCAAGCGGTTGAAAGTCGTCGAGGCGTTCCGCAAGAGCGGCAACAAGCCGCACTGGATGATCCTCGACGTCATCCCGGTCATTCCGCCGGAGCTCCGTCCTCTGGTTCCACTCGATGGCGGCCGCTTCGCGACCTCCGATCTGAACGACCTGTATCGCCGCGTCATCAACCGCAACAACCGGTTGAAGAAGCTGATGGACCTGCACGCTCCCGAAGTCATCGTGCGCAACGAAAAGCGCATGTTGCAGGAAGCCGTCGACGCCCTGTTCGACAACGGACGCCGTGGCCGCGTGCTGCGTGGTGCCAACAACCGTCCGCTGAAGTCGCTCTCTGACACGCTGAAAGGCAAGCAGGGACGCTTCCGCCAGAACCTGCTCGGCAAGCGCGTTGACTACTCCGGACGTTCCGTCATCGTGGTCGGTCCCGAACTCAAGCTGCACCAGTGCGGTTTGCCCAAGAAGATGGCGCTCGAACTGTTCAAGCCGTTCATTTATCACCGGCTCGAGCAGACAGGCAACGTCACGACCATCAAACAAGCCAAGGAAATGGTCGAGCAGCAGGAGCCGATTGTTTGGGACATCCTCGAAGAAGTCATCAAGGATCACCCGGTCCTGCTGAACCGCGCTCCTACGCTTCACCGTCTCGGCATCCAGGCATTCGAGCCGGTTCTCGTCGAAGGCAAGGCCATCAAGATTCACCCGCTGGTCTGCACCGCGTTCAACGCCGACTTCGACGGCGACCAGATGGCGGTTCACATTCCGCTGTCTCCGGAAGCCCAGGTTGAAGCCAGTGTGCTGATGCTGGCCTCGCACAATATCCTGTCGCCCGCTTCAGGTCAGCCGATCACCGTGCCTACCCAGGACATGGTGCTCGGTCTCTATTACCTGACCAAAGCAAAGCCCGGCGCCAAGGGCGAAGGCCGCGCTTTCGCCAACATCGAAGAAGTCCTCTTGGCTCTCGATGCCGGCGAAATCGAAACTCTCACTCCGATCCGCCTCCGTTACTCCGGCGAACTGATTGACCTGACCACTGCGTATGACGATCAGGACATCATTCACACCGATCCCGTGCAGGTCGAGCGTGCGTTCATCAACACGACCGTAGGCCGCGCCATCCTGAACGACCAGTTGCCCGAAGGCATGCCGTATATCAATGGCCTGCTCAAGAAGAAGGGCATTGGCGCTCTGGTGAACTACACCTACTTGCGCTTTGGACTTGAAATCACGGTCAAGATGCTCGACGAAGTCAAGCAACTGGGATTCCGCTTCGCCACGCGTGCTGGCTTGTCGATCGGCATCGATGACATGGTCATCCCTGACAGCAAGAAAATCCTGGTTCGCGACGCTGAGAAGCAGGTGGTGAACGTTCAGCAGCAATATCTGGACGGCGCCATCACCAACGGCGAGCGCTACAACAAGGTCATCGAAATCTGGTCGGGAATTACGGAAAAAGTTGCCGACGAAATGTTCGGTGAGATGCAGCGTCGCGACAAAGAAGGCGAGATGAACCCGATTTACGTCATGGCCGACTCCGGCGCTCGCGGATCGAAACAGCAGATCCGTCAGCTCTCCGGCATGCGCGGACTGATGGCGAAACCTTCGGGCGAAATCATCGAGTCTCCCATTACCGCCAACTTCCGCGAAGGATTGACGGTGTTGGAATACTTCGTCTCGACCCACGGCGCCCGTAAAGGACTGGCCGATACCGCTCTCAAGACCGCGGACTCCGGCTACCTCACTCGCCGCCTGGTCGACGTCGCGCAGGACGTCATCATCAGCGAGTACGATTGCGGAACCGTCGACGGCATCTACGTGCAAGGTATCGTCGAAGCCGGCGAAATTATCGAGCCGCTGCGTGACCGTATCGTCGGACGCGTGTCACTCGAGAAGATCAAAGACTACGACGGCAACACGATCGTCGATATCAATCAGGAAATCACCGAAGACCTCGCGGGAGCGATTCAGGCTGCCGGTATCGAGCGCGTCAAAATCCGCTCGGTGCTCACCTGTGAATCCAAGCGCGGCGTCTGCGTCATGTGCTACGGCCGCAACCTGGCTTCCGGACGCCTCGTCGAACTCGGCGAAGCTACCGGCGTCATCGCGGCGCAGTCCATCGGCGAACCCGGAACCCAGCTCACGATGCGTACCTTCCACATCGGCGGTACGGCATCGCGAGTCTCCGAACAATCGCGCCTCGATGCCAAGAACAACGGCGCCGCGCGCTTCATCGGCCTCCAGACCGTCAAGTCGAAGACTGGCGATCTGGTCGTCATGAACCGCCAAGGTTCGATTGCCGTCGTCGACGACAAGGGCCGCGAACGCGAGCGCTACTCGGTCGTGTACGGCGCTAAGGTAAAAGTCAATGATGGCGATCCGGTCACGCTCGGCCAGGTCATGGTCGAGTGGGATCCGTACACCTTCGCGATCCTGACCGAAATCGGCGGCACCGTGCAGTTCAAAGACCTGCAGGAAGGCGTCACGCTCCACGAAGAAGTGGACGAAGTCACCGGCCTGTCGCGTCACGTGGTCGGCGATTCTCCCGACGAGAAGCGCCAGCCCGCGATCGTGGTCAAGGGCACCAAAGGCAGCAAGCGTTACCTGATGCCTTCACGCGCTCACTTGATGGTCCAGGACGGCGACTCCACTTCGCCGGGCGATGTCCTGGCCAAGATCCCGCGTGAAACCACCAAGACGAAAGACATCACCGGTGGTCTGCCGCGTGTGGTCGAACTGTTCGAAGCCCGCAAGCCGCACGAAACCGCCGTCATCAGCGAGATCGATGGCACCGTCAAGTTCGGCGAGGTCTCGAAAGGACAGCGCAAACTCTACGTCACCGCCGACAACGGCACCGAAAAGGAATACTCGGTTCCACGCGGCGTTCACATCAACGTGCAGGAAGGCGAGCGCGTCAAGGCCGGCGAGCCTTTGATGGACGGCCCGCTCAACCCGCACGACATTCTCGCTGTACTCGGCGAGAAAGAACTGCAGGCTTACCTGGTGAACGAAATCCAGGAAGTCTACCGGCTGCAGGGCGTCAACATCAGCGACAAGCACATCGAAGTCATTGTTCGCCAGATGATGCGCTGGGTGAAGGTCGAGGACGTGGGCGACACGCGCTTCCTCCTCGAAGAGCAGACCGACAAGTTTGCCTTCCGCGAAGAGAACGAGCGCGTGATCGCACAGGGCGGCAAACCCGCTACCGGTCGTCCGCTGCTCCTCGGCATCACGAAGGCTTCGCTCTCGACCGACTCGTTTATCTCGGCGGCGTCGTTCCAGGAGACCACGCGCGTGCTCACCGAAGCCAGCATCAACGGCAAGGTCGATCACCTGCGCGGCCTGAAAGAGAACGTCATCGTCGGACGCCTCATCCCTGCCGGAACCGGCATGGAGTACTACCGTAACGTCCGCCTCTCGCCAGAGATGGAAGAGGCTGCCGCCAAGGTACAGGCCGAAGTCTCGGCTGCTTATGAAGAAGCCGAGCGCGCTCTCGAAATGATGCGTCATGAGGGCGAGAACGAGGAACTGGGCGCCGCGGAAGTGCCCGCCGCCGAGTAAGGAGAAAAACCTAGGGGTTCGGAGGCCGGAAACTACAGCCTCCGGACCCTTTCTTGTACTCATCAAAAACCAATGCACGCTACCCCCCAGCGATTGCGTATTGAGGAACCTGTTGCACTTCCTTCTTTGCGGACAGTCTCTCCTCAGCCTAAGCTAAGTCAGCGTATGCTGCGGCTTTTGCGGCTTCTGCGAATCTCGTTCTGGCGCGCTTTTGTTCACGACGCTTTTGCCACTGCCAAAGCGTCCGCATACTCCTCCATTCTCACTTTCTTCCCCGTCCTCTTCATCGTAGGTTCGGCGCTGGCAAGCTGGCGCAAGGGTGGCCCATACCTGCGCGAAATTTCCTACGCGCTCGGCAGCATTCTTCCCGCTGGCACCAACACCGCCACAAACTATCTCAAAGCGACCGGGAAGCATCCGGTCGGATTCCTCCTCACTACATCGCTCATCACGCTCTGGACCGCTTCCGGCGTCATGATCTCCTGGATGGACGGCTTCCGCCGCTGTTACGAACTGCCCAAAACCTGGGGACTTGTGCGCGAGCGTCTGATTGCCTTTCTTCTGGTTATATTCGCCCTTGTCCCGATGACCTTCGCAACCCTGCTGGTCGCGGTTGGCAGCAAGTTCGAAACACGGCTCCTGACTTACATGGATCCCGACTTCAGTCCCTACGTCCTGCTGCTTTGGGGCGGCCTCCGCTGGCTCATCGCAATTCTCACCAGCATTGCGGTGATCACGTTGATTTATCACCACGCTGTCCCGCGAACCCAGCCCTGGCACAGTGTGATTCCCGGAGCCATTCTGGCCACCGTCACCTGGTTTAGCGTGACGGTCGCCTTTCGCGGGTACCTCCAGCATTTCGGAGATTTCACCACGATCTACGGATCGCTCGGAGTGGCCATGGCCTTGCTGGTCTGGATGTACCTGATCTCGTTGATGGTGTTGGTAGGCGCGGAGTTCAACGCGATGCTGTTTCCGCGTGCGATGCTGGGCAAAGAATTGACCGCAATCAACACCGCTAAGTCGTGAGATATTTCTGAAGACTTGGCAAAGGCTCCTCTGTGTTCCCCCTGTGACCTCGGTGGTGAAATCTTTTCGCACCAAGGGGAACATAGAAGAGCATACTGACCGTGGAAAAGCCGCCCTTCAGGGCCGCATTGAGTCGAGATTAAGGCCGGGGCTTTGGGCACCCGTGTACCGCATATCCCGTCGAGGGGATCATTTGAGAAACGGCGCCACCAAATCAGAGGAGAGCCCTACCCCAACGAACGGCTCTCGCCGGGCCAAAATCATCTGCACCATCGGCCCCTCCTGCAACACCGAATCCGCCATGCGCGAACTGCTCCGCCTCGGCATGGACATAGCTCGCCTCAACTTCTCTCATGGCACTCATGAAGATCACGCCCACAACATACAGCGCCTGCGCCGCGCCGCCCAGCGCGAAGGACGTACCGTCTGCATTCTCCAGGACCTGCAAGGCCCCAAAATCCGCACCGGCCTTCTTGAGCAGCGCAAGCCGGTGTTCCTGAAGTCTGGGTCGATTGTCACCATCACGCCCCAACCAATCCCCGGAAACGCGACTCGCATCTCCACCACATTTCCCAACCTCGCCCGCGAGCTTCGACCCGGCGCCCGCATTTTGCTCAGCGATGGCTTGATTGAATTGTGCGTTCGCTCCCTGCGTGGCAAAGACGTCCTCTGTGACGTCATCAACGGAGGCATGCTCGGCGAGCACAAGGGCATCAATCTGCCAGGCATCGCTCTCTCCATCCCCGCCCTAACGGAGAAAGACAAGCGAGATCTCGAGTTCGGACTCAAGCACGGCATCGATGCCATCGCGCAGTCCTTCGTGCGCACCGCCGCCGACGTGCGCGAGACGAGAAAGATCATTGCCTCTCACAGCAGCGATATTCCCGTGATCGCCAAACTCGAAAAGCCGCAGGCCATTGATCATCTCGAAGAGATTCTCGCGGTCGCTGACGGCATCATGGTCGCCCGAGGCGATCTCGGTGTCGAAGTCGCTCCCGAAAAAGTGCCGGTCATTCAGAAGCACGTGATTCGCCGCGCCGCCGCCTGGCGCAAGCCGGTCATCACCGCGACCCAGATGCTCGAATCCATGATCGAGAATCCGCGTCCTACGCGCGCGGAGGCCAGCGATGTCGCCAACGCCATCTTCGACGGCACCGACGCCGTGATGCTCTCGGCCGAAACCGCGAGCGGCAAATACCCGCGCGAATCCGTCTCCATCATGTCGCGCATCATCATAGAAGCCGAGAGCAATATCGGCGACTTAGGCCAGATCCGTCGCCGCCGCGAACCTCGTGGACTCTCCGTCGCGGAAACGATCTGCGAAGCCATCGCCCACGCCGCCGAAGATCTTCCCATGGGCGCGATCGCCATCTTCACGGAAACCGGCAACACCGCGCGCATGATTTCGAAGTACCGCCCGAAAGTTCCGATCTATGCCTTTACTCACATCGAACCCGTTGTGCACCGCCTCAATCTCTATTGGGGAATTCATCCCGTCCGCTGCCGCCAACCCCGCTCCGTTGAGCAGATGGTGCAGACGGCCGAGCAAGTCCTGGTCAGCAGTGGCCTGCTAAAGCCGAAAGACGTGCTCGGTGTCGTCGCCGGTACACGGCAATCCTCAGGATCCACCAACCTTATGCGCCTCCACGTAGTCACCGAACAGGAAGCAGATCGCATTGTGAGCACCAAGAAGCGCCAGCGCTAGAACTCTTCGCGTTCTTTGCGGCAGTTCTTTGCGAACTTCGCCGTTAAGGTGTCGGTATCGATTTTCACACACAGCCGACGCCGGAGACAATTCGGCCTGACCGAATGCTAATTGCTGAGTGCTGGCTGCGCTTTTCGTTATAATTCCCGCTTATGGCACAGGAGATCCTCTCAGTAGCCATCTGGGAACCCGTCCCCGATCACGAGTCCGCTGCTTTAGAAACGTTCCACGAACTCACAACCATCGTCGCCAAAAAGGGCTACGGACACGATCACCTCTACCGCGACCGCGAGCAGCACTATGTCTTCTTACGCTACTGGAAATCCGAAGAAGCTCGCCGCGCGGCCCAGGAAGATCCCGAAATGCTCCGCTGCTGGGCCAAACTCGGAAACGAAATCCAAATCGTGAAGGTCTACGAAACCCTCAGCGAAGTCAGAACAACCGGGCCTTGAGATCACAAGTTGTGACCTCAAGATGGAACCGTTTTAAAATAGCAGCTTGCCATCTGCCATCCGTGAATTCTCCGATCGCGCTGTCGACCCTAACGTCGTCGGATTCCTGCACACTCCGGCATCTCCCAACGGAAAGGGGATAGTCCTCTCTCACGGCGCGGGAGGCAATGCCCAGGCTCCCCTGCTTCGTGCCCTGGCCGAAACATTCGCGAAAGCCGGATTCACGATCCTTCGCTGCAACTTGCCCTATCGCCAGGCGAGATCGTTTGGCCCACCCGGCCCCGCAGACGCCGCCCGCGACCGCGCCGGCCTCAGAAATGCGCTCGCCGCCTTACGAAAAATAATGGGTGAGAAGATTGGTGAGAAAGTGATGGGTGCCCCACTTCTGGCCGAGGTTGCCAGAAGTGGGGATTTTGACTCTCACTCGCTTGGATTACGGATCTATCTTGGCGGCCATTCCTATGGCGGACGCCAATCCAGCATGCTCTGCGCCGAAGAACCAGACCTGGTCGCAGGACTACTTCTTCTCTCCTACCCGCTCCATCCGCCGCACCGCGCCGAGCAGCAGCGCACCCAACACCTTCCCGATCTACGCACGCCCACGCTCTTCGTCCACGGCACACGCGACCCTTTCGGGACAGCTGAGGAACTCCAGCGCGCGATGAAAATGATCCCAGCCAAAACGAAGCTTTTAACGGTAGAAGGTGCCGGTCACGATCTCGGCCTCAAAGGGAAGGGGACAAACAGCGAGTTACCAGCGGCTATTCTGGAGAACTTTCAGTCGCTCGGGGAGTGAAACAATTTCAGCTCTCAGCCGAGAGATTGCAGATTAGAAGCCCAGATCTTACGCAATCTGAAATAAATTTTGCAATCTGAAATCGGAACTTCTGCATTTTGCCTTCAATCGCACAATCGGCAATCACTCAATCACTCAATCAGTTCACCCAGCCCGACTTCCCGCCACCATTGCCCTTGCGGGGTTCATCATCGGGAGGAATGTAATTCCCATGCTCATCGAAATGCACGTCGCGATCGTGCTGCCGCATATAGACTTCAAACTTCTTCGCCGCCCGCCGCCGCTTCCAGCGATAGTACGAATTCTTCATGCCGTAATAACGCTCCGAAAAATTCGCGTTCACGAGCGCGGCTTTCGGGCCACGCCTCACGTACAACCAACCAAAAAACAGGCCACCAAGGTGGGCTACATAAGCCACGTTGTCGCCGCTGCCCATCGCCAACGCAAGCGTAACCACGATCAGTATCCCGATGAAATATTTCGCCTTGATCATGAACGGAAACGGAATCATCATGATTTCGTTTTCCGCAAACAAAATCCCGAACGCGATTAGGATCGCGAAAACTCCGCCCGATGCCCCGACCGTCGCGGTATGTGGATTCCCCAGAATATGCCCGAAAGAGAGCGCAATAGTCGTGATCGCTGCTCCGACCACGCCGATGAAGTACAACTCCAGGAACCGTCGTATTCCCCAGGCATTTTCAATCGCAGCGCCAAACATCCATAGGCCCAGCATGTTGCCGAACCAATGCATGAAGCCTTCGTGGATGAAGCTGTAAGTGATCAACTGCCAGAGAAATCCGCGTTGCACTACATCCGAAGGAACCAGTGCGCAGTAATACTTGATGTAGATGAGAAGGGGCATTCGCGCCATGCCCATCAATTCCATCAGCAGGAACACCGCCGTGTTGATCCCGATCAGCCACGTCACCGCCCGCGTAAACGGGGGCAGGCTCAACGTCATCGGTTCGCCAGTTCGCCGCACAAAGTCCTCGTCAGATAATTCTACTTGGGAGTCCCATTTCTCGCATTATTGCGTCCGGCCGGGAACTATCCTGGCTTGCTGCCCGCTGCTCGCGCGTTTTTGTCGCGAGAGGGGGGATTCTTGCTAACGCCAAAATATCATCATCGCTCGGGTACGGGTACCACCGGCAGGCTCCGATGCCCCGCGCCATCCACAGCGCACACCGCGAAAATCACATTATCCTTCGACAGATTCATCGTCGTGCGCATCACATTCCCAACATGCTGCCCATGCTCCCAATAGGGAGACGTCGTCTCTCGCCACAAAACCTCATAGCCCGCAGCGCCTGGTACCGCGTCCCAGGTCAGCGTCGTGTCGTTTTCCAGTCCTTTTGTCAATACGCGCACATTCGCCGGCGGCCCCGGCGCCGCAGCCAACGATGCCAGCGTCGCCGCATTCAGCCGCGCCACATGCGCGACATAGTCGTAGTCAACAAACTTCGGTAGGTCGCCATACTCCACGCCATTTTCCGTCCGCACATTTTGATGCTGATGATGAAAGTCCTCGCGGAACTCCGTCAGCCGCACCGCCGCAAATCCCTGCTGATTGAACGAATAATGGTCCCCACCTCGCAGATATCGGTCCAGCCGGAACACCAGCACCGGCTTCACGCCTGCATCGTACGTATGCCCAACTTCGGCAATATACCGGGCTACTTCCCGCGAACTCGAATCGCTCTCTCCGCCCAGTCCCCGAATCCTCCGGATGTCTTGTTCCGTCGCCGCCACCGGCACACCTTCAGAAAATACCCGCACAACGGAATGATCCTGCTCCGCGCTCTTGTCTCCCCCCACAATGTCATTGTTCAAAACCGCTTCCAGATCCCATCCTTGATCCTTCGCCATCTTCGCGAATTGCTTGCTGCCGTTCAGTCCCTGCTCTTCTCCCGCAACCGTCAGAAATATGATGGTCGCCGGAAACTTCAGCCTGCTCAGTACCCGCGCGCATTCCAGGCTCACTGCCGTGCCGCTCCCATCATCATTTGCCCCCGGAGCATCGCCATTCACATCGAGAGTGTCACCATTCCGCGAATCGTAATGCCCCGTGACCAACACGATCCGTTTTGCCTGTTCAGGATCGCTCCCCTTCAAAATCGCATAAACATTGGTAATCTCGGTCGCCTTCGGAATTCGCTCCGTCGGCTGTTCGGTAAAGCTGTCGGTCTTGACCTCGAGGCATCCCCCGCAGTCCTTGGCATACTCTTCAAACTGCGCCTTGATCCACTCCCGCGCGGCCCCAATTCCATGCCCCGCCGCAATCGAGGCCGGATCCTGTGCCGAGAGCGTCAGCCTCGTCCCAAAACTGACCAACTTCTCGATGTTCTTCTGAATGCGTTCGGCGGAAATCTGCTGCAGGGCCGCACTAATACGCGGGTCGGCTGTGATCTGCGGAGCAGTCTGACTCGCGCCATCTTGCGCCAAAAACCCTATTCCGGCAACCATCACCATCATCCACAGCGTCCATCTGCAATTTTGCTGAAACATTGGATCAGAACCCCATAGGAAAATGGCAGTCGCCAAGCGGCATCGCAGCGTGGGAAAAATTGCCAACCCTCAGCCCCTGCCACTTGACCAACCGTCGGAGAGAATCTAAATATTAACAGGAGGCTTTAATAGGCAAGGGAGGCTTTATGGTGCTCTGTCCTGAATGCGAAAACGACCTCGACATTGAAGAGGACGAAGTCGACGAGGGCGAAGTGATTTCCTGCCCTGAGTGCGGCACCGACTTCGAGGTGGTCACGACAAGTCCGCTCGAACTCAAGGCTGTCGAAGAAGGTTACGAAGAAGACGACGAAGACGAGGAAGAGGAATCCGAAGACGGTGATTATTCCTGACCCCCCATACATCCAGTCGCTCCGTATGCCGTTGCTCTACGGGACCTTCATTGCTCTCCTTCTTCTGCCAACTCTGCCTTCACAGGATGCGTTCCTTGCCGCCCAGAACTCCAACGGTAAGCCTTATGCCGTGATTGTCGGAACCGTCTGGGGACCCCACGATCAACCCGTCTATGGCGTGACCGTCAAAATCCGGAAAGCGACCGACAAGCCCAAGAAAGTGCGCTGGGAAGTCTACTCCGATCACCACGGTGAGTTTGAGCAACGTCTGCCCGCAGGCGAGGCCGAATACATCGTCTGGGCCGACCTCAAACGCTTCAAGTCTCCCGACGGCCAGCCCGTTCACCTTGTCAAAGAAGTCACTGTGCACATCTACAACGACGAGCGTCAGGACATCGGTTTGCACCTCGAGCACTAATGCTCGAAAACCCGCATCCTACGTGAGACAATATTCTCACCATGAATCGCCACCGCTCAGTGATCAAGGCCGCTTCTCTGGTCCTTTTAATGGTTTTGGGGCTTACCGCTGTCGCCAGTGCTGCTCCGGACAAGAAAGAGAAGACCGTCGGCCGGTTGCTGTTAGGCAAGGTTCTTGATCATCAGGACAATCCTTTGCCCGATTCGGTGGTCTATGTCACCAATACCCGCACCCGTGCCGTAAAGACCTACATCGTCGGGACAGACGGCACTTACCGCTTTCCCGCCCTTTCCACCGCCGTTGACTACGAGGTCTACGCGCAGTACAAAGGCCACAAAAGTGACACCAAGTCCGTCAGCCAGTTCGACGACCGCTCCCAGGTAAACATCGTGCTGAGAATTGACACCCACTAGCCTCTTCTGGCTCTCTGACAGCCTTCCAGCCCGATCCGTGCACCTTCCGAGCAACTTTTCGGTACCCATCCGGGTTCAACATAATAAGGGAGTTCGTATGGAGGGCATCGTGAAGGTTTTGCGCACTTTTTGTCAGAACCCCGCTATTGCAGTGAAAGCGTCTTTGATTTGCGTAATTATCCTGTGTGCCGGATCCGCCTTTGCCCAGAGTGGCACCCTTAGCCCCTATCAGGGCGAGCAAGACGGCGTCAGCGCGGGCGGCAAGTGGCTGATGTTCCAGAGCGAAGACAAAATGACCGGTGCCAAGCGCGTACGCTTCCAGCTTCTGGCCGAGAACTACTTCAAAGAAGATCCCGACTATAAGCCTCGGGTCGATCTCGTCTGCGAAAACAACAAGTTCGAAATGGCTGCCTTCAATCCGGGCATCAAAGTTCGCCCCAACCGCCCCGGCTTTTGGGGGCAGCCCCAGCGTGAAGTCGAAGTCCGCATCGACGACTTCCACACGTTTCACGGCTGGAACTGGGGAGACGGCGGTCGCTTCCTGTCCATGGATAAAGGTACGGTGCGCGGCCTGATGAGTGCCCAGGTCTTCAATATCGCCCTCCCAACTCAAAGGGGACGCCAAATCGCCGAGTTCCAGCCCGATGGCCTGGATCTAGGCCAAGTTCGCAAAGCCTGCGATCTGACGCCAAAGAAGCCCAGCAATTACTGATTGTGCTTGGAAATCTCGGGACAGCTTCCAGGTAGCGCCGGCGTCTTGCCGGCTGTGGCTGTGTGGCGCGGGCGCCCACGCACGCGAAAGCATGCGCCACCGAAATTTCTGGGAAAAAGATGAAGCTCGTAGATAGAAAAATTAGCCCGGCCGTCAACTCAGCAGCTTCGCCGCGTCCTTCGCGTAGTACGTAAGAATCATGCTCGCGCCAGCCCGCCGGATGCTCACCAGCGACTCCATCATCACGCGCTCCCGCTCGATCCAGCCATTGCGTGCCGCCGCTTCGATCATCGCGTACTCACCCGAAACCTGATACGCCGCCAGCGGCAAGTCGAATCTTTCTCGCGCCGCGGCGATTACATCCAAATATGGCATCGCCGGCTTCACCATGATCATGTCCGCGCCTTCTTCCACATCGGCCTCGATCTCGCGCATCGCCTCACGCAAGTTCGCTCCATCCATCTGATACGAGCGCCGGTCCCCGAATTGCGGAGCCGAATCCGCCGCCTCACGAAACGGCCCGTAGAACCCAGAAGCAAATTTCGCCGCGTAAGAAAGAATTGGCGTATTGATGAACCCTGCTTCATCCAGCGCCTTGCGAATCGCCGCCACTCGCCCGTCCATCATGTCGGAGGGCGCAATAATGTCGATCCCGGCCTTCGCCAGAGATACCGACGTTTTCGCCAGCAACTCCAGGGAGGCATCATTCACGATCTCGTAATTGTGCTCCGCTTGCCGCCTCGCCAAATCCACGAGTTGATCAAACACCTTCTCTTTGTCTTCGTGAGAGCCGATCACCGTTGCTCGGGCCGCCGCTCCCAGCGATCTCGGCAGCGTCGGCTTCACAATCCCGCAGTGCCCATGCGACATGTATTCGCAAAGACAAACGTCTCCCATCACCACCAGCCCTGGTATGTGGCGCTTAATCGCCCGCGTGGCCTGCTGTACGATTCCATCCTCGGCCCACGCTCCCGTCGCCACTTCATCTTTCTTGTCAGGCAAGCCAAACAGGATGATCGACGGCACTCCCAGCGAGTGAACTTCCCGCGCTTCTTTCACCGCTTCATCCACAGAAAGATTGAACACGCCCGGCATCGACTTCACTTCTTTCCGAACACCCTCTCCCGGGCACACAAACATCGGATACACGAACGCGTCCGGCGTCAGCCGCGTTTCAGAAACCATGTTGCGTAACTCAGCAGTACGGCGAAGACGGCGAAGACGGGTTATTGGGAATGCCATGGAAATCACCTGTGAACGAGCGGCAAGGAAATGTCGCCACCCACGATTTTAGTCCATTTGCCACATCTTTCCCCAAGAGCCATGGCTGTGCACCGGACAAGTGCCCCAACTCACGCGCTATCCCTTATCCACATGACGAAAGTAACGTCTTGTCTTCCCTTCGATCCTCGGATTCCCCGAATCCCTCCCATAGAATTAAGCTCGGATGGGTTTGCTTCGGCGTCACCGCTGGTTTGCTGCAGCGGCCGGAATCACTCTGGCCCTGGCATGCGTGTCTCTGCTGGCGCACAAGAGCCGGGGCCTGACCGTCTTCGCCGATCTCGCCGGTTTTGCCCTGATGGGAGCCGCGGCTCTTGCCGCGCTGATCAACGCATTCACGCGTCCCGGCAAAGAACGCAGCTTCTGGGCCTTAACCTCCCTCGGCTTTTTGCTCTGGACTATGAATCAGGGTGCCTGGTGCGTATGGGAGATTATCCTGCGCCAGTCCGTACCCGATCCATTCTTATTCGACATAATCCTGTTCTTTCACACGGTGCCCCTGACCGCCGCTGTAGCGTGGCGCCCCGACCTCATCAGCAGACCCGGCAGGCTATTCCTCAGCATGCTGAATTTGCTCATGCTGTTCGCCTGCTGGATCTTCCTTTACGCCTTCGTCATCTTCCCCCATCAGTACGTGATTCTGAACCTGCCCAAGTACAACTGGTACTACGAGGTGCTCTACGGGATAGAGAATGCCATGCTCGTCGTGGTTCTCGCCCTCGCCGTCTGGACCAGCTCCGCAGGCTGGCGCCGGCTCTACCTGCACTTCCTGGGCGCATTCACCCTGTACTCCGTCAACTCTCAATTTCTCGATCGCGCTGCCGCGGATGGAAGGTACTACTCGGGCAGCTTCTACGATGTGTTTCTGCTGGGGAGCGCCGCGTGGGTCATCGCCGCAACGCTATCGGCCCGCGATTGGACACTTGAGCCTGTAAAGTTCACCGGCGATCCGCGCTGGAAGAAGCTCATCCCGCGTCTCGCAATGCTGGCAATGCTTTCACTGCCTGTGCTGGGGCTCTGGGCGGTGCTATTTGACCAATCACCCGCTTCCTCCCGCGCCTTTCGTATCCTGGCTGTCCTTTCCGCCATGATCCTCATGGGCACATTTGTGTTCGTGCGCCAATACCTGCAAGACCAGGAACTGGTCGCCTTGCTGCAGGAGTCGCGCCGCGCCTACGACACCGAGAAACAGATCCAGAATCAACTTGTGCAGAAAGAAAAGCTTGCCTCCCTCGGCAATCTTGTTGCCGGAGCAGCTCGCGACATCAACCATCCTCTCAACGCCATCATGAGCCACTCCGAACGGCTATGGGCCCAGGAAAAGCTCAGCGATCAGCAGGATGCTCTCTTGCGCAAAATCGTCAATCAGGCCAGCCGTACCCGTGATCTCATCGCCAACCTGCTGAGTTTTGCCCAACAGACTCCCGGCCACAAAACTCCGGTGGAAATCGGAATGCTGATCAAGCGAGCCATCCAGATGCTCGAATCCAAGCGTGGCCCGGGAAAGGTTGCGCTGCACCTGTCCGTCGAACCGGATTTCCCTCGCGTCCATGCCAGTGCCAACCAGCTCTTCCAGGTATTTATTGAGATCATTGAAAATGCCATGGACGCGCTCGACGAAACGACTGGAGGCCGCCTCGACATCACGGCGCATCGCGTCGGCGCAGAAGTCGTCCTGGAATTCTCCGATAACGGTCCGGGCCTCCGTGATCCCGAGCGCGTCTTCGACCCCTTCTACACAACCAAGCCCGTCGGCAAAGGCACCGGTTTGGGGTTGAGCGCTGTCTACGGCGTCGTTCAAGATCACGGCGGCCAAATCGCCTGCCGCAACAAAGCCGAAGGCGGAGCCCTCTTCATCCTCAAGCTGCCAGTCACCGTCGCTGCCGCCCAAGGTGCCGGCTCCTCCAGATAACCACGGAGTTGAGCCTTGTCATTCCGCAGCCGAAGGCGAGGAATCTGCTTTTTGCGGGTTGCCCCACTTCTGAATCTTGGGTACCCTCGAACGCCGCTCGCCCTCGCCCTGCTCCTGTACCATAACCTTGATGTCCTCCGAGCTCCTTCACACCTCCGCTCGCGTCCTTGAGTTCGACTCCCTCCGCGAACTCCTCCGCGGATTCGCCTCATCTCCGCTCGGCCAGTCCCGCATCGCTGCTCTGGCGCCTTCGACGGATCGTCGCTGGATTGAGACCCAGCAGGCACTCGCCACCGAAATTCGCGAATTCCGCCGCGTCGGCGGGCGCTTCGATTTCTCCTCGTTGGCCGATATAAGCTCGCTGCTCGATAAATCCCGCATCGCCGGAGCCGCCCTCGAGACCATTGAGATTCGTGATGTCATCGGCGTCGTCGATCGCGCTGCGGAATGGCGTCACATCTCCCAGAATCCGCCCGCGGCCATGCGCTCGGAATGGCGCGAAGTGCACAGGCTTTCGGCCGGCATCGTCGATTTTTCCGAATTCCTCCGCTTCTTCCGCAACAAGATTCAGCCCGACGGCACGCTCGAAGACAAAGCCTCGCCCGAACTTGCCCGCATCCGCCGCGACATGGAGAAGCAGCGCCGCGCCATCCAGGAATCTTTGCGCGGCTACCTGCGCCGTCTCGCCGAAGGCGGAACTGTTCAAGACGAACTGATCACCATCCGCGGAGAACGGTTTGTCATCCCGGTGAAGGTCGAGCAGAAACGCCGCGTCCAGGGTGTCGTCCACGGCGCGAGCTCCAGCGGACAGACTGTGTTCGTCGAGCCTCTCGAAACCATCGAGCAGAACAACGAACTTGTCCGCCTGCTTGAAGAAGAGCTCGCTGAAATTCACCGCATCCTGATTGAGATGACCCAGCGGATCGGAACTCACGCAGAGCAGATCCGCATCGCACTCGATGTCCTCTCCGAACTCGAACTCCAATTCGCCAAAGCCCACTTCGCCGCAGACTACAACTGCGTAGAAGCAAAGATGTCCGGACCGTCTGGGGAGGGAAACCTCCGTCCGTCCAGCGATGCGAAGCGAGCCGACACCTCCGAAAACTACAATCCGGAATCCGGAAGCCGAAAGCCAGACGCCGGAATACGCCTGCTGCTGCATAACGCGAGGCATCCGCTCCTCGAACGCAACCTCAAAGCCAAAGGACACTCCGTTGTTCCCGTCAGCATCGAACTCGAAGGCGATCGTCGCCAGCTGATCATCACCGGTCCCAACACTGGCGGGAAAACCGTCACTCTGAAAACGGCTGGTCTCCTCGCGCTGATGGCCCAATCCGGCCTTCCCGTTCCCGCCGATCGTGCCGAGCTGCCCGTGTTTGATGCCGTCCTCGCCGACATCGGAGACTACCAATCCATCGAGCAGAACCTCTCTACCTTTTCCGCGCACGTCACCAACATCGATTTCATCTCGCGCACTGCCACGGTGAACTCTCTCGTCCTGCTCGATGAACTCGGCTCCGCAACCGATCCCGAAGAAGGCGCTGCGCTCGCCGTTGCCATCGCCAATCACTTCGGCCGCACCGGATGCATGACTATCATCTCCACCCATCACACTTCCCTGAAGGTCTACGCCGCCAACACCCCCGGCGTGCTCAATGCCGCGGTCGGCTTTGACGAGCGCACTTTGCAGCCGACCTATGAATTAAAAGTCGGCGTTCCCGGAGCCTCCGCGGGAATCAATATCGCGCAGCGCCTGGGCTTGAATCCCTCAATCATCGACAACGCCCGATCCCGCCTCGGTACCCAAGCCCGCGATGTCGGACAGTTTCTCGACAAGCTCCACGCCGAATTACGCGATGCCGAAGCAGAAAAACTGAGACTGCAGCGAGGCCAGAAGGACCTGGAAGAGGAAAAGAAACGTCTAGCGGTTGAAGGCAAAAAAGACCAGCACGCCAAAGTCCGCGAGATGGAACAGAAACTCGCTGCCGTCTTGCGCGATTTCGAATATCACGCTCGCGAAGCCGTCAATGCCATTCAGGATCGCGCCGCGGCGCAGAAGCTCTCGAAAGACGCCGAGCGCCGCATCGCCAAGCTCCGCCGCGAATTTCGCGAGCAGTTCGACGCAACCGTAGTCGCCCACTCAACGGGCGCCGATCAAGGAGATCCCAATGCTCAGCCCAAACTGATCAAGCACATCTCCGAAGGCGACACCGTGAAACTCAAGTCCACCGGACGCTCCGCCCGCATCGCCCGCAAGATCGACGACAACCATTTCGAAGTCGAGATGGGCCCGCTCAAAATGAAGATTGCTCCCGATGACGTCGCAGAGATTTTAACGAGTGCGCGCCCCGTCTCCGACACCCCGGTTAAAGCGGCTCGCGCCCGCGGCATCTCGATTCAGTTGCAAAGCGAGGGCGCCAACGTTGCCACGGAAATCAACGTGATCGGGCAAACTGTTGATCAAGCCTCCACCGAGGTTGAGAAATTTGTTGACCGTGCCTTTCTCGCCGGGCTCCCGCGCGTCCGCGTCGTTCATGGCAGTGGTATGGGTATCCTCCGCAAAGCTCTCCGCCAGATGTTGCAACAGCATCCCCACGTTTCGTCGGTGACCGAAGCCCCACAAAACGAGGGTGGCGGCGGAGCGACTGTCATCGAAATCAACGTTTGATCGAACTGGAATTTAGGGAATATGGGTGCCCCATTTCTCGCGCGCTTTTTGCGCGAGAAGTGGGGATTTTAGCCGTTCTGGCGCGATTCCCTTGTCTTCTTTCCATCCATACCAGGACATAAGGTCGGCTTGATATCGATTACCGGGGTCCCATCGATGGCTTCCATCGGACCGATTCGCAACCGCCTCTTTTCCACCTTCTGCACCGTAACCCGATGCAGCCCGATCGGATTCGGACGGTCCGGTGATCTCGTCGCAAAGACGCCCATAAGCCTCCGCTTCGGATCGGACCTCGGATACACCTCGAGCACATCGCGGTGCGCCCGGTGCAGCCAGGTCAGTACGACGATCTCGTCCCCTGCCGCCAGTCCATCAACCGCTCGTACGGCGAATGGCTTCACTTCCAGCCACACGTCCGGAGCCCCTTCCGAACCCTGCCTGGGCGCTTTGCTGCGTTCCTTGAGGACGGATCGAATGATCCCGATCGGTTTTAGCTGCGGATCATTGCCGTCTCTGCTCGACGAACTCTTCAACGCCTTGGCTGTTTTCGTTTTCACTGCTCTGCTCCTGCTGACATCATTTCATACGCCGGAGCCAAGCGTGATCGCCGTACATGGGCCGGCGCGGAACGCGCAAGTGACAACTCCATCTCGGTTCAGCTACTTGCGCAATTCCGCACGCCAGTTGTTGACCATCACCAGCGAATTCGCGTTCTCGGATTTCGTAGAGAGGGAGGCCAGCATCTTCTTGAAGTCGGGGCTGAAGCTGCCGGCGTTCGCGTCACTAAAGTTGCGTCCGCCGAACAACACGCGGGGTGCGCCGAACTCTAAGGCGTTGTTTTTTTCAACAATCGGAACCAGGTTCGCATTGATATTGGCGGGATCTGCATACATCACACCCTCGTCCGGCAGTCCTTTGTGCCCGTACCACCAGGCCGCATAGCCGCCTTGGGATGATACCTGCCGCTTCTCACCCGGACCAGGAAACGGAGTGATATAGACCTGGTCGCGCCCGCTTTCATCCGAAATGTAAACCAGCCATCGGCCGTTGCTGGAGAATGCCGCGGCTCGAATTTGAGCTTCTCCCTTCTGAAACAGAAAGGGCTTATGTTCGCCCGCGACCGGCAAAATCCAGATCTCAAATTTCTTGCTGGAAAGATTGACTACGTTGTAAGCGATGAATTTCCCCTCTGGCGACCACGCCACGGGGTGCACCGTTGACTGGGAACTCAGCAATTCCCGGGGCGCTCCCGTATCGTCGGCGCTTTTTACGAGGATTTTCCAGCCGGCTGACGAAGTAAGCGAGTAGGCAACTTGCTTGTTATCCGGCGACCACACCGGATCGTTGGCATCCCCCGCATCAACGTTGAAACGATTCGCCACTCCGCGGGGAAGTTCATACATCCACAATCCCATCCTGCTGCCATTTTCCTCGGCAATGGCCGCCACTGCCCGCTTTCCATCCGGCGAAACCGCAACGTTATCCAGTTCGCGCGGTTCTCCGACCTTCTCGACTTCCTTACCGCTTGCATCCACCCAGACCAATTGCCGCAGGCCGCCACCTTCCTCGGTTTCATAGAGCAACGTGTTGCTCGAGGCGGCATAGTTGCTGACCCATCGCAACGAGCCATACTGCACCTGCTGCGCAATCGGAACCGCTCGTCCGCTGAGCTTCAACGATCCTGCGTTGAATGGCTGTACAAGCAGGCTGCGCTCCTTCACGTACAGAAGATAGCCGGGCTCCACGTATTGCGCGCGCGCCTGCGAGGCAGTGACGAGCTCCACTTTCTTGTCGTCGATATTGACCACGTACTCGGCGGTATTCGGAGCTCCCGAGGCGCCACTGAAGAAGAGCACATGTTTCCCGTCGGGCAAGAATTGTGGGTGACGGTGACTTTGGCCGGGCTTCTCTGGAGTGGTGATCTGAACGGGTGCCCCTCCCGAATCAGGCACCATAAACAAAGGGCCGTCTCCGGCGGGCGCGAACACTATCATCCCCTGCTTGCTCCAGGTGGCACCTCGCCCGTCGATCGCATCGCAAATCGTCTGCACCGCCCCGCTCGACAGGGCAACTTTCTTCAGCTTTCCTGGAACGAAAAATCCAACCGAGCTCCCGTCCGGGGACCAGAACGGGTAGGTAGCCTCGTCCGTTCCCTGAATCGGCTGCACAGTCAATCCGTCCAGCGAACGGAGATAGAGTTGCTGTTTCGAACCATCGCCCATTGCTGCCATAACCAGTCTTTTCCCGTCAGGCGAAAGAGCAATGGCTGTGTTGGTGGAATCGAGGCGCAGCTTGGAAGGAAGATCAACATTGGACCGCATTACCGGTTGCTCAATCGGAAAGTGCAGCAACCAGCCGGCGCAGAGCAACACCAGGGCGATGAGTGCGGCGACGCCCCAGGTGATCCATCCAGCGCGTTTCTTCTCAGGCGCGAGCGTTTGCGCGGCCGCAGCTGGCGCCGCTCCGCCTTGGCTGACCCATTTCAGTTGCAGCTTCACATCTTGTGCTGTCTGAAAACGCTCTTCCGGATCCTTGGCCATGCAGGTCTGAATCAGGTATTCCAGCGCCGGCGGAGACATCGGCTGCACCTTCGAGATCGGTTCGGGATCTTTGTCGAGGATCGCGCTGGCCACGGAAATCTGGCTCTTGCCTTCGAAAGCGCGCTTGCCGCTTGCCATTTCGTACAACACCGCGCCCAGGGCAAAGATGTCAGCCCTGGCGTCCGCCTCTCTTCCTTCGATCTGCTCCGGGCACATGTACTGAATCGTCCCCACGATGCTGCCGGCCGTCGTCAGCGGACTCAGCGGGCTCGGTCCGCTCATCGTCGGCACCGCCGATAACAATGGCGCCGACGCAGACCCCGGTGCTCCACTCGGCGCAGGCTTCGCCAATCCGAAATCCATCAGCTTGGCGCCGCCCTTCGTCAACATGATGTTGGCGGGCTTTAAATCGCGGTGCACAATCCCGGCGCGGTGCGCGATCGACAGAGCGTCGCATACGGCGATTCCGATCTTGTAGATTTCGTTGAGCGGCAATGGGCCGCGACGCAGTCGCTCGGCCAGAGTTTCCCCTTCCAGAAACTCCATGACCAGGTAGTCAGTGCCGCTCTGGGAGCCGATATCGTAGAGCTGACAGATATTCGGATGGTTCAGTGCGGAGATGGCGCGCGCCTCCCGCTCCATCCGCTGCTTCAGTTCCGGTGAGGCAGAAAGATGCGATGCCAGAACCTTGATCGCAACCGTGCGGTCCAGTCGCGTATCCCGGGCCCGGTACACTTCACCCATTCCACCCGCGCCAAGCTGCGACTGGATCTCGTAGGGTCCAAGTTTGAGGCCAGGGCCTAAAGCCATAGGCTCGCGAATTATATCCGAACGCGACCACGTTCCCTAATCGCGCTAAACTCGAAACGAGCTGGCTCCGTTCTCCCCGAAGTATTCTGAATGCCCAGTGAGGCTCAATCCTTCCGGTAGCCAAATGTCCACACCACGCCACTGCTCACCCGAAAATGGTTTTCCCACGTTCCCGAGATTCGCGTCGGAATATAGTCTGCCTGGACTGCGCGAATCGCGAACATACGGGTCAGGTGAACATCGACTCCGCCGCCAAAGCCGAACGCCAGGCTTGTGTGATTGACAACGTCCGGAATAATGTCCGATCCACCAATCGTCGACACCAGGCGTGCATTGGTCATGCCCACGAGTGTATGCGCGAAGGCCGCTGCCTTTTCAGAACGCCAGACGAATTCCGGACCAAACAGGATCTGGCTCGTGCGAACGTCGGCATGCTCGGGAGCCAGGTTGATCGTGGTTCCTCCGAGTTGCACAGAAAAATCGCACAGGATGATTCGAAGGTAGCTCTTCGGATTGAAGCTGCCGTTGACGTGCATTCCATAGTAGTTCTGATCAGTGGGCCGGAATGTTGCAGTTTCGGGGCCGAAGTTTACATGCGCATACGAGAAGCCAGTGAACGACTCCCATCGGGGATAGTCCTGGCCGTAACTGCGCACCGGCGTTGCTGCCAGCGTGAATAAGAATGCTAACAGACACATCAGATTTCCCGGGCGGAAGTCTTCCCCTGATTTGCTTGCCATGCGGCCGCACCTCTCCCTGAAGGCCTGGAAGCCAACCGGCGATAGTCTCCATCTGGCACATGGAAACGTCTGTAGCATGAATCACTTGCGCGAGTGCGGCGAGTCACTGGCCGGCTCGCTTTGTAGTCAGTTGTCAAGGGAACATTTTTGTGAGGAACAGCAAAAGCTCGTCTTCAGAACGTATCTACCTCAGCTCCATCTTTAATACGGTAACGCAATGTCAGGAACAGAATCGGTGCTCAGTTGAAGATTCGCTTTGACTTGTGCGTACGTAGCCAAACGCTGCAGCATTTCTGCGGCCTGCCTCACCGCCGCCCCGCCGTCTAGTTCCACGTCGCATACGGTTTGAAGCACTGCTCGCACCCCGTCAAAATCACGGCGCGTAAGTCGTCTCCGCAGCAAAACATTCACAAGGAACCCTGCCAGCGCATCTGCTTCCGGCTCGCTGAGAAGCTGAAACTCTTCGTACCAGTGCGGTGCTTGGCCATTAAGATCGAGCAGGCCCAGGATATGCGACGCGGCTCCTCGCTTGCTGCAACCCGTCGGGATGCGTGACGGCGGTGCGTGCCCATCCCGCAACGACGCCGCGCATAGCAGTCCCATTACGTATGCCGTGTGGTACGCCGTCGCCAACAGGTATTGAGTTCGGCTGATTCCCTTCAGTGACCTGATTTTCTCGACTCGCGTACTGGGTGTCGGAAGAAAGCCGGCTCTATCCTCAACTCGTGCGAGGATGCGAAACGCAAACGCTCCCGTCGCGCTCCACGATTTTCCCGTCAGAGGCCAACTCAACAGAACTTCGCCCGCCAGGTCGTAGTCCTGCTCATCCAGGCACCGAGCGAGCAGTGCCTCCGCTTCATTGAGAAGAATGTCGCGGGACCGAACCAGAGCTGCAGGGCTCAAATTGAAATCTGTCACATACATCAGTGCGTGCGTGAATGCATAAACGTCTTCCCGTGTGGCGTTCAGCACATCCATCGCCTGGTTCAGAATCGATAGACGTGCGGTGAGGCTCGGGGTGTCCGATCGCTGCGACCTTTGCCACATCGCCGCGATCCACTCCTGCTCCAGCACGCGGTGAGGCACGCGCTCGCGTCCGGCGCGAGATTCCGCGTCCAGCGCCGTTCGCAGCAGCTCATCGAATCCTTGATCGGGGTGCCCGAGCCTGGCCAGAACGACATGCGGCAAAGCGTAATCCCATGCAACTGTCGGCTCCAGGCACAGTCCCAGCATCATGCGCTCGCTGCGCGCATGAGGAGTGAGTGCTTCGGTCAGGGTTTTGACGCGCTCGCCAATCTGCGAATGTCCCGCGACCGACGAAGCAGAAAGGAGCAGGATTGCAGTCTCCGAAATGATCTTTTCCGGTCGTATATTCTTGCCCGGATTCTCCGGATCGGTGTAGCCCTCGTTTGCCAGCTGCCCGACCGTCAACTTCGCTAAATCAAGGGCATGGCAAAGGCGCTTGATCAGGTCCTGTTCGTCCCAATTGCTGCTCGCATTCTGGACTTCTGATTTCATGAATGCTTTTGCCATGCCCTTTCTCGCGTTCAACACACCTCTAACGACCCACGCCCCTCAACTCGCCTGCGCTCGCGGCAAGTTCGCCAAGATCTTCTACCGGCACAGCCGGATTGAATACCCGGTAGATGTGTATGAAGATGCGGTTCGTGCCACAGAAAAAGTCTCCGGGTTCCTCGGCGAGCGAGATCGAAGGGCCCAGTTCGGCCACGACTTTACCGATGGCAGCAAAATCTACCGCCTTCGTGTCGAGTAGTTTCTTTACTAGTTGCTTGTGCTGTTCTGAGTTGCTCATGGAATTCTCCTTTTACATAGAGCGGCCGGGGTCGCTTTTAGCCGGCGACGCGTCGCACACGCTCCCCTTACTCACATAGTGTTTCTTCGGTGGAGTTCGTTTCACCGCCACGTCGGGCTAACGTGCATATTTGCGCACGTTGGCTGGCGGGATCAGATCGACCCTTGAAGAATGTTGCGTGATGGCAAGATTACCGCGCGGAAGAGAGCACTTCTGACGCGATCTTATCCACAAAAACAGTGTTTTCTGCGCCTCAGTTCGACAGCGCCTCCAGCAATCTCTTCTCGATCACCCGAAATGCTGCGGGATCGCGTACATATTCCGTGAACGATTGAATCGCCGCCTGAGAAAGCTGCTCTGCCAAGGCCGGGTTCTTCTGCCGCAATAACATCAACAACTCGTAATCTTCAATGCCCTCCCGCATCGTTTCCAGCCGGATGGAGCTGTAGACAGACTTACCGGCCCGGTCCGGATAAACAATGAACGCATCGCCAGCCGGCAGTAACTGTGTATTTGCGTCGATCACCGGCTGAGTGTCTTTCACCGGTTCCGGAGTCCAGTAGTTCCATCCCCAGTGCAGAAATCCGGTGAAGCCATACTGGAAGTTCAACCAATGCAGCAGTCGCACCTTAAGCAACGGGTAATCCATCAGCCGGTTCAAGTAACGCTTGTTGGGAAAAAGGCAGGTGTAATACCAGACTTCATGCCCGCTTTGAATGCGGTCCCGGATCAGGTCCATTTGCGAATCGAACCTTCCCAGCTGCGGTACCCATATGTCGCAATTGTTTTTCAGTTCGTCCCGCATCTCCGACGCATCAATCGCATCCATCGTCAGCACGCCCGGCAGCTTCTTGTGCACGAGCTCCCCCACGCGCGCATATTGCGGGGGCTCATTCCCGTGAGGCTCATCGAGAATGTGCTGGAAGTAGATCGATTTCCAATTTTTCTCCGTCAGGTGCGTATTCAGCGCCGCCAGAAAACCTGTTAAGTACGGCTCCACCCGGAGGTCATCCGGAGCAAGCTCCTGCCGCACCACCTTCCCGTTCTCGACCACGAATGCCGGCACCGTGAGCGCTGCATCGTAACTTCCCGCCCGCCCGAGCAGATGGCTGCCCTCGATGTAACCGATGACTCCAGCTCTGCGGAACGTCTCCACCCAGCGGTCGAAATTCGAGAAGTCGTAGGTGAGAACAGCACCGTCCACATGCGGAGTCACCAGGTCCATCAATGGAGTGATGACCATATTCTGTCGGTGATCGGCCATCACTCTCCCCAGATTTTCCACCATCGTCCACCACGCTTCCGAAAATTCCGGCGCGTCGTAGAACTGCCGCGACGCGGCGTCAGTCACGTTGAACCAGTTCGTGACCTTCAGCGTGCGCTCCGTGGGGACCGTCGCCGCCACAACGCGAACTCGAAACTCCCTGCGCGCCAGAGTTTGTTTCCCCAGATTCACCAGAAGCGTTCCGCGATACAAGCCAGACGCCGCATCCGACGGAACTGACACCGTGATCCACACGCTGTGTGTCCGGTTCTTTTCCAAGTCCATCGGCATGTTCCATAACGGATCCGGATATAAGCCCGGAGCTTCCCCAATAAGTTCCTCGGGCGGAGTGTTGTCGGTATGCGATCCAACCGCTACATATCCGACCTGCCGCACCGTCACGCACTCACAGGGCTCTCCTTTTGCATTCTTCAGGTTGACTTCGGCAGACATGCCATTCAGCGCTTTCGCCGAACGAATTGCAAACTGGATGCTGATGTGTTGTCCCCGCGCCGCCCAGGCCTCCGGCACACCCGACGACGCCCGGACAACATCGTTCGGAAACACTTTCGTTAAAGAATCCACCGGCCACACGCTGATCTGCGCAGGCTGAGATGCCAAAACATTCGTAGTGAGAATGAACAAAGAGAACAGAAGCGCACCGCTTCGGATGAAAGACATTTCGTTACTCCTGGGGCATGTCTCCAGGCACAACAGATAGTCCCGCGGCGAAATCATACTCGCCCGAATCACCCCAATGCATTCATCTATCACTGCACACGTAAATCGCACAGTTGCAGCTGTCACACTGCCCTGTGGCCTCGGTCACGAACGACTTTATGCGCTTGTCTGTTATCGGATATTCAGGTCAGCGTAGTGGACGAAACTCGAGAGCGCGACCTGGTCATTGTGGGGTAGGTAGAAGCCAAATTTCCCCTGGCTGAGATTCGTGCCGGGCTGCGTCCAGCGGTCCAGCACCCGCCAGATCTCGCCTTCCTTGATCTGATGGATGATCTCCGTGGGGCTCACTCGGATTTGCACGGTGCGGAAGCTCTTCTTGTCGACTTTGTGCGGAATAATAATCTCATCCGTCTTCTGTCCATTGCGAATCACGCTGCGATAGAAGTTGTTGTCGTCCATCTCCAGCAGAAGGTAATTTTTCGCATCGCTGTAGTTCAGCACCCACTGTAATAGACGTCCCTTGGTAGGCATTGCCGAAAAAACAAAACTACCCGAAGCCGGAACCACGCCATACAAGACAAAGTCCCCACCTTTGCGCGTGAACGAATCTCCTTCATGTTTCCAGCCGCCCGGGTCTTCCCACTTCGACATCCCATTCGGGGCGAGCGATAAATTCAATGTCTTAGTTTGCCCAGCGACAACCTCGATGGTCCCCGAGCGCGTTATCTTGTCGGCGGTTCGCGCCGTCAGCGTGTAGGTCCCCGCATCAAGATTGAGCGGAACGCCACTGCTCACCATCTTGAGAAGATCACCTTTCACCAGCGCAACTCTCGCATCAGCCGGCGCAAAGCTTATCTTCAATTCTCCGGTGGCCGGTTCCAGCGCCGTATCCGCCGCAGTCAGAGATATGCTTCCTCCCCCGACGAAGTGCTTTTTCACCTGCCGCGCCTTGAATCGATCCTTACGCAGTTCGATCGTGTGATCTCCGGGGTTGACGCTCGCAACCGCCAGCGTGCCGTCAGCTTGAATTGCACCCACCATAGTCTGATCGACAAGCACCGTAGTCCCAGGAACCCCGCCCCGAATGCTCAACGCGGCCAGAGAAGCCGTCGATGCTCCAGGCAGGGGTTGAAGATTGAAGATGAGCTTCGCCTCTTCCCCTTGCCGGATGCGGACCTTCTGCGGCTGGGGATCCTGAAATCCATTCTTCGAAACTCGTATCACGTAGTCCTTTAATTCGAGATTCGCTACGCGCAACTGCCCGCCTCGAGTGAGTTGCCGCTGCAGCCTGCCGTTGATAAAAACTCTGGCGTCGTCTTGGCCCGCAACTACAACCAATGTGCCCGCATCCTGACCCGGCGTCGCAGATGGTTGGTTATCGGCCGGTACCTCTGCAACGCTGTCCGAAGGAGCGCCCGAAGGCTCCTGCGATGGTTCGGCAGTTGTTTCCGCAGGCGTCGAGACAGATTGGGCCGCATCAGTTGTGGGACCCGTCGTTACAGAGGCAGTCGGCGCAGAAACGGTTGAACCGTCTGCCGGGACCTTTCCTTCCAGCGGGGCGTAGTGTTTTCTCGTAAAGAAGAATGTCGCCGCTACCAAAATGACAGCGGCCACGCATCCGATTATGACTACCCGTGCGCTCGATCTCTCCGCTTGCCGCGGTCGCGATGCAGCCACTGCAACTTTCGCCGACGCTGCCGTCGACTCCGTGTTGAGAACCGCACTCGCTTTTTCTGGAGACAGTTTCAACTCGGGCGGAGCAATCCGGACCTTCTCCCGCGCAGGAGTCCTGGGCGTAATTTTGCTCGTCGGAATCTTGCGCTCCGGAACTTTGCTCGGAGGAGTCTGACTTTCCTGAACTTCGCTCGCGGCAACAGGTGCAGCAGCAACGCCGCTCGCTGAAGCGTCCGCCGCTGCAGCCGGATTCGGCGAAACTTCATCCTGAGAAATCTCCTTCCGCGGAGTCGGGCTCTGCACCACCGCACTCGGCGCGTTCGGACTTGCTGCTGGACCCGCCAACTCCGGACTCGCCGCACGCGGACTGATCTCGGTTGCTGGAGCCTTCGCAGCGCTGGGACGTGGCACATGCAGAATCAGCGTCGCGCCTTTGCTGCGCGGCGTTCCCCCTGCATTCCCCTGAGCCACCAATCCCAACCGGAGCAGCAGCGCATTGGCAATCGATAAGATTTCGCCATCCGTCCAATGCTTCGCAGCCACCGTTTGTATACGCGTGGCCAAGGCTTGTTTTGCGGCATCGTCCGCGGCGCCACTGATTTCACGCTCCATGCGCTTCAGATCGTCCAGATCGCGGCGACGGCTCTGGCGCTTTTGGGCGCTCTGATCCCGCTGAATCGCATCCTGCATCTGCAACAACTTCGGCTCGTTGGGATGGACCGCCAATCCTTCTGCAACCCAAGCCAGCGCCGCAAACAGATCGCCAGCCGATTGCAGCTTCGTCGCTCGCGACACCCAATCCTCCACGGAGCTTGTTTGTTTCTGCTCTACGATCTGATTGAGGATGGTTTTTGCCGTGGGATGCGCCGGATTCAGCGCCAGTGCCTGATTCGTTAGCGTCTCAGCTTGCAGCCAGTCGCTTTCTACAATGGATTGCGCGTGCTCCACCAGCGCGTTGGCCAGGATGGCGCGCGCCAGAGAATTCTTCTTGTCGAGCTCGTACGCCTTGCGCAACACCTGAATCGCTTCGGCGGACTTCCTTTGTGCGAACAGATCCTGGCTTTCCGTGATCAGCCGGTCGGCCTCGGCCTTGCGCTTCACGCCATCTTGCGCCTGCATTTCCAGTTCGGCGAGCTCCGCGTCATTGGCGAATTCTCCGCCTGCAGCTCCCAGCAAGTCGCGGGCGCGAGCGTAGTCGCCCGAACGTACATACGCTTTGGCCTGCGTAACGAGCGCAGCCTTCGATCCGCTGCGGCTTTGCTCGCCGGTTTTGTTGTCCACGCTCTCTAGCATCAAGTTCTCTAAGAACTCAAAATGAGGTCTGCCAAGGCCGCCATCACGGATTCCACAAAGACTTCGACCTGCCAGGCGGGCATACCTATTCCTCTTCGTCCGCCCTTGTCCTCGATCGGCCGTTTCCGGTCAGGGATCTCCCAAGGCGTCCTTCGGCGGACTACCCCTCTCCAAGTTATTAGGGGATCAGTACCCAGCGTAGATGACTCTCGTAACCAGGTGGACCGTAGCGCCGGCGACCCGCCGGCTGTCGGGCCGGCTTTTCGCCCGCCCCGAAGCAATAGGAAAACGCGGTCCCGGCAGGAGCCCAGCCCTATTTTTGCAGTAGCCCCAACTGGCTCGCGACGCAGATCCACTCATTGTTATGCCGGACCCAGGTGTCGGTGAATCGCCCGTAGTGCTCGTAATTCTTTCCTTTTTGCTTGCCTCTTTCGTGCGTCGCGCCGGTTACTACCACCGTATCGCCGAAGCGGTGCAGCTTCATGTTGTCGGAAACCTCCAAACTTAGTGTGTTGGAAGTGTCGCGGATCGAAGCCAGGAACTCCGGCTTCGTCATAACCGTCCCGTCATAATCCGTAAACACGAAGTCCGGATGCAGCATGCTCCCCATCGCCGTCGCATCGTGATTGATTTGCGCCTGGTTCCAGATATTCTCGAGGGCAATGATTCGTTTCTCATCACCTTCCGACGATGAAGGCTGTTGCGCCAACGAAATACACGCGAAGAGAACAACGAAAAGCAGCCTACGTAGCATGCAAGCGCCTCCATCTTGCAAGAACCGAAGAACGGAGCATTCCGTGGCCGAAGTTTAGCAGGACTCCGAGTAGCTTCAGAATTGTGACGTTTGAGTCTAGGCAGCGCCACTTATGCAAGCCGTTTCCTGTGTGCAGAATCTTTCATCCTGCCCCCCAGGCTTCCTCTGCGGTATTTTGTTGGGACTAGGATTTCCGGACTTGGTTCCCCCTCCCCGGATTCCCTAGGTACACGTGCTCTGTAACTGCTCGGTTCCTAGGCCTTGGTCCACTCATTTCTGCGCCTTCGTGGTCGCACCTGACGAGGATTACTCCGATGAGGGATTCGAAATTCTTTCTCAAAATTGCCCGTTCACTCGGATACGCGGCCTTCACGATCGCGCTGGCGGTTTGCGCCCAGGCCCAAGATCTGAATTATCTAGCCGTCTTCGACGGCGCCAACGGAACTCAACCGAGTACCGTAATCCAGGCGACGGACGGCAACTTCTACGGCACAACGGCCGGCGGTTCTGTCGGCGCTGCCGAAAACGGGAATGTCGTCAGAATTACTCCTGCGGGCGAGCTCACCTCAATCTATAACTTTTGCTCCAAGCCCAACTGCGCCGACGGCGCACGCCCTTTAACCCCTCCCATTCTTGGCAGCGACGGCAATCTCTACGGTGTGACCTCTGGCGGCGGATCCGACCTGAACAATGCCGGCGGCTGGGGTACGGTTTACAAGCTCACCCTCGGCGGCCATCTAACAACGCTCTACACCTTCTGTACCGTCGATCCCTGCCTTGATGGCCAATCCCCAGTCGGAATCATGCTGGCCGCCGACGGGAATTTTTATGGGACCACATATTCCGCCGGTCAGTTCAACGCTGGCACTCTCTTCAAAATGACTCCGGCCGGCAAGTTCACCGTCGTGCATAACTTTTGTTCTCTCGCCAGCTGCGCCGATGGCAAATGGCCATCGTCCTCTCCCGTCCAAGGCACCGACGGAAACTTATATGGCACCACCAGCGATGGCGGAAGCGCCGGGGCGGGTGTCTTGTACGATTTGACGCCTGCTGGCCGCTTTAACGCGGTTCATACGTTCCTGTGTCGCTACACCATCTGCAATCGAGGCGGAGAGCCCGTCGGGGTAATGCAGGACTCCAAGGGAAATCTTTTCGGAACAACCGAATTTGGCGGCATCTACGGCGAAGGCACCATATTCGAAATCACAGCCACACATCAGTTCCTGAATCTGTACAGTTTCACCTCTGGCCCAGAATCCGATCCGCGCGCCGGACTGACCTTAGCCAACGACGGAAACTTCTACGGCACGACGGACGGGCTCGGAGGCCAAGGAACCGTCTTCCAGCTCACTTCATCGGGCACTCACACCACGCTCTATACCTTCAGTTGTTGTAACAGCGGTGAAGCTCCCGAAACCGGGCTGTTTCAGGCAACCAACGGCAACCTCTATGGAGCCGTCGGGTTCTACAACGGACAATGGAACGGCGCGATCTATAGTTTCATCAATAGCCTCGGCCCGCTGGTGCAACCCGTCCCCGCCATCGGCAAAGTCGGCAAGCAGATCCTTATCCTCGGCAACGGCCTGACCGGATCGACCAGCGTCACCTTCAACGGAGTCCCGGCCAAATTCACGGTCGTGTCCGATACCTATATCAAAGCGGCAGTTCCAACCGACGCGACAACGGGAACGGTCTCGGTCGTTACTCCATCCGGAACTCTCAACAGCAATCCCGGATTCGTGGTGACGAAGTAAGTCTCGGCGTGCCCAACTCAAGCATCCTTTGGCTTGAGTGGAAATTTCGCCGAACCTGCTGTCTATACACGGAACAATCTTTTTCTTGGTGTTCTTCGCGGAAGTCTTCGCGCCCTTAGCGGTTAAGGTGTTGTGCAGCGTTAGACGGCGGCTTGCAGCGGCTCGATATCCGCCAGGCGAGCTTCATTCGGAATCGGGATGCTGGCAGAAACTACTGTCCCGGAACTGTTCGATTCGATCTTCATTTCGCCATGAAACCGCCGCAGGCGTTCCCGGATTCCGCCAATCCCCACTCCCGAGCCTTGCGTCTGGATTTCCTCGAGACGTTGTGGCGAGATGCCCTTGCCCTCGTCCCGTACCTCAATCCGCACCCTCGCTTTTTCACGAGCGATTCGAATGCGTGCGGTCTTGCTCTCGGCATGACGGTGTATGTTCGTCAGGCACTCTTGCACCACGCGAAAGATCGCAAGCTCCATCTCGGCAGGAAGCCTTCCGAGATTTTCTGAGATGTTCAGCTCAATCGCGATCCCGCTTCGTTCCGAGACACCCTGTATGTACCAGCTCAGAGCCGGCTTGACTCCAGCTTCATCCAGCAGCGGCGGGTGCAGCAGATACGACGTTGTCCGTATCTCCCGATGGAGTTGTTGAACCACTTCTTCGATCTCTTTCCCTTCCTTCGCCAACTCCGGCGCGGTCGTCTCGGCTTTTTCCACCAGTTGCGTGAGACTCAAACCCAGCACCGTTAGCGTTTGACCGGCACTGTCATGAAATTCGCGAGCAATTCGCCGTCGTTCTTCGTCTTGAACCTTGAGCAGGCGTACGCTTTCGTCGGCAATGCGAATCTTTTCTGTCGCCTCTTTGCGGTCGTGCATATCGAGGCAGCCGCCCACATATCCTTCAAACGTTCCATCGGGCGCATAGCGAGGTACGCCACGATCAAAAATCCAGCGGTATTGCCCGCTGCGATGCCGCAAGCGGTACTCCATCTCAAATGGACTGCGGGCATCGAAGTTTTTGACATGGGTTTTGACGCATCGATCGAAGTCGTCGGGATGAACGTTCTCTGTCCAGCCATTACCCGCCTCCTGTTCCAATGTGCGTCCGACGAAATTCAGCCAGCCCTTGTTGAAGTAATAGCAAAGGTTGTCCGTCCCCGCTAACCAGATCATGACAGGCGAAGCATCGGTCACCGCCTGATAAAGCTGTTGGCTCTCTCGCAACGCCTGCTCGGTTCGCTTCTGAGCGGTAATGTCGCGCGCCACCTTCGAAGCCCCGATGACCTGCCCCGATAAGCCGCGCACAGGTGATATTGTGACCGACACATGGAATCGTGTGCCATCTTTGCGTTGCCGCACGGTCTCAAAATGTTCGATGCGTTCCCCCCGGCTAATGCGTGCCAGGATGCCTTTCTCTTCGTCTTTACGATCAGGTGGAATGATCAGCGTGATCGATTGGCCAATGGCCTCATTTGCCGTGTAGCCAAATATTCGTTCGGCAGCTTTATTCCAACTCGTGATGATGCCGTCTAGATCTTTGGACACAATCGCATCGTCCGACGACTCGACAATGGCGGCGAGCCGGCTTTGTGCTTCCGCGGCTCGCTTGGCCTCCGTGATATCGCGATTGGATTCAAGAACGGATCGCAGTTTTCCCGACTCATCGCGCTCGACGACCCAACGAGTCGACACAACTTTGATCGCACCCGTCGCGCAAACATGTCTAAGTTCTCCGGACCAGTGCCCATCTCGCAGCAATTTCTCGTTGATCGACTCAATCGGCTCGGGAAATTCAGTGCGGAACAATTCGTGGCTCACCCGGCCTAGGGCTTCTTCCCGGCTGAAGCCGTACATCGCCGTCGCGCCTTTGTTCCAAAAGGTAATTCGATCTGCAGCGTCGCGTACGATGATCGCGTCGTTGGCCAAGTCGAGCAGGCGCGCCCTCTCCTCGAACGCTTCTTGGGATTTTTTGTCGATTCCAGGCATGAAAGCGATTCGCTTCAAGATGCGTGACGCCCCGGTGGCCAGCCCGCAACTGCGACGCTGGCCACGTCCTCAAATGTCTTGTAGCCCGCGTGCATTGTGCACTAACTCACTAATTTTAGCGATCCTACGGCAGACCCTCGCATACAGTAAACCCTGTACGTGGGATGCCCTGGTTCGCCTGTTCCCCGCAGCCGAAATAGAAGCTTTTCCCTTACTCCAGAAACCGCAGAGTTTCGCGCACCGTTTTCAAAGTAGATCGGAGTCGGGTAAGGGGGTGATCCGGGAACTGCTCATCGTATTCTTCGCGATCCGCCACACTGCGCAGAACTACCCCACCATATTTCGGATCATATGGGTCGACGAACCATCCTTCCAGATAGCCGCATGCCCTCGTGAAGATTCTGCGGTAAAACGGATACTTTCGAATCTTGATCTGGCCACCCTCCAGTAAGCCCGGTGTCAGCACCGCCTCTCGCACTCCAGTCATTCCTTTCTCCCCGAATACGCCGGTTACTTGACACCAATGCCCGTTGAACTCAACGACGAGCATTCCGGTGTACCGATAACCCGTCGCTTCGATGCGCTTGTAAATGATCTCGATCGCGGGCCGGGACGCCACCACACGTGGATCGACCGACACAATCTCTCCCGGTTTGGCCATCTCGCGTGCACCCTGCAGCCAGTATTCGCGTTCCATGGGTTTGAACGTTTCCCGGGGAGACGGAACAACTGCAAGCGACAGAATATCTCCGGCATTCCCCCATACCATCCAGTCTTTTGCCCGATCCTGTTCGTGTTCGTGCCAGCCTGCAGTGTTGAAGGTTACGCGTTCGACCATGCCGTACGAAGCTCCATTCCACACTGCGATCTCTACTGCAGATGTTAAAAAGCAAAACCACTGTCTACGAGGGACATCGGCCTACTTCTTGATCTCATTTTTCCAGTTCAAAATTACTGACATTGGATGTGCGGAGCCGCGGTTGTCCTTGCTGTTGACGAGGAATCGCTGCCCGTCTCGGCTGGCGTCATAGACCACTTGCTCGGTGGTCGCGACCTGCTCGCGAGGGTCAGTCTGGAAAAGTACAGTGGGCGTGCCAGATTGGAATTCCTTTTGGGTGTCAACTGAAACGGCTATCAGCTTCGCATCGGATGACAGAAAGTAGATTTCTTTGCCATCGCCGCGCCACCGGGGCTGCTCGCCGCCCTCGGTCGACACCTGCCACTTCCCGTTCGCATCAGGAAATGATGTGACGTAGACTTCCCAGCGCCCGCCCTCGTTCGAGGAGTAGGCGACCCATTTTCCGTCCGGAGAGAACTGGGCGTTTTTCAGCGATGACGCCGCTTTCAGAAACAAGCGAGACTTTCCATCAACGAAGGAATATACCCACAAGTCCGGCGGTGCGAGGTACAGCAAATTGCGGTCATCACGAGACCAGTCGAGAGGCAGGTAATCAATTCCGGTCGTCAGCGGCAAAATGCGCTCGGGTTGCGATCCGTCCGCAGGTTTGATATAGATCTCGAAATTGCGGCCGCGGCTCGATCCAAACGCGATCTGCCCACGGTCGGGGCTCCACACCGGTACGGAATCGATGCCGGGATCGAAAGTAAGGCGGCGGAAAGACGCCCGGGCGAGATCGTAGATAAAGACATCGGTGTTCTCGTTCGTCGTGTCGGTTTTGTCGACGGCGACGTATTTTCCGTCGGACGAGATTGCAATATTGCCGTACGTGTCTGGAGGCGCTAAATCGGAGATCTTCTTTCCGATGCGGTCGTACCAGACCAGACTCGAGAGCGACACTTCGCCGGCCCCTTGCGCGAGCACAACGTCTCCTTTAGCGGCAAACGCCGCATACATAATGCGTGACTGCAGCTTCACATTGTCGAAGATGCGCAAGACGTCGCCGGTAAGCTTGTAGGAATCGAGATCGAGCTTTTGGGCCTGGATGGCATCATCGCGAACGAAGAAAACGTACCCGTTGGCGTAGTCGCCGTTGTACACCGTCTTCGTGAGAAGGTGCTTTTCGCTCTGGTTGTCGATGGAACCGAGATATAGGCTATTCATTTCAGTCTCCCCGCGAATGTTCGCGGCGAGAAAGAGATAGTGCTTCCCGTCGGGAAGGAATACCGGCCATCGATAGCTGTTCTCATTGCCCGTGGCGGCGGGATAATTAAGTTTGCTCGGGACGCCGCCGCTGTCAGAAACCGACTCGATGCCTTCATTAAGGGTGCCCCTGGGTGTGAAGAGAATCACTCCCGTCTTGCCCCACGTTCCACCGCGCCCATTGGGAGCGTCACAGAGCGTTCGGACCGAAGCACTGTCAAGATCGTAACGCTTGAGCTTGCCGTTTGCGAAAAATCCTATAGCCCGGCCATCGGGCGCCCAGAAGGGAAATGTCGCCCCTTCAGTTCCGGCGAGAGGCTTCGCGTCGTTGCCGCCAATTTCGTACAGGAATAGCCCCACCCGGTGAATGTCTTCCCGATAACTGACAAACGCGACGGTTTCCCCATCCGGAGCGATGGCCATCGACCGCGCCGACGAAGGCAGCGCCGCCGTGAAATGCATCGTATGCGGCGCCGTTTGGGAGGGACGCATCCAAAGCCCAAAGGCGGCGATGATCGCAATCGCCGCGAGTGCTACGTACGTGATCCACCCTGCAAACTTCGCCCGTGTCGGTTCCGTTCCCGGTTGCTCCGTCGATAGCCACCTCAACTCCAGCTTCACGTCGAGCGCGGACTGAAATCGCTCATCCGGATTCTTGGCGAGACATGTGCGCACCAGCCGGTCCAGGGCTGGCGGTGACGTCTTCAGGACCGCACTCACAGGTTCCGGCTCGTCCTCAAGGATGGCGGAGGCGACCTTGATCTGCGACTTACCAGCGAACGGCCTCTTCCCAGTCGCCATCTCGTACAACATGGCGCCGAATGCAAAGATGTCGCTGCGCGCGTCGGCTTCCAGCCCTTGGATCTGCTCCGGCGACATGTACTGCACCGTCCCCACCAGCGCGCCCTGCTGCGTCAGCGGGGATTGCTGTGGTGTGGGTGAGTCGACGGTCATGGCGGCGCTCAGCAACGGAGCAGAGCCGCTGCCCGCCGCCACACCCACGCTGGGTTTAGCCAGTCCGAAATCGAGCAGCTTCGCTCCCGTTTTCGTCAGCATGACATTCCCGGGCTTCAGGTCGCGATGCACAATACCCGCGCGGTGGGCGCGCTCAAGAGCCTCGGCGATGTCGCACCCGATCGCAACAATTTCTTTCAGCTGCAGCGGCCCGCGTTTCAGTCGCTCGGCCAGCGACTCCCCTTCCAGAAACTCCATCACAAGGTAATCGGTGCCATCCTCGTGGCCGACGTCATACAGTATGCAAATGTTCGGATGATTCAGCTGTGAGACCGTCTTCGCTTCGCGCTCGAATCGCGTTTTCAAATTCGGCGATGCCACCAGCGTTGAGTTCAGCACCTTGATCGCGACGGTGCGCTCCAGTCGCGTGTCGCGCGCCCGATACACCTCGCCCATGCCGCCGGCACCGAGCGGTGCGATAATCTCGTACGGGCCCAGTCGAGTTCCTGTGGAAATGCCCATTCTCCGCCCCGGAAGTGCTCTGGATTGTACACCCAACGTTCAGGACGGGATGAACGGTTGAGGGACCTGCGTTGTCGGTGAAGCGATGTCCAACCCGCCAATATCACAAGTACCTGACGCCTTGGCCCGATGACAAAGCAATGGATGGCGATTCACCAGGTCAGATCCAACCAACCCAACGAGAAAAGCTGACGGTTGAAGCAAATTGGAAGAATGCCGCTGATCTGCCCTCGTCTGTTCCATTAGAATGTCGTGGACATTTGATTCCCTCGAACAGGAGATCGAAACGATGGTTCAGTCCCGAGTGCGGAAGCTTGTTATATGGATGGCGATTGCCGCCGGGGGTGTGACAACGGTAGCTGTACACGCGCAGGAACATGACTCGGCGCCCAGCGCTCCGGCGCCTATCTTGATGACGGTGCGGGAGATACCGCAGCCGGGCGCAGAGGCCGCCCATGCCAAACTCGAGGCCGATTACGCGGCAGCGCTTGACGCAGGCAAGGGCAGGCAATACTACCTTGGCATGGGAGCGATCACCGGTGCTCCGCAGACTCTGTTCCTCTCGGGCTATTCCTCGATGGAGGAGATGTCGGACGTGCACGACCATGACGAGGTCACCATGGGCGAAAAGATGGCGAGCCTCGAGGAGGAACACAGTGGAACGCTGGCGGGGGAGGACACGGCTATCTGGCGCCTGCGTCCAGAGCTGAGCAATCCACCGACGGTGAACCTGGCCACGATGCGGTTCATGGAGTTGGTCCATATTCACGTGAAGCTTGGGCATCGCGCGGAGTTTGCGGATGTAATCAATCACATCAGAGAAGGCTGGATCAAGGCGGATCCGGATTTCCACTATTCGATTTACCAGCAAACTTTCGGAAGTTCGATTGACGACTCCTACCTGGTAGAGATCCCCATGAAATCGCTGGCGGATCTCGACAAGCGCCACTCGATGGTCGCCGAGTACCGAAAGGACTTGGGCGAGGATGTCGAAAAACGTCTGCTCGAGTTCGAGAGCTCGAACTACAACAGCATCGAGTCGAATCTTTTTGCGTTTACGCCGAGCATGAGCCGCCTCCCGCCGAGTTGGACAAAGGATGATGAATTCTGGAAGCCGCAGCACACGGTTCCTGTTCCAGCGAAGAAGGCTGCAAAACCGAAATAGAAGTGATCCCAAAGGCGCTCGCTCCAAAAGCATCGGGCGCCTGGGCATGACCACGAAGGAGCATCATCATGCGTTTGAAGTACCTCGCGTTACTTGCGATTGTTGGATTCATCCTGATGCCGGCGCCTGCTGCGCAGGCGCAGATTTCATTCGGAGTCCAGATCGGCGGAGCTTACCCTGAGCCTCCGCCCCCGCCGCCCGTGTGTGAGTACGGCTACTACGCTTACCCGCCTTATGCGTGTGCACCCTATGGCTACTATGGCCCACAGTGGTTCGACGGCGGCGCCTTCATTGGTGCTGGCCCCTGGTACCGCCACGGTTGGGGCTATCGCGACGGCTGGCGTGATGATCGTGGCGACTGGGGTCACGACCGTGGCGACTGGGGCCATGACCGTGGAGGTTGGGATCGCGGCCGTGGAGGTTGGGGAGGAGGTCGTGGCTACGTAGGCGGTGGCTTCCATGGTGGCGGAGGTGGATATCGCGGCGGTGGCGGGTACCACGGTGGTGGTGGCAACCACGGCGGCGGTGGCAACCACGGAGGTGGCGGCAACCACGGAGGTGGCGGCAGACATCATTAAAGTTTTAGGTTCGCACAACATCAAAAACAGGGCGGGGCCCCCACCTTTCAACGTCCGTTTCCTTTCGCACTGCTGCACCGTGGGTGCCCCGTCCTTGCGATTCTGGACGGGCGCGGTGAGTAGCCCGGTGGCGACCAGGGCGAATCGACGTTGGTCAATCGATTTCGTCAGTGATTGTGTAAGCACGGGGAGAGTGATTCGCATGTTGACGGTGGTAGATGATTGCACGCGGGAGTGCCCGGCGATTGAAGTCGATACCTCGCTGGGTGGACTGCGGCGGCTGCTGGATCGGATCGCCAGCGAACGCGGGTTGCCAGAAGCGATCGTGCTCGATAACGGGCCGGAGTTTCGCGGGCGAGCGCTGGCGGCGTGGAGCGAAGAGCGCGGCGTGCGTTTGGAATTCATTCAACCGGGCAAGCCGTCACAAAATGCTTTTGCCGAGAGCTTCAACGGCCGATTGCGAGACGAATGCTTGAATGCGAACTGGTTCACGAGTTTGAGCGATGCACGGAGAAAGATCGAAGATTGGCGGCAAGATTACAATCAGCAACGTCCACACAGTTCGTTGAACTATTTGCCGCCAGCAGAGTTTGCACGCCAGCAGTCGGAGTTGCGAGCATGAGGAAAGCTAGTACAAGGCTGCCAGAGCAGGGGACTCAAACGCCGTCCCCTGCTCCGGACCTCATCCCCGCTGAAACCGAAAATCAACCGA
>DASYZA010000116.1:0-1515 GCA_035946775.1 Candidatus Sulfotelmatobacter sp. | reverse complement strand
GGCGTTGTCGGAGTTGAAGATTTCGTACTTGGCGGATCGCCCCGTGTGCGAAATGTCCTCAGGCGAGGCCCGCCGCGTGCTGATCGCCCGAGCATTGGTTCACAAGCCGCGAGCCTTGCTCTTCGACGAGCCCTGCAATTCCTTGGACCTGGCAGCGCAGCAGAACCTTCGCCGAACGATGAGCGCTCTCGCTCGATCAGGAACAGCGATCATTCTGGTGACCCACGAACTCGCTGACGTTGTGCCCGAGATACAGCGGGTGGTGCTGATGAGCAGCGGTCGCGTCGTTGCGGACGGTCGAAAAGAGGAGATCCTCAAGGTGAAAAGGCTGGCGACACTCTTCGGAGTCGGCGTGCGGATGGAGCGGAGAGATGGTCATTATCACCTATGGTGAGCGACTCACATCTCATCCTGCAGACGATCTGCCAACTTCTTCGGTGCTACAAGCAGATAACTGCCAAGCAACAGTTCTCTCACCTCTCCCCAGTCGATCGTGCCAACATCAAGTCGCAACGCCACCCATCCTCTCGATGCGACGTAAGCGGGTAGGTAGAATTTCCTGGGCTGCGCCTCAACGAGCGCCTTATTGTCACCCGGCAGTGCTTTGCCGGTGATCCCGACGATGCCATCGCCGTGATGATTGTTCAGAAAATAGGCGAACGTTTTCTTGCGGACTAGAAACTGTGCGTGGCTACCGAAGAGTTGGCGGGCCGTTTGCGGGAGTGAAAGCGCAATCTCGGTCACCCGCGCACGCCGCGAGTCTTCTACTGGATGATTGGATGTTCGGGGCATCATCGATCCTCACGGTTGGACAAAGAGCTCGTATACCGATTCGGCACCTTGAAATCTCGAAGTGACAGTTCGAGGCCGCCATATTCAGGATGGTCATTATTTCCGATCGTGAATGCGACGTCGATGGCATCCCCCGCCAAAAGCGGGCTCTGCTGCAAGCGTTCCGCCATGTGCCACCCGAGCGCATCAAACGTGACCTTCGAACTCAGCCAATTGCCGGCTTTAGGTGAAACCGCGCTCTGTGCTTCGGCAACTGCGGCGGATCTTTCGCTGCGTCGAATCGAGGCACTGTCGGGATGACAGCGTGGAGTGGCAAGAATCGCCGCTGCAGATAGCTGTGACGACTCTTTGGCCGATTCCACACGCGGACCAGCCTTGATCTTGAATTTGACGTGCTTGTCTTTCAGGATTCTGGGAGGCGCAGTCAATTGCACACTGCGAGCCGTGAACACAGGCTCAGGATTTCCGACCCCATAAGGCTCCAGCAGTTGGAGCGCGCGAAACAATTCAGGCGTAACCTCACCAAGGTCTAATTCTGCGTCGAGATCGAGGATCGGATGGAAATCATCCAGAGTCAGACGCGTACGGGCAAACTGATCGAGGCGAGCGCGCAATTCCTCAATGTTAGCCGCGGGCATGGCAAACCCGCAGGCATGCGAGTGTCCGCCGTAGCGCGAGAATAAGTTAGCGCAGGACTCGACAGCTTCAAGCAGATGGAAAGCC
>DASYZA010000115.1:0-59652 GCA_035946775.1 Candidatus Sulfotelmatobacter sp. | reverse complement strand
GTCTCGCTGGTCACAACACGAATTCGCTGGGCGTGAAGAACGAAGAGAGTCGCGATCATCCGGACATCTTCGTGTGCGGTCCGCCGCGGCTGGCGTGGCCGGAATTTTGGAAGAAGTTTCAGGCGTTCGGATAGGTTTTTTTCAGAGGCTTACCGGCCGGCTTCGCCTTCGCGGGACAGCCGAGGCGGTCCCTACGCGGGGCCTTACGAGGCTTTGAAAAAGAGCGCTGACAGGGGCGGCAATGTCAGCTTCAGCGAGAATGGCCTGCCATGCATCGGGGTCTCCTCTGCGTGGACACCGCCCAGATTGCCCATGCCGCTTCCGCCGTATTCCCGAGCATCGCTGTTGAGCATCTCGCGCCAGTAGCCACCGTGCGGCACGCCGATGCGATATCCGAGGCGCGGCACGGGCGTGCAGTTGCAGATGACGACGATGGCGTCTCGCGGCGACTCGCTTTTGCGCAGAAGGGAGATCGTGCTGGTTGCATTGTCGTTGGCATCGATCCACTCAAACCCGGCGGGATCGTTCTCGAGGACGTGCATGGCGGGTTCGCTGCGATAGAAGCGATTGAGTTGTTCCATCCACGCTTGCACCCCGCGGTGCACCTGATACTTCAGAACGTGCCACTCCAGGCTCGAATCGTGAGCCCACTCGCGGACCTGGCCGAATTCGTCCCCCATGAAGAGAAGTTTCTTGCCGGCTTGCGCGTACATGTATCCAAACAGCAGGCGCAGGTTGGCGAAGCGCTGCCATTCGTCACCCGGCATCTTGCCGATCAAAGATCCCTTGCCGTGGACGACTTCGTCGTGTGAAAGCGGCAGCACGAAATTCTCGTGCCACGAATACAGCATCCGGAACGTCAGCAGGTTGTGGTGATACTTGCGATGAATGGGATCATTCTGGAAATACTTCAGCGTGTCGTGCATCCAGCCCATGTCCCACTTCATGCCGAAACCGAGTCCGCCGAGATAGACTGGTTTTGAAACCATAGGCCACGAGGTGGATTCTTCCGCTGTCGTCTGAATATCAGGGTGCTCTTTGAAGGCTTCCTGGTTGAAGCGGCGAAGGAAATCTATGGCTTCAAGATTCTCACGTCCGCCGAATTTATTGGGAATCCACTCTCCGTGCTTGCGCGAGTAATCCAGATAGAGCATCGATGCGACGGCGTCCACGCGCAGTCCGTCGACGTGATACTTGTCGAACCAGAACATCGCGCTCGACATCAGGAAGCTGCGCACCTCGGCGCGCCCATAGTTGAAGATGTGCGTCTTCCAGTCGGGATGAAATCCCTGGCGGGAATCAGCGTGCTCATACAGATGCGTGCCATCGAAATACGCGAGTCCATGCGCGTCGGAAGGGAAGTGCGACGGAACCCAGTCGAGAATCACGCCGATGCCGTGCTGGTGCAGGTAGTCGATCAGGAACATGAAGTCCTGTGGCGTGCCGTAGCGGGAGGTCGGGGCAAAATAGCCGGTCGTCTGGTATCCCCACGAGCCGTAGTACGGATGCTCCATCACCGGCAGAAATTCCACGTGCGTAAAGCCCATCTGGCCGACATATTCCGCGAGCCGAGGAGCCATCTCGCGGTAGCTCAGCGGCCGATTGTGTTCTTCAGGCACACGCATCCAGGAACCGATGTGCACTTCATAAATCGATTGCGGAGCCCGCAATGAATTGCGCTCGGCCCGCTTCCGCATCCATTCCGGATCATGCCATTCATAGTGAAGGTCCCAGATCACCGAAGCCGTCCGCGGAGGCTTCTCATGCCAGATGCCAATCGGGTCGGCTTTGTCGACGCGGTATCCATGGCGGCTCGACTCAATGTGAAACTTGTAAAGAGCGCCGTGACTCGCGCCGGGGATAAATCCCTCCCATATGCCGGATGCCCCGCGAGAATACAGACGGTGCGTTTTCGGATCCCACCCATTGAACCCGCCGACCACCGACACTGAGCGGGCGTTCGGAGCCCACACACTGAAGATCGCGCCACTCTGGCCCTCGTGGGTGGCGAGGTGGGCGCCCATCTTGTCGTAGATGCGGTAGTGGCTGCCCTCGTTGAAGAGGTAGAGGTCGTTCTCGGTAAGAAGTTGCGGAGCGCTGGTCACAGTTTCGGGGCTCATGACGGTTCAGACGGATAGTGTACCGAAGGAGAAGCCAGTCTGAAACTCGGGCGTACCCCTAGGGCGAGAAAGCTTCCCCACTAGTCAGCAAAGCGCTTTATTGCTGGCGAAGCGCCTGCGTCGGCTCAGTTCCTGCGGAGCGCCACGCCGGAATCAATGAAGCTGCAGTGGCAACCAGGGAAATCAGCAGCAGAACTGCGCCATAGGTTTCAGCGTCGAGCGTTTTGACGCCATACAACATGTTCGCGATCAGGCGATCGCCCGTTAAGCTGAGAATGAGACCTGCAACAGAGCCGATGATGGTGACCCCGAGACCCTGCATCATGAACCCCGCCACGATCTGCCATTTGAGGGCTCCGAGGGCCAGGCGGATCCCTATTTCGCGCTGACGGAGACGTCCGAGATAGCTGAGCGTTCCGTAGAGACCGATGCAGGCCAGCAAAAGCGCGGAAGTGGCAAACAGCGCCAGAAGCATAGTGCGAAAACGATTTTCGGCGGACGCATCATCGAGGTGATCTTGCAGCGGCATGACCGCGTAGACCGAGCGCTGCGGCTCGAGTTCGTTAACCCGGCGTCGAATCGCCTCTGCCATCGATGCGGGATTCCGCCGAGTGCGCACCAGATAGTTTGGAAACGGATCAGGGGCGCTGAGACAGGAGTAAACGGTGGGGGCCGCCGGTGTGGTCAGGCCCTCTTCCCGGGCGTCTCCGACTACTCCTCGAATCTGGCCCGCCGGTTGGAAATCGTTGTAGGCAGCGGCTTGTATGACATGTCCGGTTGGGGATGTTCCTCGCAGATACATGTTCACAAAGCTGCGATTGACCAGCACCTCGGCGGTGGATGACGCCTGCTTGCACGCCTCGCCCAAGAGCAGCGGAATTTGCATCGTATCGAAGTATCCCGCGGACACGTATCGGCTATCGGCTAAAACTTTGTGTGCCGGATCGGACTTGCCGTCGATTTTGAATTCGAGTTGGTAGAGCGTTGCGACTCCAGGGAGCATGCCTGACGTCGCGGCGGATTCTACGCCAGGCAGGGTTCGAATCCCATCAAGTGTCCGATCGATCCGCTGATTGAGTTGCTTCATATCGGTTGTCTCGCCCCACGAGCCGCTGATCTGAAATGTCAGGACGTGGCTGCTGTCAAAGCCCGGAGACACTCGACTGATCTCCTGAAAACTGCGTACCAGAAGGCCGGAGCCGATCAGCAACGTGACAGCAAGAGCCACTTGAAATCCGACCAGCGTCCACTGAATGCGGTTGCGCGAGGAGACTTGGGACCGTTCCGTTTCCGCCAGCGAACGAGCAAGTCCCTGCCGGGTTCCGTGGATCGCCGGAAACAGTCCGCACAACAGAGTCGTGATGGTGGTGGCGGAGAAGGAGTAGAGCACGATTCCGCCGTTGAGCGTGATCTCTTCCGCGCGTGGAAGTGTCCGCAGCAGAGCTTGAAAGCTTCCCATGGCGCCCGCCAGCCCGACTACACCGAAAACGCAACCGATCACCGCCAGAACCAGAACTTCCGTGAGCAGTTGCGCGATGATCGCGGATCGGGGAGCACCAAGGGAATAGCGAATGGCAATTTCATGTTCGCGATCCGACATCCGGGCCAGTAGCAGGGCAGCGATGTTGGAGCAGGCGATCAGAAGCAGCACCGAAACCGCGCCATAGAGCAGCCACAGGGAGTCGCGCACGTCCCCGACTACGGTTTCTTTCAAGGGCGTTGTTTGGATGATCAGGTCCGCATCAGGTTTGGGAAACTGCTTGCCCAGTTGTTGCTGCACGGTAGAGAGATCGGCCTGGGCCTGGCTCAGCGACACTCCGGTTTTCAGACGGCCGACGACGGTGAACCAGGTGGAATCCCGCCGCTGCGCGAAAGGAGCGTCGGGCGTGCTCATGGCCCATAGATCGACCTCCGCATTCGGAAAGCGAAACGACGTAGGCATGACTCCGATGATGGAGTAGGAAGAACTCTCAATCCGAAGCTTTCTGTTCAGCGCGTTCGGATCGCCGTGAAAGCGGCGCTGCCAAAACGCATAGCTGATCAGAGCGGCCTCGGGGCCGCCAAAGTGCTCTTCGTCGGGAGCGAAGTCGCGACCCAGGATTGGCGCCACCCTCATGACTTTGAGAAAGCGCGGAGCCACCATGGCCTCCGTAACTTTCTCTGGAAGCGGCCCGGAGGTTTCCGAGAGATCGTCCAGATAATAGCCGCTGATGGCCTGAAACGTAGAGTTGAGCCGGTTCCAGTCTTCGAGGCGAACGGGCGCCACAAAGCGGTTCGAGTCGCGGTCTTTGGCATCGTGCTGATAGATGGCGATAAGTTCGTTGCCACCGGGAAACGGCAACGGGCGCAACACGACCGCATCAATGGCCGAGAACACCGCGCTGTTGGCTCCGATTCCGACGGCGAGGATCAGGATGATCGCCGCTGAGAATGAAGGTGCGCGGCGGATGAAGCGAAATGCGGCCTTGAGATTGAAGGAGACGGCCTCAAGCCAGGGGGAGGTGTGCACGTCGCGCAACGCTTGCCTCGTCTGCTCCCGTCCGCCGAACGTAATCATCGCCTGGCGGCGCGCTTCGATAGGCGACATACCCCGGGCGATGTTCTCGCGAACCAGTTCTTCAATGTGGAAGCCAACTTCCCGATCAAACTCCTCATTACCGTTCTTGCGAAACCAGCGCAGCATCTATCCCTCCTGCGGCGATGCCTCAAGAATTAGTTGGACCGCTTCGGCCAGCCGACTCCAGGTAGCTGCCTCCGCCGAGAGCTGCTTTCGCCCTTTGGTTGAGAGCCGGTAGAACTTTGCTTGGCGTCCGCTTTCCGATTCTCCCCATTCGGCGGTGAGCCAGCCCCGCTTCTCAAGGCGGTGCAAGGCGGGGTAGAGCGATCCTTGCTGAACAAGGAGAACCTCTTTCGAGATCTGATGAATGCGTTGCGAGATGCCGTAGCCGTGAATCGGGCCAAGCGCGACAACTTTCAGAATCAGCAGGTCGAGGGTTCCCTGGAGCAAGTCGGTTTTTTCAAGTGGACTCATGCGCCTCTTTCCTAGACGTTCTACATATTGAGCTTGCTATATGTAGATTGTCAAGGAGAGAAAAACGAGTAAGGATCAGGGAGGACCGTTTTATTCGGAGCGGAGCGCTGGCCGGCGGATCGATGCTGGCGCCAGAGCGCGCCGCAAGGCGATGGCTAGAAGGTCAAGCAGTCTCGCAAATTCAGAGAAGGTCGCGGGTGAGCCCGTTGCTCCTACGGTTTTCCCAGCGAGCAATCCGGATTCACATTCTGTATATAGATCCCGTTATTGCCGAGCCGATCGTCCTCGAACGCCAGCGCCGTAATGCCATTCGAAGACATCCCCGCCACCAGTCTGGATTTATCGGCGGAGACCGACGACACCGCAAACTGCGAGCACACGGTTCCACCACTTCCGTCCAACTTGATCGCTTGTATGGTGCCTGATCCGTAGCTGGGCTGGTCGACCCAGAACGTCAGCGCGCCCGTGCCGCTCTGCACCGTGGTCACAAAAATCTGCGAGTCCGATCCCAGCGGAACGATCACCAGCCCCGTCGCTCCCCACTGCGCCGTTCCTGTCGAGTCGAATTTTTGTCCGTAGACGCCGTTGACTGTCTGTAACGAATCTTCTTCGGTCCAGAAGACAAAGATCTCCTGGGTATCTTTGCGATAGGCCGCCGAGGGCGAGACACGCACGTTCGAGGTGTTGGTCGACACGGCGGATCCGTTATGCGGGAACGCTTCGCTGCCGTCCGCCAGAATGTGCTGCGCAAAACACTGCAGGGTAGGGCTGCTGGTATACCAGTCGAACACGGCTCCGCCATTGCCGTCGTAGAGGAAGTAAGGGAAGTTGCCGAACTGCAACGATCCCACGTCGAAGATGTCGACATTGCTGCTGCCCCATAACAGGCTGCCGTCCGCGGCAACTTTGTTGGCACGCAGTTGCGCGTTGCTTCCGAATCCTTGTTCGCGCACCCACGAGACGATCACCGATCCGTTATCGGCGGCGTGCAAGTCGGCGAGGTAATAGTTGTATCCGGATTCGCTGAACACCACGCCACTGCCCCACTGCGGCTGTCCGGCGGCGTTGAGCTTCTGCAGAACGACGTTGCTGTTGCTGCCCCAGGCCACCACGATGCCACCGTCGCTGGTCGCCGCAATCTTTGGACTGTTGTTGGAATTGTTGTCGTTGGTCAGCTGCACCCCGAGTCCACCCCACAACGCCTTGCCCGACGGACTCATCTTCGCCGCCGTAATCTGCTGGTTGGCGCCTTCCCGCGTATCGAGGAACGTCAGCAGCGCGTTGCCCTGATTGTCTACGTCGAGCCCGTAGTCCTCGGTCGAACTGTTGCTCAACTTCGCCACGTGCTGGCCGTCGTGACGGAACTGCTCCACGCCATACTTGCTGAGCCTCTGGTAGAACACGTCGTATCCCACAGGTGGAGGACTGAACGGATTGGAATCGAACCAGCTCACGTACCATCCGTAATTTTTCGTTGGCACAAGCTTGGGCTGCACCTGATCACTGCCGTTGGGATTGTTGGCCAGAGCAAGATTGACGGAAGGGTCGGACGACCACTGACCAAAAGCAGCGGCCGAGAAGGCTAGGGCGAACAGACCAACGGCGGCGGAGCGAAGTGCAGTTTTCATCAGAGTTCCCCAGAACAGACCGAAGTGGATGCGCTACGGCAAAGCCCGACAACTCTACTCCGCTCGAGACTGGGCGTCAATCAGGCGGGTTCCGCCCATGTGTTCCTGCAGGAACACAATGTCATCACGTAAACGGGCATACAATAATGGCATGACACGTAAACGTAAGAAAGCAAAGCGAAAAAAGTCGGGCCGGCGGCCGGTGAGAGTTGGCGACATTCGGGCGTCGGTGGACGACGACTTGCTCTTGCTGGCGGATGAGGAGACGCCGGCGGAGTCGCGCTGGAACCGTCCCCGCAAGCGGCGCATCTCGTTGCGCGTGGATGTGGAAGTGGTGGACTGGTTCAAGTCCAAAGGCCCAGGCTACCAGACGCGAATGAACCGGATCTTGCGACGCGTCATGCTGGAAGGAAAGAAGCGGGAGGGGTAGATGAAACATTCCGTCTGTCTCACGACAATCGCTAGCGCCAAAATCCGGTGAGGCTGCCGATCGTTCCACGCCGTACGTGCGATGCAGACCGCCCGGCATGAGAACCCCATGATATCGGCAGCGCCGCCTTGCAGAGATCTATCGAACCAGTTCGCCGATGTTATCCGACTCTTACTGCTTGTCGTAGACACTTTCCGAGTGGAACGCCTTGCCGCTCGCGGTCGTCCCTCTTGTCTTGACTGTTGAAACTTTCCCATCCTTTGAAACTTCTGCTTCGGCTTTCGCGACCTCTTTCCCGCCCCTTTTCAGCGTCGCTTCCGCTTTGTTGCTTCCGAGAAGCCGGATGCCAATGGAGTCCGCTCCTGCGGTCATTCCCGAGCCCGTAACGGGGTAGTCTTTCCCGTCGTACTTGACGGTGAAGCTGAATGAAAGCGGCTTGCCGTCGGCAGCGACTCCCTCAAAGGTATATTTCGCTCCGTCGCCTTGCGCTTCGACGGTTCGCGTCAGACTCTTGGGTGCAGGCCCGGGCACGAATTTTGATTTTGCAAGATTGAGTTTCCACGTGCCCACGAAGGCATTGTCCTGGGCAAGCAGCGGGCCAGCAGAGAGGACTAGCAGCGAGAGCACAAAAAGAACGCGTTTCATCCAATTCTCCTTTGATTTTGATTTCTTGGTATCGGCGCACTCCCACGGGGCTTCAGCGGTCGCGGATTATAGCGGCCCCCACCTTCACACGCAAGCGCTTTATTCCGCCCACACATACAGCCGCTTGCGCCGAATCCCGAGTTCCTGCGCTATCGCACGTACGCTTTCCCCAGCGAACACCCGACGCACCGCCGCTAACTTCAACTCCGTTCCATACTCCGGCTGAATCGTGTTCTTTCGTGACATACGTTCTCCAGTTCGAGAACTGTCACCATTATCTCTGTCTCATTTTGGGGTGCACTCCACCGTCTGTTCCCGTGTTTTCCCTACTGGGCGGGTGGCCACCCTTTCAACCTCGATTTCCGTGGTTGCAGTAGTTAACTGTGGGTGCGCTTTTTGCGAGGGCGGGCACGATGCTGCCGACCGCAAGGGATTCTGATTGTAAGCCGAAACACGGAAATACACGGTGCGGTTTCGAGCTTCTTAGCCGCCGCGCACAATCACACGCCCATGTGATCCCAGTCCTAGCGATCCCCAATCGAAAAAGCAGATCCTTACCAAGGCGGTAGCGGTAGACGCAGCGGGAAGCGGACGCGAGCTAACTCCTTGCGGCTCAAGATTTTACCCGTAAGCTGTTGAGCGCCATAGATTACTTCTCAATTTTCCTCTAAGTTGATGATTCCAGTAGACCGGGGGGAGGGGGGATACCCCCGAAATCCACCCATTTCCCAAAATGAAACTCTGGCCGCGCACTCACACGGATCATCGCGGATATTTCTCGAGTTTGTTTGATCCGTGAAAATCCGTGCAAATCCGTGGCCGAGGTTCACAACTCGGGACTCGGAACCTGCGTGCTAGACTGACTGTTTCCACTCATGCCTGTCCTGCGCGTCATTCTTCTTTGGCATCAACACCAGCCCTTTTATAAAGACCTGGTTTCCGGCGAGTACCGCTTGCCTTGGGTGCGGCTGCACGCCCTCAAGGATTACTACGGCATGGTGAAGCTGCTCGACGAGTTTCCCAACGTTCATCAGAACTTCAATCTGGTGCCGTCGCTGATCGTGCAGATCCAGGACTATGTCGCCGGAACCGCGCAGGATCCGTTTCTGCGAGTGGCCGCCAAGCCTGCGAAAGAACTCACGCCGGAAGAGCGGCGCTTTGCGCTGCAGTACCTGTTCCAGGCGAATCCGCAGAACCTGATTGGCCGCTATCCGCGCTACCGCCAGCTTTGGGAGCGCTTTCGTGAGCATGGAGATCATCCGGAGCGCGCCGAGCGCTACTTCCTCGATCAGGACTTCACCGACCTGCAGGTGCTCTCGCAGATTGCATGGTTCGACGAGTTCTTCCTGGAAGAGAAGGATGTCGCCGCGCTGGTGAAGAAAGGGCATCAGTTCTCGCTCGACGATCAGAAGTTCGTGATCGCCCGCGAACGGGAACTGCTGGGACGAGTCCTGCCTGCACACGCCGAGGCCGCGAAGAAAGGCTCAATCGAGATCTCGGCCACGCCGTTTTACCATCCGATTCTGCCGCTGGTCTGCGATACCAATGTCGGCGCGGTTTCGTCTCCGGGATTGCCGCTGCCGCAGAATCGCTTTCGACATCCGGAAGATGCACGCGAGCAGTTGGTTCGCGGACTGGACCTGCACGAGAAAGTGTTTGGAGTCCGGCCCAAAGGGATTTGGCCGTCGGAAGGCAGCGTCTCGGAAGAAGTGCTGGCCATCGCGCATAATCTGGGCGTCGAGTGGATGGCGACCGACGAAGGCGTCCTGGGACGCAGCACGGGATCTTTCTTCGCTCGCGACGGCGCAGGAAGGCTGCCTGCCAATCAGGCGGAGAAGCTCTACAACATCCATCGCTTCGAGAACGGTTCGACCGCGATGCACATGGTTTTCCGCGATCACACGATCTCGGACCTGATTGGGTTCGTCTATTCGGGAATGGCGCCCGCAGAAGCTGCACGCCACTTGCTCAACAACATCAAAGAAGCCGCACGTCCGGTGCTCGACAAGGGTTGCGATGCGGTGGTTCCGATCATCCTCGATGGCGAGAATGCGTGGGAATACTATCCGCAGTCGGGACGAGAATTCCTGCGGCGCTTCTACGATGCGTTGCAGCATGAGCCGGGACTTGAGGCGCTGACGATCTCAGAGGCGATCGCGCGGCACAAGGATTTCGGCAAACTGAATTCGCTGATTCCGGGATCGTGGATCAATGCCAACTTCAACGTGTGGATTGGCGCTCCTGAGGACAATCGTGCGTGGGATTATCTGAGCCACGCGCGCGAGTTCTACGCGCAGAACGCGGCGCGCGCCAGCGAGGCGCAGCGCAAGCTCGCATTCGACGAGATCCTGATTGCCGAGGGCAGCGACTGGAACTGGTGGTACGGCCCTGAGCATCATTCGGCCAACGACCGGGACTTCGACGAACTCTACCGCAAGCATCTTTCGAACGTGTACCAGGCGCTCGGCGCGGTCGCTCCGGATTACCTCGCGCAGCCGATCACTGGCGCTGAGGTGCGTCCGTCGTTCGTGCCGCAGACAGCGTACATCCATCCACGCGTGACCGGCGACAAGGTGCGCTACTTCGAGTGGATGGGCGCAGCGGTCTATACCGCGGATCATCGCGCCGGAGCGATGCATGGCAAGCAATTCCTGCTGGATTCGGTTTATGCGGGCATCGATGCAACGTGTCTCTATGGCCGGCTGGATTTCGCCGGGCAGATTCCCGCAGAGGATTTCGAAATCGTGGTGAATGTGGAGTCGTGGGCGAGCGGAGAACCGCGTCCGCGGCGCACGCTGCGCATGGATGCCGCCGCGACTCAGGGTAAGCTGTCGAACTGGAGAATCGAGAATGGAGTTGCGGGACGCGTGCTGGCCTCGTCGACCGAAAGCAACGAGAATGTGAAAGTCGCGGTGCTGCGCAACTTCGAATTCAAGCTGCCGCTTGCGTGGTTGCTGGCTGTTCCGTCGGGTTCTGATGGTGGATCGGAGCGCAAAAGTGGCGCGGCCACGGGCGCGACGAGCAAAGTCCGACTACGATTCAGCTTGTGGCAGAACCGGTTGCCCTTGGATTCGCTGCCGGTCGAGGGTTGGATCGAGTTGCAGGTGGTGAGCGAAGGGGAGCTGTTGTTCGGAGCTTAAGTGTCGTTTGTCATTCCGAGCACCGCGAGGAATCTGCTGTGTGCTCGTGGTGAACAGAAGCAGATTCCTCGCTTCGCTCGGAAAGACAAGCATTCGCTTTGGCGCCATCATCGGGCCGAAATACAGAAGCCGGACGGCACTCCCGTCCGGCTTCTCTGATTCAGGCAACGAATTACTTGCTGGCGCCTGTTGGTGCGGGTGCGGCGGTTGTAGTGGCAGCTGGCGCCGGCTGGTTGGTCATCATCATGGGGCGATTGAGCTCCAGCGTGAGTTGCGTGCCGATGGGCAGAATTGCAGAGCGATGCTTGGCGAGCCAGTGACCTGTCGCTGCGCCGCCTCCGATCGCGCCACCAACGAGAACTCCGACCGGCCCTCCGACGAGGCCGCCGATCACCATGCCACCGGCAGCGCCTCCGCCTTGCTCGATGGTATCGCGGCGATCGTGCGCGGATCCCTTGAACTGGCCTTCGTTATTCACGTCGGTGCCGGGAATATTCGTGTCAGTAAGCGTCGCGTCGAGATAGTAGCGCTCGCCGCTGGGCATGATCACCGCTTCGGGAAGAATGCCGATGGTCGGCTTGCCGGAAATGCGGCGGGGCTCGGCCACTTTTGTGACGCGGCCTTCGACGGTCGCACCTGCGGGAATCAACGTTTGTCCGTTGACGACCACGGGCTGGGTAATGCTGGCGCGGAAGGGATCGCCCACGCGATTGCTAAAGGTCGCGAGAGTGGTCTGGAGGCGAACCATCAGTGCGGTTCCTGCCGGAACCGAACCGTTCCCTTGCGGCTCAGCGGCCGCTGCGTTGGTTTGGGTGTTGGCAGGCGGTAAATTCTCTTCCGTAACGGAATTCGTTTGGGCAGCGAGCATGGTCGCCACGAGCAGGCAAGGTAAAAGCATCCACTTTTTCATGGGAAACTCCTAAATCCGCAACTTCCATTGACTTTAGATCAGCCGGGAGGCTGGGACAAGCGGCGGACAGTACACGGGGAACCACCGGCGATAAGAGGTCAGGGGGAGTGGCCGAATGGACGATTCCGAATGGCGGAAATTCACAAAACAAGTGTGTCTCTCGTCATATTCTGGTCACTTCCATCCGATATAATCGTGAGTTTCGCAACACACGACGGGAAAGACTCTATTGCGCCGCTCCAATCTGGGGCTGCCGGTTTACTCCGTAGCGACGATCCCAAGGTCGTGATCAGGTCATCGCGGTTGGAACTCATTCCAGTAAAGGAACGCAACTACTATGTCGAATATTGCAGGCATTCACGCACGAGAAGTTCTGGATTCACGCGGCAATCCTACGGTTGAAGCAGAGGTTTTCCTGGCAGACGGCTCGATGGGGCGGGCCATTGTTCCGAGCGGAGCGTCAACCGGCGAGCATGAAGCCGTCGAGTTGCGCGATGAAGATACGAATCGATTTATGGGAAAGGGCGTAACCAAGGCGGTCGAGAACGTCAATGGAGAGATCGCCGAAGCGCTGGCGAACTGGGACGGATTCGATCAGCGCGGCCTCGACGCCAAGATGATCGAACTGGACGGGACCGAGAATAAGGGCCGGCTGGGCGCCAATGCCATTCTTTCTGTTTCGATGGCGGCTGCGCGGGCGTCGGCGCAATCGCTGGACATTCCGCTTTATCGGTATCTCGGTGGCGCGGGCGCGAATACGTTGCCGACGCCGATGATGAACATTCTGAATGGCGGCGCGCACGCGGATAATAACGTGGACTTCCAGGAATTCATGGTGATGCCGGTTGGCGCTCCGAGTTTTTCTGAAGCGCTGCGCTGGGGTGTGGAGGTGTTCCATACGCTGAAAGGCGTACTGAAGAAGCGTGGCTATAACACAGCAGTGGGAGATGAGGGCGGATTTGCGCCATCGGTGAAGTCGAACGTGGAAGCCATCGAAGTCGTGCTTGAAGCGATTTCGAAGGCCGGGTACAAGCCGGGAGAAGAGATTGCGGTTGCGCTCGATCCGGCGGCCAGCGAGTTCTTTCAGGATGGCAAGTACGTGTTCAAGAAATCGGACAAGTCGGCCAAGAGTTCCGATGAAATGGTGAAGTTCTGGGCCAAGTGGGTGGGTGATTATCCGATCGTCTCGCTGGAAGACGGATTGGCCGAAAACGATTGGGATGGCTGGCAAAACTTGACCAAAGAATTGGGCGGGAAGATTCAATTGGTGGGTGATGACCTGTTTGTCACGAACGTGCAATTTCTGCAAGAGGGAATCGACAAGGGCGTCGCTAATTCGATTTTGATCAAGGTCAACCAGATCGGCACCGTCAGCGAGACGCTGGATGCGATTGATCTGGCGCGGCGGAATGGATACACATCGGTGATCTCGCATCGGTCGGGCGAGACCGAGGATACATTCATTGCGGATCTGGCGGTCGCAACCGGGGCGGGTCAGATCAAGACCGGTTCGGCATCGCGGACTGACCGCATCGCGAAGTACAACCAGTTGCTGAGGATTGAAGAAGAACTGGGCGGAACGTCGCGGTTCTTGGGGTTGAAGGCGCTGAACTATAAGGGATAGAGGATTATGGACCCAAATCACTGGCCCGCGTTCATGTGGCTTGCGATGGCTCTGGGGTTTGGGTCTACCGTCACGTCAGTGATCGTGTTTCTCTGGAAGTCCTTCAGGCGGACTCCGGGCTGGATCTTGGATTCTATTTCTCTTGGAATCTGCGGCTTCCTTTTGGTGATAGCGATGATGGCCTACGCAGTAATAACCGATGGTCATTTGCCAAAGGAAGTTCAGACGGTTCTCGGATATTTTATGTTGGTCACTATCGCTCTCGTTTTGGTACGAGCATCAACCGAGATCAAGGAAAGAGCCGTCCACAAGAGAAATCTTGGGACAAAAAACGATTAGTGAGTTGCTTTTGCTTGCGCTTTGGAGGTTTTTATGAGAGCCAAAGTTCTGTTACCTGTCCTGGTTTGCTTTGCGGCATTGGGAGCGTGGGCGCAAACGACTGTATCGATTGCGCCCGATGGGCCATCGAAGGAAGACGTCAAGAAACTATTCGACGTGATGGCGAGCCGCGCACAAGTACGGCAGACGATGGAACAGATATTCGCTCAGATGCGGACGATGAATCGCGAGCAGTTGAAGAAACGTCGACCGGACATCACAGAAGCCGAACTGGATACCGCCGAGCGTGAATCGGAAGACCTGGTCAAAAATTTCCCGCTGGATGAGATGCTCGACGACATGATTCCGATTTATCAGAAGCATTTCACGAAGGCTGACATCGAAGGACTTACAGCCTTCTATGGATCCCCGGTCGGACAGAAGTTTTTACACGAGAGTCCGGCGGTCATGGCAGAGACGATGAGGGCTGTGTATCCGCGAATTCAAGCAGCTATCGAGCAGGCGCTGCAACAAGCAGAGCCGAAACAGAATTCAAACCAGAATTGAGGAAAACCGTGATTTCAGATCTGTTGCTGATCGAGTTTGACGAGGAAGCGAAGAAGACGCGGGCGATGCTGGAACGCGTTCCGATGAAGGCAGACTACAAGCCGCACGTGAAATCGATGGCCTTGGGAAAGCTGGCGCCGCATGTGGCGGAGTTGCCCGGCTTCGGCCACACGATTCTGACGACGCCGGAATTTGATTTCGGCAAGAGCACCAGGACGCGGGTGCCGTTTGAATCTCCGCAGCAGTTGGTGAAGGCGTTTGAAGAAGGCGCGGAGCAGGTTCGTGCTGCGCTCAAGAACACCAACGACCAGGCGTGGAATCAGCCTTGGAAGCTGAGCTTTCAAGGCAAGCCGCTCTTTAGCGGCTCGAAATTCCTGGCCTACCGGCAGATGTTTTTGAATCATCTCGTGCACCATCGGGCGCAACTCGGAGTGTATCTGCGGCTGAATGACACGCCATTGCCGGGGACGTATGGGCCTTCGGCGGACGACACGATGGGCTTCTGACATTTCGCCAAAGACGCGGCAAATCTACCTGCGTTCATCCGCGTCTATCCGCGTTGATCCGCGGCAAAGAAGTTTCTGTTTTCATAAAAACGTTAGGAGCTTATCTTGTCCCGTCCTAAACCACTTGTTCTTGTCATTCTTGACGGCTGGGGGTATCGAGCCGAAACCAAGGCCAACGCTATCGCTCTCGCGCGGAAGCCGACGTATGACCGTCTGCTGCGGGAATGTCCCAACACCCTCATTCATACCAGCGGCCCTTTTGTAGGTTTGCCCGAGGGGCAGATGGGCAACAGCGAAGTGGGACATCTGAATATCGGTGCCGGCCGGATCGTGCATATGGACATCACGCGAATCGATTTGATGATCCAGAACGGGGAACTTTTCAACGATCCCGTACTGCTCGATGCGATGAAACATGCGCGCACCCTCGAGCGGCGGCTGCATCTCTTTGGACTGGTCTCGGACGGAGGTGTGCACTCGCAGCAGGCGCATCTGTATGCGCTGCTGAAAATGGCGAAGCAGAACGGTCTGGAGCGGGTCTTCGTGCACGCCTTTATGGACGGGCGCGACACCCTGCCGACCAACGGAGCCGGATATCTCGAGCAGTTGCAGCAGAAGCTGCGCGAGTACAACTGCGGCAAGATCGCAACCGTCAATGGCCGGTATTACGCGATGGACCGCGACCGGCGTTGGGAGCGCATTGCCAAGGCGTATAACGCGATGGTGTTCGCAGACGGGGAAGGCGGTAAGTATGCCGATCCTGTGCAGGGGATGAAGGAGTCATACAACAAGGGCGTGACGGATGAATTCGTGATTCCATTTGTCGTGGAGGATTCAAAAAACGCGGACGGGGGCGCCCGCGCCACACGGGCCAGCATCACATCGACCATTCGCGACGACGATTCATGTATCTGCTTCAATTTTCGGGCGGACCGGGTGCGGCAGATTACCCGGGCGCTCGCGCGCAATAGCGGGCTGAATGAGAAAGGCGGAAGCGACCTACCTGGGGCCGAGGATCTGGACGCGACGATTCCCCGCGATCGGGTTCCGAAGAATCTGCATTACGTCTGCATGACGCAATATGACAAGAACTTCAGCCTGCCTGTGGTGATTCCTGCTGAGTCGATGGCGAACATTCTGGCCAACGTTATGGGCGGACTGAATATGCGAAACCTGCGCGTGGCCGAGACGGAGAAGTACGCGCATGTCACTTATTTCTTCAATGGAGGCGTAGAGAAGCCTTTTCCCGGTGAAGACAGGATTCTGGTGCAGTCGCCCAAAGTCGCGACCTACGATCTGAAGCCAGAGATGAGTGCGTCGGGAATTGCGGATGCCGTCGTGAAGGCGACTGAAGACGGCACGTTCGACGTGATGATCGTGAACTTTGCCAATGCGGATATGGTTGGACACTCGGGGAAAATCGAGCCGACCGTGAAAGCTGTAGAAACCGTCGATGCCTGCCTAGAGCGCATCGAAGCTGCGGTGAAAGCGAAGGGCGGAGCGATGCTGATTACGGCGGATCACGGCAACGCGGAGATGATGATCGATCCGGTGACGGGAGGTCCGCATACGGCGCATACGACCAATCCAGTGCCGTTTATCGTGGTGGCGGAGAACGCCAAGCAGTTCACGCTGAAGTCTGGAGGATCGCTGCGGGATATTTCTCCGACGATTCTTGGGATGTTGGGCGTGAACGAGCCCAAAGAGATGACGGGCGCGGATTTGAGGGTGTTCGCGAAGAATTCGCGCTGAATATGTAGGGGCGGACGCCTGAGTCGCGTAAGCGACGAGTGTTGGCGGTGTAATCCGTATCAGAATTTTGTGAGGTGGCCGGCGGCGTACATTGCGCGCTTTGCGCGCAACCCCGGACGACGTCCGGGGCTACATAAACGTCTGGGGCTACAACGACCCGACTAGTTCGCCATTACCGCTGGAGCTGTTGCCAGCAGGCCTGCGACCAACTCCAAATCGTGCAGATCTTCGCGGCTGAAATCTTGCGCGAATTTGGGGTCTAGTCCCTTGCGCGAGATCTGGATGACGCCGACCACGGCCGAATCGCGGTCCATGATAGGAACCGACATCAGCTTCTGAATGGGCGCAGGGGCGACGACATCCTCTCCATTTTCGGGCTTGATTGTTTCAAAGATGCTGGCGTGCTTCACGCGGGCGAAGTTGTTGAAGATCTCGGCCTTCTTGCTGAGCGCGGTGTGCGCCGCAACGGCTTTGCTGGAAAGCGGAATTGAGCCCGTGGTTCGAAGGTGTTCGGGAAAGATGAAGCGCAGCAGGCCACTTTCCAGGCGGAGCAGCGCGACTTCGGTGTACTGCACACGAAAGATCTTCGCCAGGACCATGCAAAGGTCCAGCGCCGAAACTCCCTGGCCCAGAACAGACCCCAGCGGGAGGAGATGCTCAGGAAGAACGACTTCTTCCATCATCGACTGATCGTTGGTTTGAGTCATAGGTATTCCGCACGGCTCCGCAGCAGCGGAGCAACACTGACTGTATCGCACTTTGAACGCCACAAGGAACTTCCTAAAGTAATGGACTGGAGGCGGCCAAGTGCTTTGTTTTCAGTGGTAATTGATCGAGGGTCTGCAATTTTCCGCGGAATAGGGTTACTGTGAGTTCGCCGCAAAGGATCAATCCGCTGACACTTTTTGTCAGCCGCCACGGTTCCTTCCTTCGAGTGATAGGCGATGCTGTCTTCCGGAGCAGACTCGTTTACACTGCACGCATGACCATTCCGATCCAACCGAACGTGAAATTAAGCAACGACGCAAATTATCGTGAGAACTATGCCAACAGCGTACAGATGCGGGTAAATATCTGGGACTTCTTTCTCGTGTTTGGCACTTTGCAGCAGCAGACCGAAACGCAAGTCGAGATACGGAACTTCCAGGGAATCTATCTGAGCCCGCAACAAGCCAAGGCGTTGCTGGGACTCTTGCAGCAAAATGTCTCCAGCTATGAGGGAGCATTCGGGGAGATCAAGCTGGATCCGCGGATGTCGCCCACGGGACCGGTGCACTGATCGTTCTGTCAGCAGTTGGATTGTCGTGAACGAGAGCGGGTGCGGTCGTAGAAAATCAAAGGTAGAATTTCGTTTCCTATGCGATCGAACCCGCACCCTGCCTTGGTGTTCGTGGTCATCTTCGTCGTTATTTTTCTTCTGCACACACCACTTCTCTCGCTGCCCTACTTCTGGGATGAAGCCGGCTACTACGTTCCTGCAACCCGCGATCTGCTGCTGAGCGGCTCTCTGATTCCGCACACCACCGTTTCCAATGCGCATCCGCCGCTGGTGCTGGCCTGGATCGCGCTTTGGTGGAAGGTGGCGGGCTACTCGCCTTTGGTGGCGCGCTCGAGCATGGTGGTGCTGGCAGCGTTCTCATTGCTGGGCGTGTTTCGCCTTGCCGAGCGCGTTGCGAATACCAATGTCGCAATTGGTGCAACGGTCTGCACGGCTCTGTATCCAGTTTTCTTTGCGCAGAGTTCGTTGATTCAGGTGGATCTGCCTGCTGCAGGCCTGATCTTCTGGGGGTTGCTGGCTTACGTCGAGAGGCGATGGAAAGCATCGGCGGTGTGGTTCTCTCTTGCGGCTTTGGCGAAGGAGACTGCGATCATTGCGCCACTGGCTCTTGCGGTGTGGGAATTTTTGCGACGTGTGGGCCCTGTAAAGAAGAAGCTTGGGCGCTGGGATCCGGATGCGGGGTTATCGAGTTCCGCGGTTCCGGTCTTTTGCGGATTGCTGATACCGGTTGTACCGCTTGTCTTGTGGTATGGGTATCACTACGCAAAAACCGGTTACGTTTTTGGCAATCCAGAATTCTTTCGCTACAACGTTGCGGCGACTCTGAATCCCTTGCGATTTATTCTTGCGCTTCTGCTGCGGCTTTGGCAGAGCTTCGGATATCTGCATCTATGGCTGCTGACGGGTGCCATGTTGCTGGTGATGATGGAGCCTCCACTGGAGGATGAAGGAATCTCGCGCAGTCGGATCGCGGTTGCGGTGCAGATCGCGTTTTACGTTCTGACCGGGGCCTACGTGGTCGCAATGGCCCTGATCGGTGGCGCGGTGCTGGCGCGGTATCTACTGCCAGTGGTGCCACTGGTGATCATCGTGGCGATATCTACGCTGCGTCGCCGGCTAAGAGCTTGGGCTTGGCTGACCGGAGCGGTGGCAGCAGCGTTTGTGCTGGGATGGTTCTGGAATCCACCGTATGGATTCTCGCCGGAAGATAATCTGGCGTACCGGGATTATGTGCTGCTCCACGAGAATGCGGAAAGATTCCTGGAAGCGCGACATCCGATGGCGACGGTGCTGACGGCCTGGCCTGCCTCAGACGAGCTTACGAGGCCATGGCTCGGTTACACGACACGCCCGATGCAGGTGGTAAGAATCGAAGATTTCTCGCTGGAGCAGATGCTGTCAGCGGTGGAGTTCCGCGACAACTTTGATGTTGCTCTGGTTTTCTCGACCAAGTATGAACCTCCGCACGCGCTGTTTGATCGTTTTGAGAAGTGGAGAGAGCTCAAGCACCGATTCTTCGGATACGAGCGCGACTTGCCTCCCGACATATCGGCACAAATGCTTGGCGGGAACGTTGTTTACTCGGAGAGACGCAAGGGACAGTGGATTGCCGTCATCGAGTTGAAGCGGGAGCAGATTATGAACGCCGAGAACAGTTCGCCGCAGCTGAACCGCCGCTTGCGATAGTTCCCAGCTACTGCTGCATCATGTGGCACGAGTGAGTCTTGATCACCAGCCAGACTTCGCGTCCTGGGACCAATTGCAAAGCACTGCGCGCGGCCAGGGTGAGATGCACTTCCATTTCTGCTCCGCAGTCGACGCGTGCGGAGACGATCACGTCGCTCTGCCTCAGAGATAAAACATGTCCGCGAATGACATTCCGGGCGCTCAAGCCTTCCGGGCAAACAGTAGCGAGGAGAATATCGCCGGCGCGAATCCCCAGGCGCAGCTTCGAACCAATGGTGGCCCGAACCAACGGCGTCTCGACGGAAACGGCCTCCAACGTTCCTGGCGGCGGAAGGATGCGGCAGACCATGGTTCCGCGATCGGGGTGGATGGCATCGACGGTGACGTCGAAAATATTTTCAAAGCCCGCTAATTGAGCTACGGTCTCGAGCCGAGGCGCCGAGATGACATCGTGCGGAGTTCCTTGCGCGACAATCTTTCCTTCGTCCAAGACGATGACGCGCTCCCCGAGGGCGAAGACCTCTTCTCGGCTGTGTGTCACGTAGAGAATCGGAATGCGATGAGTCCTGTTCCACTGGCGGAGATCGTCGATGATGCGCGCTTTCGTCGGAGCGTCGAGCGCGGCCAATGGTTCATCGAGGAGCAGAACCTCCGGGTCTGTGACGAGCGTCCGAGCCATTGCTACACGCTGGGCTTCGCCGCCGGAGATCTCCCGCGCACTTCGTTCGGCCAAGTTCTCAATGCGGAAAGCCTGAAGGATGGCGGTAACGCGTTGCTGCCGAGCCGAGTGAGACAGATGCGCGAGCCCGTAGGCAACGTTTACGGCAACGCTCATGTGGGGGAAGAGCGCGAGGTCCTGAAGTACGTACCCTGCGCGGCGCTGTGCCACCGGGATGTTGATGTGCTGCGAATCATCGAACAAGATTCGGTTGCCAATAGAGATATTTCCAACATCGGGCGTAGACAGGCCGGCTACACAATCCAGCAGGGTTGTTTTCCCCGCTCCGGAAGCGCCAAACAGGATTGTGAATCCCGGTAGAGCTTCGAATTCAACTTCTAAAGCGAATTGCAGGGAAAGACTCTTGTGGAATTCTGCTCGTAATCGGGCGTCCTGTTGAGGAGCGGCCGAAACAGCGGGCTGGATTTCGTCGACGGATGTGCCGTTCACGCGCATTCCATCTCATTTTATTACGGGGTTGATGACCCAGGTTTTGCGATTCAGTCCATAAATCAGTGACAGCAGTACAAAGCAGAGAAACAGCAGCAGGAGAGAGGTCTTGTTCGCCCCGGCATAATCTGTAGCCTGAACTCGATCATAAATGTCGATGGAGACGGTGCGAGTGGCGCCAGGAATGTTGCCGCCCACCATCAGCACGACGCCGAATTCGCCCATAGTGTGAGCAAAGGAGAGCGCGGTGCCGGTGATCAGTCCGGGAATCGAAAGCGGAGCAACGATGCGGCGGAAGGTTCGCAACGGGGATGCGCCCAGTATGGCGGATGCGGCGATGAGTTTGCGGTCCACCGCCGAAAAGGAGGCCGCGAAGGGCTGCACGCAAAACGGTAGGCTGTAAATGATCGATCCAATCACCAGGCCGGAGAACGTGAAGGCCAACGGGTGTCCCGTAATCGAGATCCAGAAACGGCCCAAGGGGCTGCGCGCTCCGAGTGCAATCAGAACATAAAAACCAAGCACAGTCGGCGGAAGAACGATTGGAAGGGCGACGACGGCCTCGACGAGAAATTTCCAGCGCCAGCGGGAAAATGCGATCCAGTACGCGATCGGCAGGGCGAGAAAGAACAAAGCGAAGGAGACGACGAAGGCCAGTTCCAGCGTTAAACGGAATGTCTGCCAGTCGATTGGCATGGATCAAGGTTGATGCGACGGGGTTTATCTGCTGGCCGGTGGCACGATACCGTTCATCCGCAAATAGACCACCATCTGGCCGTAGTGATCGTAGCCGTGGGAAGCGATGGAACTAGCGAGTCCAAGACGCGAGACCCATCCTTCGCCAAAGGGACTTCTCACGGTTCCGGTCAGATTGCCTTCATTGATAGTGGCAATTGCTTTATGCGCGTATTCGAAAGAATCTTTCAGATACTTGATGATTTCGGCTTTTGACGTAACCGAGGTCGGGCCGGATTCTTCACCGATATCGACAGGTGGTTTCTGCTCGAGGATGGCCGCTCCGAGTTCATAATTTACCGCGGCGACATGCTTGATCTGCTGGGCGTAGGTGCGGACGTTCTTGAATTCACCACTGGTGGGAGCGAATCCGTACTTGTCTTCCGGCATGGCTTCAGCAGCGGGGACGAATTCGCTTTCGAGATTGCCGACGGTATGATCCAGAATCATTGTGACGCTGCGGTGCTCTTCTTTGGGCTTGGGATTTTGCGCGAGTCCGGCCAGCGACAACAGCAGCACCACAACAATTCCCCACTTCGTTTTCATAGGTCCCCCCGAGTTCAATCTCTTACTAACGCTGGAGCCATTTCCAGTTGCGCTGCCGTCAGGCGATGCCGCCGAATGGTCAACAATCCCAGCACCAATGCCAATGCGGACCACGCCAAAGCTGCGGGAATGCCTTGCCGCGAGGCGACTTCTCCCCACAACGCACTGCCGACGGCCATGCCGCCTTGCAGCACCAGCAAATACATCGACAACGCTCGCGCGCGCATCCACGACGGGCACATGGTCTGGGCTACCACGTTAAAGCACGCCAGAATGCCGATCCATGCGGCGCCCGCCGTAAACAATACCAGACAGAGCCATTCAAAGATATGGACCTGTCCGGCGGCGAAGGTCAAGAGCGCAAAAACAACTGTGGCTCCCGCAACCAAGCCATCGACGGAGTATTGCAGCCGCAAGCGAGGCAAAATCGCCGCTCCGGCAAGAGCGCCAAGCCCAAAGCAGGCTAGCAGAAACCCGTAACCTTGCGCGCCGTGAGGCTGGCAAATGACCGGCAGCAGGGCGAGAAGAGAACTCGCGCCCAGACTGAAAGCTCCGGTGCGCACGAGCACGGATTTCACCTGCGGTGCCTTGCCCACATAGCGGAACCCTTCTGCGATCGAGTCGGTGATGCCATGCACGGTCTTCGTTTGCAACGGGGAACGTTTCCAGGAATACAGGAAGAGAATCACTCCGAAGAAGGAAGCTGCATTCAGCAGAAACGACCAGCCGGCGCCTGCGGCTGCCACGACGATTCCGCCGATCGCTGGGCCTACAGCACGCGCAACATTGAAGCCCGCTGAGTTCAACGCAACGGCGGAGGCATGACGTGGAGGCGAGATAACGTCTGGCGTAATGGCCTGCCATGCGGGATCGTTCATGACGGCGCCAACGCCCATGAAGAACGTAAAGATCAGGAGGATCCAGGGAGTGACGGCTCCGAGCAGGCTCATTACGCCAAGAACGGCCGCAGCGACAACCATCCAGCTCTGGGTGAAAAGAAGAAGCCGGCGACGATCGACCATGTCGGCCAGCGCTCCCGCTGGAAGGACAACGAGGAACACAGGAATTGCGCCGGCTGCCGTCACGAGGCTGACCATCAACGGGGACGGCGTGAGTTCTGTCATCAACCAGCCGGCGCCGACGTTTTGCATCCAGGTACCGGTGTAGGAGACCACGGCCGCGATCCACAAAGAACGAAACAGCGGCTCGCGCAGAGGCGCCCACGCTGCATCGGCGTGACCTCCGTTTACGCCTCCTAAGGGTGGGACTGTGATGTTATCCGCCATGCCAGATCGTTCTTTCCAAGACTTCCGTTGCTACGACTTCGTCAGTGCTGCTGCGGGAACCGTTCGGAAGGGCCACTCCGAATGCTTCCAGGCTCGGACCATATAAATGATGACTCCAGTCAGCAGAATGATGGCCGCGTAACGAACCTCTTTTTGCCAGTTCGGCCGACCGAAAAGGATGTACAGAAATCCCGCGCTTGCGAGCACAACCGGGACGGGATAAAGCCACATGCGAAAGGGGCGCGGCACATCCGGGCGCCGGATTCGTAACACAATTAAACCTACCGCTTGCACGAGGAACTGCAGGATCAAGCGAATGACCACCAGGGCGGCGATGGCATCTTTGAGCCGCAGAAAGCAAAATGCAGCGGCCACAACTCCCAGGGCCAGTAAAGAAATGTGAGGAAACCGATGCTCCGGATGAACCTTGGCAAATGCCTTGAAGTAATTGCCATCTTTGGCGGCCGCGTAGGGGACACGCGAATAGCCCAGCATCAACGAGAACACAGAGGCGAATGCTGTTGCCATTACCAGTCCAGTCACCAGTCGTGCCGCCCACGCTCCGTACACTCGTTCCATAAACAAGGAAACAACATACAGCCCAGTATTGTTTTGTCCGATTTTCACCATCTCGCGCCAGGGCACCACGGCGAGGATGCAGATATTCATCGCAAGATATAGACAGGCCACGAGCAGAATGGAAAGCAGAAGCGCCCGGGGAATGTTCTTTTCGGGTTCTTCGATCTCGTCGCCGAGGAAGCAGACGTTGTAGTAGCCCCAATAGTCATAGGTTGCGACCAGCATGGCGCCGCCGAGCCCGGCGAAGAAGGAACGAGAGAGGTGGAATGCGCCGGGCGGGAAGTCGAAGGCGAGCGCGGCATTGAAATGTGTCAGTCCGGCGAAGATGATCCAGCCAATGGTAGCCATCACACCAAACCAAAGGATTTTTGAAAGCCGCCCAATGACGGTAATGCGGCGGTACAACAGCAGCACTGTGAAGAAACAGATCGCGATGGCCAGCGCTGTTCCCGGTGTGACGATCCAACTGACCTGAAGTGGTCCGGTCCCGGGAATGTTAACGGCTGCTTCGTGGTGTGCGTATATGGTTTCGAGTTCGGGCCAGTAATAGGCGGCATATCCCGCGAGGCCGATGCATCCGCTCGCAATCGAGAGCGGAGCACTGAATGACACCTGCCAGATGAAAAGGAATGAAATCAGGCGTCCCCATGTTTGCGCGCCGTAGCTTTCGCGAAGATAGCGGTAGGAGCCGCCCGATCCGGGCAGCGAGGCGCTGAGTTCCGCCGAAACCAAGCCGTCGCAAACGGCAAGCATGGCTCCGAGGATCCATCCGAGCAACGCCTGCGGGCCGCCCATCGCGCTGAGCACCAATGGCATGGTGATAAACGGACCGACGCCAATCATGTCGATCATGTTCAACGCCGTAGCGCTGCCAAGGCCCATGCCGCGGATCAGGCTGTGGGAGCCATCTTTGGGATTGTCGTTGGATTCCATTCTGTTGACGTTTACTGGCGAATCACTGCTTCTCGTGTACCGCGCTCAACAGATTGACATACAAGCGGACCGCCCCGGGAACTCCGGCGGGAAGCTGCCGGAAGAAGGCATACGCCGCATAGATATACGTGCCTTTGCCGTACTGCGCCCGCAGGAGCCCGCCTTTCTGCGGATCTTCTCCGGGATCGTGGCACGCCAGCAGCGCAGTGTAATGGTCGTCCCATTTACTCATGAAATACAAGCCGCGTTCCTGCACCCATCCATTAAAGTCGGCGTCGGTGATCTGATTCGGATAATGGAAGATGGAATCGTTGGGCACGAGAATCTGGACCGGAGCTTCTTCGACCGAGACACGCGCCCGGCTCAAGTCGGCAGGATACGGAGTGAAGTGTCCGCTGTTGAAGTCTCCGACACTGGTGTTGTACTGCACGACGAGAGTTCCGCCAGCGGAAACGTAATCGAGCAACTTCTTGTTGTTCGAGGCAACATCCTTCTGGGTGTCGTAAGCGCGAATGCCGACAACGATGGTTCCGTACTTGCTGAGGTCTGCCGTCGCGAGTTGATCGGCGGGGATCATGGTGAGGTCCATCCCGAGTTGCTCGAGGACGGTAGGAATGTCGTCGCCTGCGCCCATGATGTAGCCGATCTTCAGTTCGTGCGGGACTTTCACGTCGACAATGCTGACCCGCTGCCGCGCGGGCTGATAGTAGTAGAAGCTGCCGAGGTCCTCGCGGGCGACCAGGGTATAGCCTTCGCTGTATTTCTCGCCGCCGGAATCTAAGACGGCATGCAACGTGGCGCGGCTCTGCTGCAGGTTCGCCGGGAAAACCTTGAAATGGAAGTCCTGCTTGTCGCCGCGGCGTTTGAACGCGACGTGTATCTGTGTTGGTTCTGAGCGCCATCCACTGGGTAGTTCGAGATGCAGGTCACCTTTCATGTCGCGATCCAGATTGCTGGTAACGCCGACGGTGACGGGAAAATCGGTGCCATTGTGCGTGGAGAATACCTGCGAGCCGGGCTTGAGCATGACAGAGAAATCCGGAACGATTGCCAGAGTACGGGTATGTTCCTTTCCGTTGTCCTCGAGATAAGGCGTGACGACCGGGACCGTGATGCCGTTTCGGGTAGAGCCCACAGCGTATTCGACCCGCGCGCGCAGCGCTGGAGGCGGGAAGGGAAGTGTGGCGTACTTCTCGTTATCGATATGATTCAAGCTCTCGCTGTTGGGATCGTCGCGGTGCCAATAGGGCCGGGTGTAGGGCGTGTCTTTAGGGACAGTCAGACGGAAGTCCGCGTGAAGATCTTTGCCGGGCTGAATCGCCTCGGGACGTGTTTTGCCGTTGATCGTGTTCCAGCCTTGAGGGACTTCCAGCTTGATGTGATCGATGGTGAGGGGCAGCTTCGATCCGTTGTGGAGCGTTACTCCGATCATGAACTCCTGGCCCGGCGAAACGGTAGTGAGTGCGTCGGCCTCTTTAGGGAGTGACTTGCTCGTTGTGTCGGAGCCAACGTCGGCGGACAGAGTGACTCCCATCGCCAGATTCAGGGCAGTTTCGGCTTGCTGATGCTTGGTCGCAATGGTGGTCAGCAGGTCGACCTTTCTGACGAGAGGCAGAGTGCTGTCACGAAGTTCATGATCTAGCCGTGCCAGGTCCGCGACGATCTTCAGCAGCGGTTGTACGGAAGCGGAAGGATCGCTGCCTTTGGCGGCTGTACTGGCATCATTCACCAACTTGGCCAGGTCGCTCAGTTGTGATGCAAGATTCGGCAGAACCTTGCGCACGTCACTGCCCGCTGGCGCCAGTCCCGGCCATGATGTGTCGATGCCGTCGAAGAAGCTCTTCTCATGACCGTTTTTATCCGTTGTCGGTGGGAGCACAGAATCCACGAGCTTGTAGAAGGTAAATCGGTCGCCGGGCTCCACGGTCCAATTCGCTGCGCCTTGCGATAGCTGATGGCGCAATCCTTCCATGGCGAACTGTATGTACGACTCGCCCAGGTTCGGATCACGCTGGCCGGTGTTGAACTTTACGGTCCAGTCTTTGTCGGGGCAGGTCATCGATCCCCACGGACAGACGTTTCCGATGTAAAGCTTCTTCGCTTGCCATGGCTCAAGTCCCTCTGCGATCTGCTCGGGGAAGCGCTTGGGATCGGCGGCTGCGCGGAATGCCTCCTTCGTCAGGATGCTTGAGGCCTGATGATTGCCGTGTCCATCGCGTTCCGTGCCCGAGAAGCGGGCGACCAGAACGTCGGGACGGAAGGTTCGAATGACGCGCACCATATCGCCGAGTGCCGGGTCGTGACCTCCCCATTTCTGAAAGGTCTCTTCGGCTTTCTTTGAGAATCCGAAATCGGCGACGCGCGAAAAGCGATCCTGCACGCCGTAGTGCTGATCAGCAGCCAGCAGTTCCTCGGTTCTTACAACGCCCAGCACGTCCGACAAATTGCTGCCAATCTTGTTCTGGCCGCCTTCGCCGCGATTCAACGTCATCAGCAGCGTGCTCACACCGTGCCCGCGGGCTTCGAGAGTCAGTAAGCCGCCATCCTCGTCGTCGGGGTGCGCCACGACCTGCATCAAACGAGCCGTCGTGCCCAGGCGCAGCAGTTCGAAACGCAGTCCGGAGACGCCTTCGTCCTGCGGGATCGAGGCGGGCACGCCCTGATAGAGCAGGCCGGGCGGGTCCGCATCGATGTGCGACAGAGCCTTCGCCGCAACAGGTGTAGCGGCTTTGGAGGTGGACGGTGCCTGCGCCGGAGCAGAGATCGCCAAAATCGTGAGCAGGCAAACAAGCTTCAGCCCGAGGAGATGAAGTGTGTGAGAAGAATAAGGGAGCCCACGGCCGCGCCGTGGCATGGTGGCGAGTGCGGAATTTGTCACGTTACAAGGATGGGGCCAACCCCCAGTTTGACGCAAATTCTTTCGTTACACGTCGCACAGATCGACCGCATTTCGGAGCGAGGTCAGGGGATCGGCCGTGGGCATGAATTCGTGCGCCACGTATCCGCGGAAGCCGCTGTCTGCGACGGCTCGCATGACCCCGTCCCACTGGACTTCCTGGGTACCATCGAGCTCGTGGCGGCCCGGGACGCCGCCGGTGTGGAAATGCCCGATCCACTGAATGTTCTGGTGGATTGTATCGATAAGGTCCCCTTCCATGATCTGCATGTGGTAGATGTCGTAGAGGAGCTTCACATTTGGCGAGTTCACCTCCTGTACGACGCGTACTCCCCATGCCGTGTGATCGCACATGTAGTCGTGATGATCGCGCTTGCTGTTGAGCAGTTCCATGCAGATGGTCACGCCGTTGTCTTCGGCGATCTTCTTGACGCGATTCAAGCCTGTCACCGTGTTGCGAGCGCCCTGTTCATCGGACATGCCGCCGCGATTGCCGGAGAAAGTGATGACGTTGGGCACTCCGGCCTTTGCAGCCCGTGGAATGTTGATGCGGAACGCCTGCTCGATGGCGGCATGGTTCTCGATGCGGTTCAAAGCATTACCGATCTCGCCGCCTCCGGCGTAGCCCATGGTGCAGATTAGTCCATAGCGGCGCGGGATTTCGTATTCGTCCGGCTGCAGCAGATCAATGCCCTTCAGGCCGATTTGGGCTCCGTACTCGCACAGTTGATCCAAAGGAATTTTCGCGTAGCACCACTGGCAAACGGATTGGTGAATGCGTCCTTTGCGGGTTGGTGCCGGGACCGGGAGAGCGGAGGAAAGCTGGGATGCTGCGATTCCGAGGACCGAAGACTGTAATAGGGCTCGCCGTGTGAGATTCGGCATGGAAAGAGAATACTCTTTCGGAAACGGCTGATCGCGACTAACGGCCTTCCTTGAATACGGCCTGGCAATTGCTCGAGGCGGTCAATACTTCGTTGAAGGCTGTTTCCTTTCGCAGGTCTTTCAACAGCGGATCGTCGAGCAAGGCGCCGTAGGCACAGTAGTTCTGCTGCACAGCTGCTTTTAGCAGGCGCAGGGCGGGTTCGTTCTGTCCACAGGCTGCCATCAACGAACCGATGTGATACCAAGCCTCGGCGTCAGGTTCCATCATGACGGAAGATTCCGTCTCGCGCACGATTTTGGGAAGATCGGCGGGGCGCTGCGGGGCTGTGCAGGCCTCCATTAACTCACGATGGTACGAGGAAGCCTTGCCCATGTTTCTGGCAGCCTCGTGGGCGTCGTGCACGTTTCCTTCTGCCAGATAGATGTACGGCGTGACCCATGCAGCCCACTCCGATCCGGCGTCAAGGTGTACGAAATCCATGGCTCGATCGGTCTTGCCCATCTCGAGGAACGACCACGCGCAAGAACGGAACGTGAAATTTCCAGGATCGAGCTGGCGAGCGGCGTTGCATTGCTCCGTCGATTTATCGAGCATGCCTGCATAGCGGAATACGTAAGCAAGTGCGAAATGAGCGTCGGCGCTTTGCGGCAAGCGGCGCACGAGATCGGTAGCGGCATCATAGGCGCGTCCCAACTCGCCGCGCTCTACACGATTCGTGATCAGGCTGCTGGCCGCCATCATGCGGTTAGGATCGAGCGATAGAGCTCTCTCGTAGTCGGAATTGGACCGCTGGAACATCTTTTCACCGCCTCCGCCATAGAGAGAGTCAAAGTAATCGCGCTGGCCCAGTGCTTCCCAAGCCGGAGCGTAGGTGGGATCAATTCCCACCGCCCATTCGAGCATTTTGATGGCTTCTTTATTGGGGGCCGGATCGTGCGGAACGGCCACGCTGCGCAGGTAGAAGTCATAGGCCTGCTGATTCTTGGGCCGGGAGGCAGAGGCTTCGGTGGCGCCAGCACCCCCGCCGAGAATGGGCAACAATCCATGCTGCACTTGCGCTGTGAGTTGCTCCTGCAGACCGATCAGATTGTCGGCTTTTTCCGTGACCGTCGTTTGCCAGAGCAGACGATCCGTGGGTACATCAATGGCCTCAAGCGTGACGATCAGCTGATCGCCCTGCTTACGAAACGATCCGGTGAGAATCCGACCGACGTGAAGCTGCTGTCCCACTTTTTTGGGATCGAGATCGGGCTCTACAAACCTGCGGGTGACTGTCGAGGGACGCACCTCCAATGTGCGGGCATAGGTAAGGACACTACTTAATTCGTCGGCGAGTGCGAAGCGCAGGTAGTCCACATTGAAGTCGCCGTTCATATTCTGCAGCGGCAGGACGGCGATGGCATTTCGCTGCTCGGCATTGGCGATCTCGCGATGCTTGTACCACCATGCTCCGACAGCGGCCACCACTGTGATCAGCAAAGCCGCGGTTCCGATCAGCAGATACGTTTGCAACCGTGTGTTGCGTCCGAAGGTCTTCGTGGCCGCGCGCAGCTTGGCGGTGTGGCTGCCGCTCTTCAGTTGACCGGACTCGTTTTCACGCTTCAGCAGCACCAGGTCCGACTTCATTTCGGCGGCGCTCTGGTAGCGATGGCTGCGATCCTTCTCCATCGCCTTGCCGATGATCCCTTCGAGTTCGATGGGAACCTTGGGATTCACATCGTGTGGCGGGATCGGCTTCGAGTGCAGTACGGCATCGAGCGTGACCAGCGAATTCGCTCCGGTGAAAGGCTTCTTGCCGGTAGCCATTTCGTAGAGCACGACGCCGAAGGAAAAAAGATCGCTGCGGGCATCGACCATCTCGCTGCGTGCCTGCTCCGGAGACATATAGACTGCTGTTCCCGGGATCACTCCAACGGCGGTGAGCGAATTGTCGGCGCCGGCATCATCTTCACTGCCGAGATTGTGGACGAGCTTGGCCAGCCCGAAGTCGAGTACCTTCACGCCGCTGGGCGTGAGAAAAATGTTGGCCGGCTTGATATCGCGGTGAACGATATTTTTGGCATGGGACGCGACTAAGGCGTCGGCCACCTGGACTCCGACCTCCAATACTTCGTCAACGTTCATCGGATGGCCAGCGATGTGCTGCTTGAGGCTCTCGCCCTCGAGCTTTTCCATCACAATGAACGGGTGGCCGTTGTTGTCTTCGATCCCGTGAATCGTGCATATGTTGGGATGGTTCAGCAGAGAAGCGGCTCGTGCCTCGCGGGTGAAGCGCTCCATCGACTTGGGGTCGCCGGTAAGGTTCTCGGGGATGAACTTCAGGGCCACATGGCGGCCGAGCTTCAGGTCTTCGGCCTCATAGACCACGCCCATACCCCCGCCGCCCAATTTGCCGAGGATGCGGTAGTGGGATACTTGCTGACCAATCATAGAAAGCGCGGCGCCCCGGCTCTAGTCGCGGTAATGTTAGGCCGCTCGCCGATTCCGGTCAACTGGCTTGTCGGAACTCGCTAAGCGGACCATCGGCGGACCATTGAGCGTTGTGAGTTTCTGTTCGGAACTGCCACTTATCCAGTTCCCAAATCTGCTATCCGGTACGTCCTTCAGTGAGATGCGAGGCTTACGCTCGTGGTTTGGATAGGACTAGGATAGAGACGAGTGCGAGAAAGATTCGCCAGTCTTTCGCTCGGAGATGCCTGATGGATGCAGACGCTCACCGTAGTCCCGCGCAGGTCGATACGAGTTCTTCCCTAAGCGATTTGCATGAGAACATTCGCCGTCGCGCAGAAGAGATCTACGTTCGAAACGGACGGCTTCCTGGCCGCGATCTGGAGAACTGGTCGCAAGCTGAACTGGAAATCCGAAACGAATTGGCAGCGGGGCATCGGCGTACGGCGATCATTGTCAAGGTAAACGGGGTGCAGTACGTCGGTGAGTATCGGCCGGAGGCGGCCGATGGCTACGTTCCGGGCGAATTCGCTCCGGGAAGTACTGTGAGTGTCCAGCTTGATGGCGACAAGATGCGGGTGAGGCGAGCGAATGGGAAAATTCTGGAGACTGACGTCGTGCAAAGAATCGGCTGAATTACCCTTCGAACCCCTGACGGCGTGAGTTGAGCCGTTGGTATAGTGCAGACATGCTGTATCTGCTGGCGCCGAAACGGAAGCTCCGGCCGCACGGCCACGAGACACTGTTCACCACGCTTCGGCATCTGGGTGCGGCAGGGCTCTTTTTTCTAGCGATCCTCGATAGTTCTCCCTTGCCGACTTTCGGTGGCCCGGACATTCTTACAGCAATTCTGGCGGCCAGCCATAAGCAGTTATGGTACGAGTATGGGGCGTCGGCGACTGCAGGATCGGTGATCGGCGCATATCTGACGTTTCGCCTGGCGCGCCGAGCCGGATCGGCCTATCTGGATTCGAAATTCAAGAAGGGAAGGCTGGCGAAGTTCCTGCATCTTTTCAGGCGTTGGGGTACCGGCACCCTGGTTGCATCCACCCTGATCCCACTGCCGACGCCAACCAGTATGTTCTTCGCCGCCGCGGGAGCCGGTGATTATCCGCAAGGCCGATTTCTCACGATCGTCACTGTCTGCCGTGCAATCCGGTACTTTGGCGTCGCGTTCATCGCGGGGCACTACGGGCGGCAACTCTTGCGCGTGTTGCGTCACCCGGCTCAGCACTGGGGATGGGTTTCGTTTTTCGTGGGATTGACGATCCTGCTTGTTGTGGGAGGAATTTTCGCCAGCCGCCGGCTCGACAAAGTTAGCCGGGCAGAAAAACGCACGCCGCAAACCGTGAGTTAGTTCTCGTCCAGGAAGAGTCCGGCGGACGCTCCGACCCACTCCATATTTTTATTGTGATCAACGCCCATCATCAGGCCACGTCCCATTCGGATGATGGTCAGCACTGGCGTCAGCCTGTCGAGCCAGATATACATCACGCGGACTTCGGCTTTTGTGCCGCCGAACGGAGTCTCGATGAGCGGCTCGAAATTCAGCCGCTCTTGCAGGATGTAGTAGAGCCGCTTCTCTGCCGGGATTGCGGCAATGTCTTCTTTCTTGGGGGCGATCACCACTCCCAGCCCCGCGAATGAGTAGAGAGGCTTCAAAGCATAGTTCTCGAGATCAGGTGGAGTCTCCGACAACTGGTCGAGGAACCATGTTTTGGGCACGGTTGTGTGCTTGAGATATGGAATTGAGAACTTGCTGATCCGGAAATACCAGTTCGGATGTCCGGCCCATTCGACGTCGAGATCGTCGCGCCAGTCAAATGCAAGCTTCACATTCTTCCGCTCCAGTTCATCAACGATGGCGCGGTTGTAGATGCGGCGAATGGGGATGCGTTTTCCATCTCGTTCGTAGTATAGGCGCGAGCCTTGCTTCTTAATGTCGACGATGTCGACGGCGCAAACGCCCAACATCTTCTCGGTGAGCAGGAAATCGGGAAGTGTCTTCTGATGGGTGGGATCAATCTCCATCAGGATCACGTTTTCAGGGTCGTGCGAGCCGACGATGGCGCGGTGAAGAAGGGCGCGGTAAGAGTCGTGCTCAAGGTTGCTCAAAAAGTATTTCAGGTGCGGCAATGAGGTCTGAGGTCCAAGGTCTGACGCCAGCTTTTTCAGTCCATAAATGTCGATGTATGCCTGTGCCAGAAATCCTTGATATGCGTATAGGGAAGGGAACGCCTGGAGTTCGACGAGCTTGGGCTGCAGTGCGCCGCGGGAATCGCGAACAAGTCCGAAGTCGACCTGCACGAACATGGGATGCGGCGCTTCGTTGGGAACCTTGAATTCGGCGGGTACCGCTTCGTCTGATTTGGCGCGGTAAGTTGGATTGTCGACCAGTTGGAGGATCAGTTCTTCGCCAGCTTTGGACATTTCGTCGATCAATTCCTTGGGAAAGAAGCAGGGAGTCTCCGAAATCCGGAACTGCACGTGTGTGCCACACAGATCGTCGATGCGGCGAAGGAGATTCTGATATTTCGCCGGAGTGAAGCTGTCGTTGAACTGTCTGCGCAATCTGGGAATCATCAAGGATTGAGTAATTTAGTAGTTTTGTAATTTTGTAAATTAAGACCTCGGCGTCGAACTTAAGACTTTCAATTACCCAATTACAAAATTACCCAATTACCAAATGGTTCACTCTCGAATTTCCATGCTCTCGATGAGACCGTCTCTCAGCGAATAGATGTGCTCGACCATTCGATCCAGCAGTACTTTGCCCGAGAGATCTCGCACCACCTGATGAACTCCCACGACTACACGCCCAGCATGATCAGTTTCAAACGCCTGCGGATCGACATGCGGATCGATCATTCCCCACTGACGGCTCCAATATGCGCGCACGCCTTGATGCCCGTGGACGACACCGCCCTCCATCCCGTTGGGCCAGACCACATCAGGATTCATCGTTGCCAAGGCACCGTCGAGGTCGCGAGCGTTGAAGGCCGCATAAGCTCGTTTCAACAATTCTGTGGATGGAGTCACAGGTCAACCTCGGCCTGAACCATCAGGCTTCGATCAGGAATTTCCCTTCGCGCATGATCTGCTGGTCGTCGACCCATATGTTGAATTTTCGGCCGACGACGTCGATGTGGGTGGTCGAATCCCACTCGGCGCCCGTGTGCGCTCCGTACGGATTGCCAAATGCAATGTGAATGCCCGGATACTTCTCATCCTGCAGGATCTGGCCGATGACGTCTTTCAGATCAATATTGGTGCCGATTGCGAACTCGCCGACCCGGTCGCTGTTTGCATCCGTGTGGGTGTATTTCCAGAAATCATTTTCCAGTTCGCGATTCTGGGAATGGGCCTCAGTCAGGCGATTGCCTTTCATGCGGATCGTGAGCGGAGTGTCTTTGAGATTGCCGAACTTGGCGCAGAGATAGTCACCCACAACGCCGTCGATCACGAAAGTTCCGTTGACTTCACCGGGAGTCGTGAAGATCTCTCCACCGGGCAGATTGCCCCACTTCTCCGGAGAAATAATGCCGCTGGTTTTCAGCCACTTGAAATTGGGATTCAGGTCGGCAGTGAGATCGGTTCCAGCCGCTGTCGTCGCGTGAATTCGCGATGCTTTGCGCACCATCTCGACCACTTTTTGGCTCAGCCGGTCGACTCGCTGGAAATCGGCACGCATGCCCTCAAGCATGATCTGTCGATTGATATTGACCATGTGCGCATGGCGAATCTTGCGGCGATTCACGACGTCCGTCATCTGAATGCGCGAGCGCAATTCGTTTGTCTGCGCTTGCACCGCGAAGATGGAAACCTGACATTGCTCCAGGTCCTGAAGGATCTCTCGTGGCAGGTCTCTCAGCGGACGATCCGCCAACTCCTCCAGTACCCACGCGCGGTAAGGCGAGCAAAGGCGTTCCAGTTCGGCGACAATTGCCGCAGCAATCTCCTGCGTGGCCTCGTCGGTGATGACGCAAACGCGTTCGCTGGGCTGAATCCGCAGGCAAACGTTCACGGCATTGCGGGCGCCCGCAGCGAACTCGGGGTCAAATGGAATGTGGGTCAAGTCGATGTGGTTGGGACGTACAGAGGTACTCATTAACCTGCTTTCGTCACGGTTGCGGGCTCGGTCTCAGCCAAGCCGGCGTCCGTCTCTTCAATGATGTAGTCGACAACTTTTTTCAGATCGCCCGTCTCCTGGAACACGCGCAGTTGGCGGTCGGCGCCGCTGCCGTCTTCCACGATCTTATGGATGTATTCCAGTTCCTCACGCGAATCGAGTTCGTCGACAACGTCGTCGACGAAGTCCAAATATTCGAGCACCAGGTCGCGCGCCGGAACTTCTTTCTGCTTGCCGAAATCGATCAGTTTGCCGTCGAGTCCGTACCGGGCAGCCCGCCACTTGTTCTCCATGATCAAGGCGCGGCGATAGAGGCGGAATCCCTGATTCGCTGTATAGAGCTTGTAGAGTTTCGCTACGGTGGCCTGAATCAGAGCCGCCAGGGCGATGGTTTCGTCGGCGCGCATCGGGATATCGCAGACTCGGAACTCGATCGTATTGAAGAATGGATGCGGACGGATGTCCCACCAGATTTTTTTTGCATTGTCGATGCAATTCGTCTTGATCAGCAGCTTGATGAAATTCTCGTACTCACCCCAGCTGGGGAAGTAATCGGGAATATTGGTGCGTGGAAACTTGTCAAACACTTTGCAGCGATAAGATTTCAGGCCCGTGTTCATCCCTAGCCAAAACGGCGAGTTCGTCGAGAGCGCGAGGATGTGGGGCAGGAAATATCGTGCGTGATTCATCATGTGGATCGCAGTTTCGCGGTCCTCGATGCCGATGTGAACGTGAAGGCCGAAAATCAGATTCGCACGCGCGACCAGTTGCATATCTTCGACGATGTTCTTGTAGCGTTCGTCGGGATGAATTTCCTGCGTGCGCCAATCGGAAAATGGGTGGGTTGCAACCGAGGCCACGCGCAGGCCGTTTTCGTTGGCGAGTCGAATGATCTCGCGGCGAAGCGACTTCACTTCCGCTTTGGCTTCCTTAATGTTCTTGCAGACGCTGGTCCCCACTTCCACCACGGACTGGTGCATCTCCGCTTTGACCCGCTCCTGAAGGCGGATCTTTCCCTTTTCCAGGAGTTCGACCTGGATATGCGAGCGCAGATCACGCGTGACCGGATCTACCGTCTGGTACTCTTCCTCGATTCCAATGGTGAACGTCGGCGGCATATAAGTGTGGCGGAGCCCCGCCCGCGATTTTCAGCTTGCAAAGTCGAACGTGAAGTCCTTCCGCAGCTTGGTGGAAGGAAAGAACCCAGCGAAAAACATTATAACAATGCCTTCCGGGCGCGTTACTCGATCAGTCCCACTCGCGGTTCTCTTTGACTCGTTCCTTGACGATCTTCTTGATCAGGCTGTCGGGGAGCGGTTTGTCCGGCGGAAATTGAATCGTGCCCTTCGAAGTGCGATGGCCTTTCAGTTCCTTTTCGAACCTGTCGAGCACTCCCGAGCCTGTCGGGAATAGGCTGCAATGCTTCTTGAAGGCGGCGTAGCCCACGAGCATTCCGCGATACTTGAACATGGGAATGCCGTAGCTGATGACCTCGGTGGCCTCTTTCGGCACTATCGACCGGATCACTGAGCGAAGGTGCTGCAGCGTGCTGTGGGCGGGTTCGGGGAGTCGTGCAAGGTATTCGTCGGGAGTTTTCGCGACCTTCTCGCCCATTCGCGAACCTGAAACTTTGGACTTTTTCTTCATCGGTTATTGCGACTCGGGAGTTTTCGACTTCTTGCGGGTTGCGGGCTTGCGAACAGGAGCGGGGCCGGCAAGGAATCCGGCCCAACGAAGGTCTTGCACCGGACTGGCGCCGCTCTGGGCTAACTTCACCGCCATTTCTGCCACCGCATTTACGATCCAGTCAAAGTTCTCTTGCCCGACGGAATTCACGTCGGCATCAGGAGCCGGATTCAGAAAATCAATCGCATACGGCACGCCTTTCTCGACGGCAAACTCCACCGTATTCAAGTCGTAACCGAGAGCGCGGCACAAGGTCAGCGAATCTTTCTCAATTCGATCCCGCAGTTCCGGCGTTGACGGCCGAGGGTTTCCCTTCACATAACGCTCATGGTGCGGCGCCTTGGGATCATACTTCATGATGTGGACCTTCTCCTGGCCCACGACATAGCAGCGGTAGTATTCGTCGAACTCGACCCCGCGCTGCAGGGTCATACAAAGATCGCCGGTCTGGTTGTAGTGGTGGAAAAACTCCTCGGGCGAGTGCACTTTGTAGACGTGCTTCCATCCCCCGCCTGAGTAGGGCTTTAAAAAAGCGGGGAAGCCGACGTAGTCGAAAATCTCTTGCCAGTTCAGCGGGAACACGAGGTTCCGCATGGATTGATCGGTGGTGCCTTCCGGATGCTTGTTATGCGGCAAAATCACGGTCGGAGGAATGGCAACGCCCAATTTGTGGGCGAGGGCATAATTGAAGAACTTGTCGTCGGCCGTCCACCAGAAAGGATTGTTGACAACAATCGTCCCATGGAGTGCCGCGTTCTTCAGCCAGGCGCGATAGAACTGGATATCTTGTGAAATGCGGTCGATGACGACGTCGTATTTCCTGGGCTCATCCATGCGGATGCCGCCGATCTTCACAAACTCCGCCGTAACTCCCTCCACTTTCATCGAGTTGATCTTCTCAACGACGGCGGGAGGAAACGTAGTTTCCATGCCAAACAGAATTCCGATCTTCTTCACAAAAGGATCTCCAGTCCTAATCAGCCTCTCACATTAGGCCTGCCTCGCAAAAGCGAGTCCGGCGCGTCCTCATTTTACGAATTCGCCCGACCCACCATGTGCCCACGGATCATACGTCAGCGAGAACTGAATCCGCTCAGGAATGGTCGGGTGCGAGTAGAACAGGAATACATTGACCGGATTTGGGTCGGGATCCGCCAAGTCCACCTCACCCAATATCTGAAAAGCTTGCGCGGCGATCTGTCCGGAGTGAGGCGTCAGCCCGTGCGTCACTTCCAGTCCGAACTGATCAGCCTGATGTTCCAGGTACCGGCTGAATCCGCTCGCGATGGGATTTGTCAGAAACAAGAAGACTGACAGCAACAGCAACAAAACCGGCAATGACGCCCAATCGTCGAGACCGCGAATGTGCCAGCCAGTTCCCCAGCGGGCCAGAACCCATCCGACCAACCGGTATCCGACGTAGAAGAGCACGAGCAAAAGCACGGCAAAGAACGCCAATCCCTTGGGTACGTGCTGCAGAACATAATGGCCGGTTTCGTGGCCAGCAACGAATACTATTTGCGGAGTGTTCATCTTCGCAATCGTGGTGTCCCAGACTACGATGCGCTTGGATGCTCCGATGCCTGTGACATAAGCATTGAGTCCGGTAGTCTTTTCGGCCGCGCCCATCCAGAACATGCGCTCGGGAGGGATGTTGACGCCCGCGCGATTCACCATCTGCTCAAGGGCGACGGTGAGCGCCGGATCTTTTTGCTGCAGGGGTTCAAACTTGTGGAACATCGGATCGATCACCCAGGGTCCGATGAAAAACAGGAATATGCCGATGGGAAGGGAGACCAGCCAGAAGTAAAACCACCACCGCCGCGGACTGCGCCGGATCACGATGTAGAGAATCCAGATCAGCAGGGTGTAAATGATCAAGCTGATCAGTAGCCCCTTGATCCAATCCCAACTCCACGAACCCCATCCCTGCACCGAGATGCCAAACCTCTTTTCGATCGTCTCGGAATAGATATCGAGAGGCAAAGTGAGAACAGCGATGGTTATCACGAGTAGAGGAGAAAAGATAAGAGCCTGCAGAAAACGGGTGCCTGACGCCCTTTCTGCCCAATCGCGATACTTGGCTGCAAATTTCCAATGCAGAATGGCCCACAAAACGATTAGTCCGTACACGAATCCGATTAGCGCCAAACGAAAATTAATAAGACTGCGGTCGTGCGCTTTCTTGTAAAGATCAGGTGGCAGCGAATATCCGGTAACCTCGCGCGAAACTTGCTCCGGAGGAGCCGTAGACGTTGTCTGCGTGGCTGCAGTGTTGGATGGTTGTTGGGCAGTACCAGACGCTGCATACAAAGAAAATGACGAAAGGATAAAGACCAGGACTGCAAGGGCGGCTTGCTTTTTCATCGTAACCCTCCAAAGAGTTCGTCCCTGTAATTGAAGGAAACGAGAATGCATTCGAAAGATTTCACTTTTTGTCGCGTATGGCAAGAGGACAGCGAGATGGGCAGAGCCATGAACCCGGCTTCTAAAAATGCTTTTCCGCCATCCTCAGCCACAGCGGCCAGTCATGCTTCGAATGGTCATTCCAGACGTCCAGCCAATGTGGAATGCCTTTGCTGTTTAAAATCGCCGAAAACTTGATGTTGGCGTCGAGACAAATATCCCAATCGGCGGATCCGAGAACGATTTTCATCTGCCGATAGTGGCTCAAAAACCAATCGTCCGTCAGGTTCGGCACGAAATCCGGAGGATTGTTGAAGTAGCAGTCGTCGTCGTAATAGCCGTCAAGAAACTGGTGGATGTCGAATGCGCCGCTCATGCTGACGCAATGGCTCACGATGTCGGGATGCTTGAGCGCGAAATTCATGCAATGGTATCCGCCGAAGCTGCAGCCGGTCACACCTAACTGCCACGCCTGATTCTTCCACCGGATAAATGGCAGAAACTCGTGAAGAATGTAGCGTTCGTATTGCAGATGGCGCAGTACCCGCACTCGCGGATGTGCACCCTTGTTGTACCAACTTTCCGTGTCGACGCCATCGGGACAAAAAATCTGCAACTCACCGCGCTCGATCTTCGGAGCCAGTACTCCGATCATCCCTCGATCTTCATACTCGAAGAACTTTCCCATGGAAGTAGGGAAAACGAGAACAGGCGTGCCCGCGTGGCCGAAGACCAGCGCCTCCATGTCGCGGTGCAACTCCTGGCTGTAGGCCTTGTGATATTCGCGATTCATCTCAGAAGCTGAGCTATGCGCAATCCCGGAACCTTCATGAGCACGGGGGAGAATGGCTCTTCAGCCGAAGTATCTTACCCGATAGCAGCCTTGCAAGCCTAACGAAAGCATTCGCGATCCTCGGACGGCGTTTACTGTTCGTTTGCTATCCTTGCCCCGTGAGGCAAATCCACCCCCGTGCATGGTTGCTGGTCCTGATCTCAGCTGTTCTGCAGATTCTCATTTTCCCTTTGCCCGGGCTGTACATTCTCTGTTGGTTTGCGATCGCGCCGCTGGTCGTCGCAATCTTACGGGCACGGCGGGTCGGCGAACTCGAGATCGATGGCATGCCTCGTTTGCAGGCTGCGAGTCCCTGGCAAGGATTTCTCCTGGCGTATGTTTGCGGGATCCTCTGGTACGCCGGAACCTGCTACTGGATCTTCGACACCATGCGTCTGTACGGCGGCCTGAATGCGCCGGAGGCGCTGCTGGTGTTGTTCGTCTTTTGCTGCTATCTCGGCCTGTATCACGGCTTCTTCGGATTCTTTCTCAGCTTGCTGGCCCGTCCTCATGATGATCGACGGGCACTGGTGATCGCGCCTTTCCTTTGGGTCGCGGTCGAACTTGCGCGCACCCGCATCACCGGCTTCCCCTGGAATCTGCTCGGCATTGCGCAGGTCGACAATGTTCCGCTCTGCCGCATTGCCGGATGGACCGGCGTTTACGGAATCTCATTCGAAATCGCGCTGGTCAACATTGCCTTGGCGGCTGCTTTTCTTATTCCTCGAGCGAAACGCGGGGCCATGCTCGCAGCCGCATTGGCCGCCGCAGTCGTTTTGCAGGCGGGACGCCTGATCGAGGCTCCGCCTGCCAAGCCCGACAAAACGGCATTACTGGTGCAGCAGAATGTTCCGGTACAGGCTGACTGGAGTCCCGCATATTTCGAGCAGACCATGGACGAATTGATCCGGCTCACCGAAAGCTCCGTGGCTAGTCAGCCGTCCGGCGAAGTGGATCTGGTGGTCTGGCCTGAATCCCCGGCGCCTTTCTTCACCAACGATCTGCGCTTTCGCGAAACGATCAGCGACTTGGCGCGCAAGACGAACGCATGGATCGTGGTGGGTGCGATCGGCAGCGATGAACGCAAGCCGAACACCGAGGGGCCTATCTACAACTCTGCCGCACTTATCAGTCCAGCGGGCCAATGGATCACCCGATATGACAAAGTTCATCTCGTTCCGTTCGGCGAGTATCTTCCATTTCCAAGCGTTTTTTCCTTTGCCGGAGGTCTGACCAAAGAAGTCGGACAGTTCGAGCATGGAAATTCCCATAGGCCGATGGATGCCGGTGGCGAGAAGATTGGCATCTTCATCTGCTACGAGTCGATATTCCCGGATGAGGTCCGCCAGTCGGCACGCGAGGGTGCGCAAGTCCTCGTCAACATCTCCAATGACGGATGGTACGGCGACAGCGGCGCCTATGCACAGCACCTCAACCAGACGCGGATGCGGGCTATCGAAAACGACCGCTGGCTTCTGAGCACGACCGATACCGGTGTTACCGCGTCGATTGATCCGTGGGGACGCATTGTGGCGCGCATTCCGCGCAAGCAGCGGACTGCGCTGGTCGCGCCTTATGCCCTCACCTCGGTCACTACTTTCTACACGCGTCACGGCGATTGGTTCGCGTTCGTGTGTGCGATAATTTCGATTGGAGCGCTCGTCGGGCGCTTCCCATTTTTCAATCGAAAACTGAAGGTCAAAACCTCTGCATGAATCAAGAGCTCGAACAGGAATACGGAAAACTGAGCAAGAAATCCCACGATCTCCGGGAGTATCTTTGACGCGGAAAAGCTCCGTCCGCAATTAGCCGAAATCGAAAAGCAAGCCGCCGACCCGAATCTGTGGTCGAATCCGCAGCGCTCGCAGCAGGTGATGCGCGAGAAGAAGCGGCTTGAGCACGTGCTCGCGACCGACGCCGATCTGGCTCGCCGCGGCGACGACATCACCGCTTACTTCGATCTCGCAAAAGAAGGTGAGAACGTCGATGCGGAACTCGCTCGCGAAATCAACTCGTTGCGCGACCTCATCGACAAGCTCGAAACCGAGACTCTGCTTTCCGGCGAGAACGATCCCCGCAACGCCATCGTCACCATTCATCCGGGTGCGGGTGGCACAGAATCGCAGGACTGGGCCGACATGCTGCTGCGCATGTACCTAAGATGGGCCGAACGGCAGGGTTTCGAGACGATTTTGTACGACTATCAGCCGGGCGAAGAAGCCGGTCTGAAATCGGCCACGTTCGCCGTGAATGGAGAATATGCCTTTGGGCTGCTGCAAGGCGAAATCGGCGTCCATCGGCTCGTTCGCATCTCACCATTCGATCAGGCCAAGCGGCGTCACACGTCTTTCGCCAGCGTGTTTGTCTCGCCGGAAATTGATGACGGCATCGAGATCGTCATCAAGCCGGAGGAGATCCGCGTCGATACCTACCGTTCGAGCGGCAAGGGCGGACAGCACGTCAACACCACAGACTCCGCCGTGCGCATCACGCACATAGCGACCGGAATTGTTGCCAGTTGCCAGAACGAGCGTTCGCAGCACAAGAACCGCGAGCGCGCCATGAGCATGCTGCGTTCGAAGCTCTACGAGTTCGAGATGGAGAAAAAGCGGGCGGCCACGAAGAAGATTGAAGACTCCAAACTCGACATCGAATTCGGATCACAGATTCGCTCCTATGTGTTGCAGCCTTATCGCATGATCAAAGACCACCGCACCAAGGAAGAAGTCGGCGATGTGGATCGCGTGCTCGATGGAGACTTGCAGCCGTTCATCCGCGCGTATCTACTGGCGCGCCGCGGAGAGAAGCAGTGAAGAAGCAGAAGGAGAAAAAAGCTTCAACAAAGAGGTCACAGAGGAACGTGAAGCTCGGTTCCCGTTTTCAGCGCGCGTTCGAGTTTGCTGCCGATAAGCATGGCAAGCAAACGCGCAAGGCCTCCACGATCCCTTATGTCGCCCATCTCATAGGAGTTGCCTCACTCGTCCTTGAGGCCGGAGGTGATGAGGACCTTGCCATCGCGGCTCTTCTGCACGATGTGGTCGAGGACTGCGGCGGGGCGCCGATGCTACGGGAAGTCCGGCGCCGGTTCGGAAACCGGGTTGCGCACATCGTGGACGGCTGTACGGATGCCTACGCCGTCGCAAAACCGCCCTGGCAGGAGCGCAAAGTCAGCTATATCAATCGTCTGAAAACGGAAAGTGCCGATACCCGCCTGGTTTCCGCCGCTGACAAGCTTAACAATGTGCGCTCCATCCTGAGTGACTATCGTGCTCTGGGCGAATCCGTCTGGTCGCGGTTCAATGGTGGTAGGGAGGGCACGCTTTGGTATTACCGGACTTTGCGAGACGAATTCTTACGAACCGAACCGAACCGCGTTACCCGCGATTTCGACCTGGCGGTGCGGGAACTGGAGTCTCTGACCGGAGCGGGTGCAGCGGAGCATTCGGAGGGATAGAACTATGGGGCGCATGATTGACCAAATCCGCGCTTCAAAGCTGCCCTCCAACATGATGCAGTTTGCCGCGCGAGGTGCGCTGCAGGTCCCCCCGGCCGAGAACATTGAGATTCTGGTTCACCTGGCGCTCCATAACAAGGTCTTCGGCGAACTGGCTCGCATGACTTTGGCTGGTTGGGACGAGAAAGCATCGCTCGCGGCAGCATCCAGTCCAGAGACGCCGCGCGAAGTCCTCGACTATTTCATTTCTCCTGATAACTTGCGCCCCAGGCTGCTTCCCGCGCTGCTTGAAAATCCTTCGGTTCCCGAATCGCAACTGGTGAAACTGTCGACCTCGGCGATGCGCGACACGATTGATGTGATTCTGAAGAGCAAGCGGGCCATATCGATTCCGGCCGTTGTCAAAACCTTGGGTAGCAATCCGTACCTGAAAAAAGAGGAGGCGGAGGAGCTTCGCAGGCAGATCGGCGGCCCGACGAACGGAAGTCCGCCGTCTCAATCAGTTCCGGAATCGGGGGTGGAAAAGCCTCAAGAAGTTTCGTCGCCACACGCGTCCGTGGTGTCGCCCAGTGCTGTCGCAGTGCCGGAAAGCCCCGACACGGTTTCTCCCCATGCTTCCGACCCGGAGCACGAGGAAGCTGTCTCGGCCTACATGAAGGATCACGCTGCCGACATTGCGGCAGAAGGTGAGAAGCGTTTCCAAGCAATTGGCGGAGTCGTGGAACTGCTCGGCTCGGATTATTTTCCGGTCGTCGATAAGGCGGAGGTACCGCCACCCTCTCCCGCGGCCGCTGTGACTACCCCTGCTGCTTCGGCGAGCGCGTCGGCCGCGAAACCAGCGGCAGCCAAGCATCCGCCGCATGGCAAGCCGGAGGAGGGGAAACGCGAGAACACGCTACAGAAAATCAATCGGCTTGACGTCAAGGGCCGCATCCAACTTGCGCTGAAGGGCAATAAAGAAGAGCGCTCCATTCTGATTCGCGACGGTACCAAGGTTGTCGCGCTGGCAGTTCTGGAAGCACCCAAGTTGTCAGACGGAGAAGTCGAGAAGTTTGCCAGCCAAAAAAACGTTCTCGAAGCCGTGCTGCGGCAGATTCCGCTGAAACGGCGTTTCCTGAAGAACTATATTGTCGTGCGGAACCTGTGTGCGAACCCGCGCACACCGCTGGATCTTGGGCTGGGCCTGATGAAGAACCTGCTCATCCAGGACCTGAAGAATATTTCCGCGAACAAGGAAGTTTCGGAGACTATTCGCAAGTTGGCTCTAAAGATGTATAAGCAAAAAGTTGATGAAGCCAACAAGAAGTAGAGAGCAATGAGCAGTGAGATATCAATGGTGAGCTGCCCGGATGGGGTTGCTCATCGCTCATCGCTCATGGCTGAAGTTGGAGGACATCTTGGCCTCTCTGCTGCAAAGTGACCCAATCGCAGAGGTTCTGAAGCGTTCCAAAACTATCGCCGTCGTCGGATTGTCGTGCAATCCGCTTCGCCCCAGTCACGGAGTTTCTGCGTACATGCAGAGCCAGGGATATCGCATCATCCCGGTGAATCCGCACATTGAGGAATGCCTGGGCGAAAAAGCATATCCGTCCCTACTCGAAGTGCCGGGGGAAATCGACATCGTCAATATCTTCCGCAGGCCGGAATATGTGGAAGAAGTTGTGGATCAGGCGATCCAGTTAAAAGTGCCGGCGATCTGGATGCAGGAAGAAGTGATTCACGAGAAAGCTGCAGAGAAGGCCCGCAAGGCAGGAATACTCGTCGTGATGGACAGCTGCATTCTGAAGGAACACCGCGCCAGATTTCGCTGACTCAGGCTCCCACGCCTACAAACACCACGCTCGCGTCGTCGCGTACGCCGTATCCATTCGCGAAAGTCTTTACCTCATCGACGATGCTGACAGCTGAAGCATCGGGCCTCATCGCATGCGCTGCCAGGCGGCACGATCCGTATTCTTCTTCATTGGCATCCACCGCTTCTGTGATGCCATCACTGTAGAACACCAGCTTGGATCCCTTCGAAAGCGTAATCTCGGTTTCGGAGTAGTCACCGCAGCTTAAGCCGAGAGGAAGCCCGCGCTCCACGTCGAGGAATTTCTCTTCATCACCGTCAATCACCAAAGGCTGCAAATGTCCGGCATTCGCGAACACAACCGTTCGGTTTGCAGGATCGAGCACTGCGTACACCATGGTTACAAACTTTCCGGCAGGGAAGTCGTCAACCATTAACTGATTCAACCTGGTCAGGACCTCGGCGGGTGTGCAGCACGCTTCGGCCAGAGAACGGAACATGCCACGAGTTGCGGACATCAACAGGGCAGCCGCGGTTCCTTTGCCGGAGACGTCCGCCAACACAATGCCCCAACGTCCATCAGGAAACGGAATGAAATCGTACCAATCGCCGCCCACGGCCCGCGCAGGCACGCTCAGCCCGGAGATCGCAAAGCCCGGAATATAAGGTGAACTCTTTGGCAGCAACGCCTGCTGAATGGCGCGTGCCTCCTGCGCCTCGCGGTCGAGTGCAGCGCGCTCGGCGCGTTCAGCCCGCAGCAAGCGTGCATTGTTGATGGCGACGGCAACATGGTCACAGAACGCCTGCAGGATGCGTAGTTGCTGACGCGGGAATCCATCGACCTCAGGATGTGAGGCTGTAAACACTCCGACCAACTTCTCGCCGACCCGCAAGGGAATCGCCACCTCTGACAATACAGAGTGCTCGCACCCAATGTAGTATTCATCTTTGCGTACGTCAGGCGCGTAGCGGATTTGGCCCGTCGATGCTACGTATCCCACCATTCCCTGCACGCCTACCTTTAACCGGTGTCCCTTGCTATGCATGGTGCAGCCCCGAACTCCCGCCATCACCATCTCGCCATGCTCTTCCTCGTGCAGATAAATGCTTGCTTCCACGCAGCCGAATGAGGTGGTCACTTCATACACAACACTCTCAATCAGTTGGTCGAGATCGAGGATCGACGTGATCGTCTTGGCAGCTTTCTGCACCCGCTGCAGATCGTTGATGACATCAGAGGTGGGAATGCGAGAAATCAATTCTGTGCCGGTGAGAGTTGAGCTTGCAGACATGGACGATCCTTCCGACGATGGCAGCTACTGCGAACGCCCGCTGATAGCTTCAAGATGATGAAATCGCGGCCTACGATTCTTTCTTTTGCGCGGATTCGCCTTGCTTGGCGCGCGCCCGCTGCTTCTTGATTTCCTCCAGGCGCTCGCGGATACGCTTTTCGATGCCTTCGCTAGTCGGGCGGTAGTAGACGCGTCCGCGCAGGTTCTCCGGTAGACACTCCATGTCGGCGACTTTCGATTCGAGGTCGTGGGCGTATTGGTAGCCCTGTCCGTAACCGAGTCCCTTCATCAATTTTGTGGGAGCATTGCGCAGATGGAGTGGCACGGACTCAGCAGCGGTGCGCTCGACATCCGCTTGAACGCTTCCGTAAGCGGTATACAAAGCGTTTGATTTCGGGGCGACCGACAAGTAGACAACAGCCTGCGCCAGCGCCAGATTGCCCTCGGGCATGCCGATAAAATCGACCGCGTCGCGTGCCGCCATACAAAGCGAGAGCGCATTGGGATCCGCCAGGCCGATATCTTCCACTGCCATACGCACGACTCGCCTCGCGATATAAAGGGGATCTTCTCCGGCCTCTAACATGCGGCCCAGCCAATACAAAGCCGCGTCCGGATCGCTATTCCGCACGGACTTGTGCAGAGCCGAGATCAGGTTGTAATGCTCTTCGCCAGTTTTGTCGTAAAGCAAAATCCGCTTCTGCAGCGCGTCGTGGACGATCTCGTCGGTGATCTCCCGGGACTCCTCCGCGATGGGTGCCCCATTTCTGGCCGATTTTGCCAGAAGTGGGGATTTTGTCAGCCCCGCCGCCACTTCCAGTACGTTGTATGCACTTCGCGCATCCCCGCTGGTATAGCTGGCGATCTTTTTCAGCGCATCGTTAGACGCGCCCAGGTTCATTTTTCCCAGCCCGTGTTCCTGATCGGAGAGAGCGCGCCTTAGCAGTAGAACGATCTCATCTTCTGTCAGTGGCTGCAGGACATACACGCGGCATCGCGACAACAGAGCCGAATTGATTTCAAACGACGGATTCTCGGTCGTCGCTCCAATCAGCCTGATGTTGCCTTTCTCTACATGCGGCAGGAATGCATCCTGCTGTGCTTTATTAAAGCGGTGGATCTCATCGATGAACACGATCGTCCGGGTGCCATACTGCCGCGCACGCTCGGCATCAGCCATGACCTGCTTGATTTCCTTGATCCCGGCCAACACCGCGGAGAACTCGATGAACTCCGCCTTGGTCATGTTGGCGATGATTTTGGCGAGTGTGGTCTTGCCAGTGCCGGGAGGTCCCCAGAAGATAATCGATCCCGCATCGTCGCGCTCGATCGAAACCCGCAGCGGCTTGCCCGGCCCGATCAGATGCTCCTGGCCAACGTAGTCGTCGAGCGTCCGCGGACGCATGCGGTCCGCCAGCGGCCGGGTAGTATCGGCCGCTCCACTGGCATTCGGCATGGATGGAAAAAGGCTCATCAATCTGGTTCAGCTTAAACTATCGCGGCCCCCGATGGATTCCGGGCTTCATTTGAAGCAAGACTATAATGTCACGCACTGGGCATGGCCTTACCTATTGGAGCCAAACTCGGCCAGTACGAGATCATCTCGCCTCTCGGCGCAGGTGGTATGGGAGAGGTTTACCGCGCGCGTGATCCGCAACTCGGACGCGATGTCGCCATCAAGATTCTTCCCGCTTTCTTGTCGCGTGACCCCGATCGTCTCCGGCGCTTCGAGCAGGAAGCGCGTTCCGCTGCGGCTCTGAATCATCCCAACATTCTGGCTGTCTACCACTTCGGATTGCACGATGGCACTCCGTATCTTGTCTCGGAGTTACTGGAAGGCAATACGCTGCGCGAAATCCTGTTGCGCGGGCCGGTACCCGTCCGAAAGGCTGTCGACTACGCAATTCAAATCGCTCACGGGTTGGCGGCGGCCCATGAAAAAGGAATTGTTCATCGCGATCTGAAGCCTGAGAACCTGTTTCTCACCAAGGACGGGCGCATCAAAATCCTCGACTTCGGACTCGCAAAAGTTATCGAAAAACCCGGCGTAACCGAGTCCAACACTCCCACAATGAGCGGCGCAACCGAACCGGGCGTCGTCCTTGGCACGGCAGGATACATGGCACCCGAGCAGGTGCGAGGAGAGGTGGCCGACAGCCGCGCCGACCTCTTCGCGCTGGGTAGCATCCTGCATGAAATGCTGACCGGCGAGCGCGCGTTTCACAAGACGACCTCGGCCGAAACCATGAGTGCGATTCTCAACGAGGAGCCGCCTCCCGTTTCTCAGTTGGTCCCCGGCGTTCCTCCGGCTCTGCAGAAAGTGGTGCATCGTTGCCTGGAAAAGGCTCCGCAACGGCGCTTCCATTCCGCGTCGGACTTGGCGTTCGCCCTGGAGGCGCTCTCGGACTCCGGCAGCGCTATACCCGGCATGGTCGCCGGTACCGCATCACCCAAGCGCGGATTCTGGATAGCTGTCGGCGCTGCAATGCTCGTTATTGCCGCCATGCTTGGAGTCTGGCTTATGCGCTCCTCCGCTCTTCCCGTCATCGAGTCGGTGGTTCAACTCACCAATGACGGAGAACCGAAGGAAGGGTACATCGCAACCGATGGCTCGCGGATCTACTTCAATGAGGGGGCCGTGGGAAGTCTAAGGATCGCTCAGGTCTCCGCGCATGGCGGCGAGACCGGTCCGGTTGCAACAAACTTGGTGAACGCGCAGATCGCAGGCCTGACTGCAGATGGCTCGTCCCTTCTTGTCCTTGTCACCGCGCCCATCCCGACGCAGGCCACGGTATGGTCGCTGCCTCTTCCCGCCGGAGAAGCTCGCCGGCTGGTGGATACCGAAATCACGGATTTCGGTCTGTTTCCCGACGGCCGTCTGATCTATGCGGTGGGCAAAGATGTGTTGGTGGCGGAGAAAGACGGCTCCAATGCACGGAAACTCGAGGAGCTCTCGAAGTATGGCGTTGCCCCAAATGTCTCGCCCGACGGGAAACAGATGATCTTTTTTACAAGTGGCGGTTCCGGCCAGAACTGGATGATCCACATGGGAGCGAGCGACGGTACTGGGATCCACACAGTACTGAAGTCTGGGGAAGGGCTGCCGACTCGGCTGACCTATACGGTCTGGTCGAGCGACGGTAAATACATCCTCTTTGGGGGCCAGACCAACGGACGCACAGACATATGGGCTCTCGGCGCTCGGCAACCTTTGCTGGGGCGCGCTCCCGCACCGGTGCGCCTCACCAATGGCCCTGCTTCTTATGACGGCTTTGTCCCCAGTCGTGACGGGAAACAGATCTTTGCCGTCGGAGCGCAAAGGCGTGGCGAACTTGTGCGCTACGACTCTCGAGTTCGCGAGTTTGTGCCTTTTCTGGGAGGCATCTCCGCCTATGACGTGACGTTCTCCCGTGACGGGAAATGGGCCGCGTATCTCTCCTACCCAGAGCACACACTGTGGCGAAGCCGCGCCGATGGAAGCGATCGCTTGCAACTCACTTATCCACCACTGGTTGTCGAATTTCCTCGTATCTCCCCAGACGGAACCAGAGTGGCTTTTTGTACGGGTGACGACAATATCTACCTCGCAAACATGGCGGGAGGAAAGCCTGTGAAACTACTCAATGATCCTTTAGGTCATCCCAACGCACCGGATTGGTCGCCGGATGGGAACCTGCTCGCACTCACCTTTTCGGTGCATACCTCGAAAGACGGTTGGTACCCGGAATCAGGGATATTTGACACTCGTACGGGGAAGGTTTCGACAGTTCCTGATTCGAAATCGACCATCGGACCCTGGTTCGCGACGCAAGATACCCTGATCGCGATAATCGGTGATCAATCTAAGTTCGTTGTTTACGACTTCAAGACCGGAAAGTGGACGGACCTGGTTACCAACCCTGACAAGTTCGTGAACTGGGAAATGTCGCCGACTGGCGACTACTTTTTCTACCAGACTGCCGGCAATGATCCCAAAATCTATCGAATGAAAATCAAAAGTCGAACAATAGAAGAAGTCGCCAGTCTCAAGACTTTCCGGCCCGTCCAGGATCCTTACACAGGCAACACGCAATTGAACGTCGCCCCAGATAATTCCCCGGTGCTCACTCGTGATGTCGGAACTCAGGAAGTGTACGCACTCACAGTAAAGTGGCCTTAGATGGCCGGAGCACAGACGGGGATAAGTCTCAGCCTCTAACTGCAGGGACGCTCGTCGCTGCAAACCGAAACTCCGGAACTTCGCGTAACGCACCAATTTCTGCCGCGTACCGATAGAACAGCTGCAGTCCTTCCAGACATCCGGCGTCGAGCTGATAGTGAATGTTCTCGGTCAAATAAGTGCGCACGCTCTCTTTGCTGATGCCCAGACGCGGCGCCCATTCAACGCCAATTTGCTGCAGACTCTCAGGAGTCAATCCATGATCGCGCGACTCACGAAACATTGCGCCGAGATCCATTGCCGGGTCCGCTTCCTGCAGCGCATCTTGCCGCACGGCCCAGAACGCAAAAACGAAGGGCTTTCCCGTATAGCGAATCCATTCTTCAGCGAGATCGAGCGTGTGGTATTTCTTGCGATCGACCTGAAGCGCCGGGTCTCCAATGAGCAGTCCGGCGTCGCACTCGGACAGCATCTTTTCAATATTCGGTTCCATCGAGACGAACTCTCGTCCCTCGCCCAGCCATTTCTCGAACAGGACTTTCGTCAGTGCTACCGATGTCATGGAAGACGTATCCAGAGCGACGGTCCTTACCAGTTCCACGGGAATCTGGCTAACCAGCAAAATCGAGCGCACCGCCCTCCGGGAGGCAATTGCCACATCCGGAAGGATTTGCAGGCCCGGAATCTGCGCGTATGCCGCCGCCGGAATGATTCCTATATCGGCACTGCCCTCGGCCAGCGCCCGAGCACACGAAGAGGGGATCGTATAGGAGATCTCAAAATGCCGGCCGGCCTCACCGTGCTCGAAATCCCACATCAGGGGAGCCGTATTCAGGTAGGAAATGGCGGAAATTCGCAGACGTCGCATTGTTTTCCACAATCTTAACAAACGCGTTGTGACATGTGACCTTGACAGGGTTTTTCGATGAAAACTACAGTCCGGCTCGGAGCCCTATTCGTGTCTCAAATCGCTGTTTCTCCTTCAACTTCGCACGTTCTGGAATGGTTAGCCCTTTCCTTGACCCCCGGGCTTGGTCCAACCAAGGCCCGCAAACTTGCTGAGCATTTCGGTTCGGCCGAGGCCGTCTTGCGAGCCTCGTTGACCGAACTTGAGGCTGCCGCTATCCAGGCCGTCTCGGCTCAGTCCCTGGCAACTGGCAAGTCGGCCGAACTGGCCCGCGAGGAACTCGCGCGCGCATCCGACGCTGGGATTACGGTGCTATCGATGGACGATGCCCTGTATCCGCGGCAGCTCAGAGAAATTTACGACCCGCCTATCATCCTTTATGTACGCGGAGATGCCGAGGTTCTCAACAAGCCAGGGATCGCTATGGTCGGCACTCGCCATCCAACCCCATATGGCTCTGGTATGGCCGAGCGCTTGGCTTGCGATCTGGCTGTTCAGGGACTCGTCATCATCAGCGGGATGGCTCGCGGCGTGGATACGGCGAGCCACCGTGGCGCAATCTCGGCAAAAGGCAAAACCGTCGCGGTATTCGGCACTGGTGTGGACGTCATCTATCCCAAAGAGAACTCCCGGCTATCCGAGCAGATTCTGTCGTTCGGCGGTGCGCTGGTTTCTGAATTCCCGTTGGGGACGTTCGCCGCGCCGCAAAACTTTCCCATTCGCAATCGAATCTTGAGCGGAATGTCGATCGGGGTGTTGGTGGTCGAAGCCGCTGAGTACTCGGGCACACGCATTACCGCACGCCTGGCACTCGAGCAGAATCGCGATGTCTACGCCGTGCCCGGGAACGTCACCAACAAGAATTCCTGGGGGCCGAACACCCTGATCAAACAGGGTGCCAAGCTGGTCGCCACCTGGGAAGATGTTTGGGAAGATCTCCCGACAGAAGTACGACTTAGCCTCACCCCAGCCGCCTCGCCTGAATCCGGCGAAGGTTCCTCTGCATCTCTATTTCCGGACGACGGACTTCCTCCTCACGAGAAGCGAATCCTCAGCCTGCTGAAAGCCGACGAAGCCACGCACATCGACGAGATCGTGGAAAAGCTGGAGACGGAACTCTCGTCCTCAGAAATCTTCGCCGCCCTCTTCGAACTGGAGCTCACCGGCAAGGTCAAGCAAATGCCGGGAAAGAATTTTGTTAAAAGCTTCTAGCGATGAGCTTCGAGTTCCGAGCTGCGAGGTTGCTCAGTGTGGAGGGGAGAACCGATGGTTGACTTCAAGGATTTGAAGGTTTGGCAAAAAGCGCATCAAATGACGCTTAACACGTACCGCGTTACATCCAGATTCCCGAAGGAAGAACTCTATGGATTAACAAGTCAGCTTCGTCGGGCCGCTGCGTCGGTTGGAGCGAATATCGCAGAAGGCTGCGGCCGCCGTTCCGAGAATGAAATGTGTCGTTTTCTCCAAATCGCGCGCGGTTCAGCCAGCGAAACGGAGTACCACCTTTTGCTAGCAAAAGACCTGCACTTTCTAGCCGAGGAAGACTTTAGAACTCTAACGGGCAACGCCGATGAGGTCCAACGGATGCTGACATCTTTAATGCAGACAATTCGTGCCAAGGGCGCATCGGTCTAGCTCGGGGCTCGTAGCTCGAAGCTTCCATCGAGTAACTTGTTCCCCGCTCGCCATTCGTGCTAGCTTCAAAAAACGTAACAAACGGAAATTGAGGACACATTGTCAAAAGGTTTAGTCATTGTCGAGTCGCCGGCCAAGGCGAAAACCATCCAGAAATATCTGGGTAAGGGCTTCAGCGTCGAAGCCTCGCTCGGGCATGTCAAGGATCTGCCCAAGAGCACTCTCGGTGTCGACATCAGTAATGATTTCGAGACGGATTACATCGTCATTCCCGGTAAAGAGAAGGTTGTCGCCAAGTTGAAGAAGCTGGCGGCGTCTGCCGACAACATTTATCTCGCGCCTGACCCCGACCGCGAAGGTGAAGCCATCGCCGCGCATCTCGCCTTTGAACTCGACGAAAACGGCTCAAAGAAGAAGAAGGCAAAAAAAGCGAAAAAGGGCGAGCCCGAAGCTCCTCCGCGCATCCAGCGCGTAACCTTCAACGAAATCACGAAGCGCGCCGTGCAGGCGGCGTTCGAACATCCGCGCGCCATCGATCAAAACCTGGTCGATGCCCAGCAGGCCCGCCGCGTGCTCGATCGCCTCGTGGGATATCAGGTTTCTCCCCTTCTGTGGGACAAAGTGCGCCGGGGTCTTTCCGCTGGACGCGTGCAGACCGTCGCTCTTCGCCTGATCGTGGAGCGCGAACGCGAAATCAAGGCGTTCGAGAAAAAAGAATTCTGGACGATCGATGCCCACCTCGCGGCAAGTAAGCCTCCAGCCTTCGACGCCCGGTTCCTCGGCAAGGGCGAAGAGAAGGTTGAGATCCCGAACGGCGAAGAAGCCGAAAAGATCCGCATAGCTCTGGAAAAGGCAGACTGGATCGTCCGCTCCGTTGATAAGAAAGAGCGCCGCCGTAACGCCGCACCTCCGTTCACAACAAGCAAGTTGCAACAGGACGCATCCCGCAAGCTGCGCTTCAGCGTCAAGCGCACCATGATGATCGCGCAGCGCCTCTATGAAGGCGTTGAACTCGGCGAAGAAGGGTCCGTCGGTCTCATTACTTATATGCGTACCGACTCGACCAGAGTCGCGCCCGAGGCGATCGCCGAAGTCCGCGAGTACGTGGGGAAGGAATACGGCACGAATTACTTGCCGGAGTCGCCAAATACATTCAAAGAGAAGAAGGAAGCACAGGGAGCGCACGAGGCGATCCGTCCGACTTCGGCGATGCGTCATCCCGACCAGATCAAGCAGTACTTAAAAGAAGATGAGTTCAAAGTCTACAAGCTGATCTGGCAGCGCTTTGTTGCCTCGCAAATTAACCCTGCGGTGTTCGATCAGACCACGGTCGACATCGACGCGAAAAGCGGCAGCGACACCTTCTGGTTCCGCGTGACCGGATCGGTCTTGAAATTCGACGGTTTCCTCAAAGTCTACGAAGAGTCCAAGGAAGGGAAGGACGAAGAAGACGAAGAACTGAAGCACAAGCTGCCCGCGCTCGAAGCCGGACAGAAACTCACACTGCGCGAACTGAAGCCCGAGCAGCATTTCACCGAGCCACCGCCGCGCTACAACGAGGCGTCGTTGGTCAAAGAGCTGGAAGAGCGCGGCATCGGCAGGCCTTCGACATACGCTGCGATTCTTTCGACGATTCAGGAGCGCCAGTACGTCCAGAAGATCGGCGGCAAGTTCATACCCACCGAAATCGGCTTAGTCGTCACCGATCTGCTGGTGGAAAATTTCCGCGACATTTTCGATGTGCAGTACACCGCCCGCCTGGAAGAAGAACTCGACGAAATCGAAGACGGCAAAGAGAAGTGGCAAGACGCGATGGCCGAGTTCTACAAGAAATTCCAGAAGGATCTCAAATATGCCGAAAAGCATATGGAGAACATCAAGCGGATGGAGAAGCCCACCGATGAGAAGTGCGAAAAGTGTGGCGCGCCGCTGGTCATCAAGTGGGGCAAGCACGGCTCGTTCTATGCCTGCAGCACCTACGACAAGGACGATCCGAATACCTGCACGTTCACAAAAGAAAATCCTATTAACCTGCCCGATCTCGATTCCGCCGACATGCAGGAGACTGGCGGGGCCGATGAATATTGTGAAAACTGCGGCCGCGTGATGGTCCTCAAGCGTGGACGCTTCGGTCAGTTCATGGCTTGCACCGGCTATCCGGATTGCAAGACGACACGGCGATTGGATCAGGGCAAGAAAGTTCCCGACATCCCACTCGATGAACTCTGTCCCAAATGTGGACGCAACATGATGATCCGCCACGGACGCTATGGCGAGTTCACCACCTGCAGCGGCTATCCCGATTGCAAGTACGTCAAGCAGAACTACATCGGCGTGAAGTGCCCCGACTGCAAAGACGGCGACCTGGTCGAGAAACGTGCGCGTAAGGGGAATACATTCTACGGGTGTTCGAACTATCCGAAGTGCAAATTCACTTCTGCGAACAAGCCCATCGCTGAGAAGTGCCCGAGTTGCGGCAGCGAATATCTGGTGGAGAAGAATTTGAAAGCGGGCCCGGTGATTGCGTGTCCCAACAAAGAATGCGATTACGAACGCCCGGCGCCACCGCCTCCTCCGGGCACGGAATCGGCAGCCAGCACCAACGCATAATCAGCAATGAGCAGTGAGCCGTGAGCAAAACCAGTTCGGACCCGGACGTCGCTCATGCTGATTTCTTCTGACAACACCTGATCAAAGGACGAGGTAAGACAGGTTTCGCTCATCGCTCATTGCTCACCGCTGAGGGTCCGCATTACAATGCACTCCACTTCCGGAGGAAAGAATGGCCAAGAAACCGACTGTCGCCGATGCCCAACTGATTGCCCAACTCTATGATCTGCGCCGTGAGGCCGAAATACGCAAAGCCCGCAGCTGGTGGGGCGGCGAATTTTTCCCGCAAAGCGCGGATGACATTATGAAAGTGATATGGGCCATGAATACTCAAGAGAATAACTGGTTTCGCCAGGTCGGCGGCTATTGGGGAATGGTTGCGTCATTCGTGAATAGCGGCGCGCTGAGCGAGCAATTGTTTTTGGCTCCGGGATTCAGCGGCGAGATGTTCCTGATTTACGCGAAGATTCACCCTCACCTCAAAGAAGTGCGCCAGAAACTGAACGATCCGAACGCGTGGAGGGACATCGAAACTGCCGTCATGCGCACCAAGTGGGGTCGCGACCGCCTGCAGTTCATGATCAAGCGCGTCGAGCAAATGCGCGAGCGGCGGAAAGCGGCTTCAGGCTCCTAGCTCACCGCGTCTGCCGACGCGGTTGCAATCAGCCCGCGATTCCTATAGAGTCCTGCCCACTGTGGAGGTGCAATATGGGGACACGGCGAAGCTTTCTTGGAAGGTCGACGCAATTGGCCGTTGGTGCGCTCGCCGCGGGGGCCGTTACTCCTTCCGTCAGCAACGCGCAAACCACGCAGTCTCAGGCACCCAAGAAGAAACTTCACATCTTGATGAGGAGTTCCTGGGGAACCGATGAGCCGACTCGTGCATCATTCGTGTTCTCCCATGGGCTCGCATTATCCGACGCAGGCCATGACGTGCAGATATTTCTTACGCATGACGCGACCTACCTCATGCGCAAGGCGACAGTTGATACGGTCAAACCTATCGGATGGCCTCCCCTCAGCGAGACGATGGCAAAGCTCGCCGCCAAACATATTCCCGTATTCTCTTGAGGAGCTTGTTCCCGGGCCCGTGGGGTCACGGAAGCGGACTTGAGCAGTTGGAACGCGCAATGGGGCACGGTTCCCATCTACGTTTCGCTGGTGGAATGGGCCGATCATGTCATCAGTGAATGAAGCGCAGCTGCGAACCGGATAGCTGAAAACCTCGTTGGATGTACCCCAACCAGATTAACGCTGCTTCCGCCTCAATTCTGTTTAGCCAGAAGCTAGCAGCCAGTCGCTTTCTGTTATCCTAGTCGGCTGTGCGGATGATCTGGTGGTTCCTGATCCTGGGCGTAAGTACGCTGGTCATCGTGTGCGTGGCGATTGCTCTGTTCGTTCATTTGCGGCGGCATCTGCAGAAATCGCATTCGTCGCAGGATGTAGCCATCGACCCCGACCACAATCATTCGTCGAACTGATTCGAAGCCTGTTTCATTTGAGAGGCACTTATGGCGAAGTCTGCAATCGAGGTTTTCAGCACGCCACAGCAGCGGGCGCTCGAAGCTTCGCGGCAGGTGGCATTGGTGGTCGGCGCGACCCTGTTCGTGGCCCTTTGCGCGCACATCACCATCCCCATGATGCCGCTGACCCCGGTTCCGCTGACGGTTCAAAACTTCGGCGTATTGGTTGTCGGACTCCTGCTCGGTAGCCGCCGGGGCTTCGCCGCCATGACGCTCTATTTACTCGAAGGACTCGCGGGCTTGCCCGTGTTTAATCCGACTGGGCCGGGGGGGCCTGCGCAGTTGTTCGGAGTCACAGGCGGGTTCTTGCTCGCGTATCCCGTTGTCGCATTCCTGGCAGGCTACGTCTTTGAGCATGGCGTAAAAACTTTTGCGCGTGCGGCCGTTGCAGGCTTGCTGGCCGAACTGGCACTGTTCTTCGGAGGACTCAGCTGGCTCTATCTCTTCACGCACTCGTTTGCCAAAGCAGCCTATCTCGGCTTCTACTGGTTCATAGCCGCTGAGATCTTGAAGGTAATGTTCGCAGCGGTCGTCGCAGCACGGTGGCGCCGATCGCGCTAGGGGTTTACGGAATTATGGCAGTCGAAACTGAAAAATCTTCAATCGGTAGCGCGACCACGGACGTCCGCGAAATCAAGGTGGCACACAGCCCCGATTCCGACGATGCGTTCATGTTCTACGGACTCGCCACTCACAAGGTCCGCACGCCCGGCCTGCGCTTCAACCACACTCTCTGCGATATCGAGACGCTGAACCAGAAGGCGCGGGAAGGTGTCTACGACGTAACGGCGATCTCCTTCCATGCCTACCCATACATCCAGGACAAGTACGCGCTGATGGCCTGCGGCGGCAGTGTGGGCGAAGGCTACGGTCCGATGATCGTGTCGCCACGCCCGTTCAGCACGAGCGAAGTCAAGACGCGGAAAATCGCCGTTCCGGGGAAACTGACGACAGCGTATCTCGCTCTACAACTCTTCGCCCCGGGCGTTGAGACTGAAGTCGTTCCTTTCGATCAGATCATTCCCCAGGTGCTAGAAGGAAAATTCGAAGCCGGCCTCATCATCCACGAAGGCCAACTCACGTACGACAAGTCCGGGCTGCACCGCATTGTCGATCTCGGCAAGTGGTGGCAAAAAGTGACCGGACTTCCGCTGCCGCTCGGAGGTAATGCGATCCGCCGCGAACTCGGCCCGCAACTCATGTCTGCGGTGACGCAAGCCTTGCGCGAAAGCATTCAGTACGGCCTCGATCATCGTGAGGAAGCCTTGGCCTACGCCATGCAGTTCGCTCGCGATCTCGACACCGCTTCGGCCGACAAGTTCGTCGGCATGTACGTCAACGAGCGCACGCTCGACTACGGCCCCGACGGGCGCGAAGCCGTTCGCCGCCTGCTCGACATGGGGCACAAATCCGGAGTCATTGCGCCGGAATCGCAGGTCGATTGGATCGGGTGAAGCTTCTAGCTGCTAGCTCCTAGCTTCTAGCCCAATCGAAGTCAATCCCGAATACCTGTTACTCGACCTGCGAAGTTGTGTTTGTTTAGCTAGAAGCCAAGAGCTAGAAGCCGGGAGCTAGAAGCTTTGCCCGACACTCTCCTCATCGACGCCGACGACACGCTCTGGGAGAACAACATCTACTTCGAGCGCGCCATCGCACGCTTCATCTCGTTCCTCAATCATCACGAATTCACGCCCGAGCAGGTCCGCGAGGTCCTGAACGATGTCGAACGCGACTGCATCGTCAAGCACGGATACGGCCTGCGCAGCTTTGCCCATGCGCTGGTCGATACTTTCGAGCGCCTCAGCCCAGTCCCGATTACTCCCGAGCTGCACGCGCAGGTCATGGGTTTCACCGACATCATCAACAATCACGACATCGAGTTCCTCGCGGAAGTTCCCGAGACTCTGGAATATCTGGAGAAAAAGCATCGCCTGATCCTTGTGACCAAAGGCGCCGAGGCAGAGCAATCCGGCTGTCGGTAGCACATGATATGTCCGGTTGAGATAGCAGATGAAATGTCCGCTTTGCGGACGGCGAGGATAAGCGACCATGCGGAGCATGGAAGCTTATCCGAGGGCCGCGATGGAGCGGGCAATGAAAGTACAAGACGTGAT